>NZ_JBKHUI010000016.1:0-134417 GCF_046569695.1 Kluyvera sp. 142486
TCCCTGAATAACCTGACGCCAGAAGAGTACCGGCTGATGGCTGAAAAACCGGAAATCTCAAAAAGTGCGTGGAACTAAAACAGGTGTGCTTACACTGCCCCCAACCGAACTCCCCCGCTTCCTTACAGTGTTAAACAACGCCTCAGTCCGTATGGAGACACGATTGCTGATTGAATGGCAGTTACTAACTTGGGTTCGTCCTGGTGAGGCTGTTCGCACTAGATGGGCCGATATAGATACTGACAACTCAATGTGGAACATCCCGGCGGAGTTCATGAAAATGAAGAAGCCTCATAAAGTTCCACTAAGTAAAGAAGCTTTGCGAGTCTTGGATTCAATGAAAGCCATCAGCGGGCGTAGAGAGTGGGTTTTCCCCAGTATCAAAGCTCCACTCAATCACATGCATGAACAAACAGCCAATGCGGCCATAATCCGTATGGGCTTCGGAGGTGAGCTTGTAGCTCACGGTATGCGATCCATTGCTAGAACGGCTGCAGAGGAGTCTGGCAAGTTTAGAACTGATGTCTTAGAAGCCGCCCTTGCCCACTCGAAGAAAGATGAAATAATTGCAGCCTACAATCGTGCAGAGTATCTCACTGAACGGGTGGTTCTCATGCAATGGTGGAGTGACTATGTTTCGTCTCAAAAATGCAAAGTTATTGCCGCATAACTCTCCCATGATGGGTTAACTATCTTGATTTAGTTAAAGAATTAATAATCACACCATTAACCTATGTGGACTAAGCATAGCCATTTACAAATGGGGACCATGAGTCCACATAACGAAAGCTGTCGGTCATATCAGCTAAATAATCACATCTCTTCTCGATTATCATACACCTCGAAGATTTACCAAATTCGCTCTAATCGATGATAAAAGAGTTGAATTTGGTTAAAAATTGATCAATTTTATCCTCTACACTGTATTGAATCATCCATGAGGTTTCGTGCATGGCTAGCGAAAATGATAAAAATCATAAAGTTAGAGTCGCACAGTACTTGAGGATGTCTACCGACCATCAGCAATATTCTTTACATAATCAGTCCGAATATATCAAAGATTATGCTGAAAAGAACAATATGGAAATCGCTTATACCTACGATGATGCAGGTAAGAGCGGAGTCAGTATCGTAGGCCGGCATTCTTTGCAGCAGTTACTTAGTGATGTAGAACAAAAGAAAATAGATATACAGGCTGTATTATTTTATGATGTGAGCCGTTTTGGTCGTTTTCAAAACAGTGATGAAGCTGCATATTATTCCTTTCTATTTGAGAGAAACGGTGTAGACCTTATATACTGTTCTGAACCTATACCCACTAAAGATTTCCCTTTAGAGTCTTCTGTAATACTGAATATAAAAAGATCTAGTGCTGCATATCACAGCAGGAATTTATCTGAAAAGGTATTTATAGGACAAGTAAATTTAATAAAGCTTGGTTATCATCAAGGCGGCATGGCTGGTTATGGGCTGAGACGTCTTTTAGTTGACGAAAATGGCATAGCCAAAGAAATATTGAGTTTCCGCAAAAGAAAGAGTATTCAAACAGATAGAGTAATATTAATTCCGGGACCAAAAAGTGAGATAAAAATTGTAAATAGAATCTATGATCTCTTTATAGATTATAACGTACCAGAATTCATTATTGCTGAGAGATTAAATGAACAGAATATACCTGCGGAAAATGGAACATTATGGACTCGTGCAAAAATACATCAAATCTTGACAAATGAAAAATATATTGGGAACAATATATATAACAAAACCTCATCTAAACTAAAAAGTAGACTTGTAAAAAACCCCAAACATGAATGGGTTAGATGTGACAAAGCATATAAACCCATTATTTCAAAGAAAAAATATAATAAAGCTCAAGATATAATTCAGCTCCGATCCATACATTTGACTAATGAAGAGCTTTTAGAAAAGCTAAAACAAAAATTGGAATCTAAGGGAAAACTATCAGGATTTATCATTGATGAAGATGATACAGGCCCTTCATCTTCTGTTTACAGAACCCGATTTGGTGGTCTTTTAAGAGCATATACTTTGATTGGTTATAAGCCAGAACATGATTACAGCTATCTCCAAATAAATGAAGCACTAAGATCATTTTACTCAGGTATAATTGAGGATTTTAAGGGGAGAATATTAAAAAGTAACTGCTATATAGACGAATATAAATATGCCCCAATGCTTTACATCAATGATGAGCTTTTAATTTCCGTCCTTATTACTAAATGCATACATATGAAATCAGGTAAACTTAGATGGAAGGTCCGGTTTGATAACTCACAAAAAGCAGACATAACAATTGTTATACGAATGGATTCACAAAATATTTCGCCTCTTGATTTTTATATCATACCAAAGATAGAAAACGAATATAGTAAAATGTGCATGACGGAAACAAACAACATTCGATTAGATCTCTATAGATTTGATAATCTGGATAAACTTCTACAAATTATTACTCGCATGAAAGTGAGGGAACTATATGCTGCCTGAAACAAATGAATTCCCAATAATTCAAATTGAGATTGCAAAAATAAAATTCCTTAACCCACGGACTAGAAATAAGGTAGTTCATGAAGAAATTAAGGAAAGCATAAAAAAAAGAGGATTAAGCAAGCCTATAAGCGTAAGAGCGATTGATGAAGACGATTTCAAATATGCTTTAATTTGTGGTCAAGGGAGAATAGAGGCTCTCGTTGCATTAGGTGAAACCATTATTCCAGCAATTATAAGAGATGTATCAGAAGAAGATGCTTACGTTATGAGTTTGGTTGAAAACATTGCAAGGAGGAGACCACGTTCCAATGAGTTATTACAGGTAATAAAAGATATGAAACACAGAGGACTTTCAGACTCCGAAATAAGTGAGATTACTGGGTATTCATCGAACTGGGTGAGCAGTATAAATATGCTTCTTGATAAGGGAGAGCATAAACTTCTCTCTGCAGTCGAACGGGGGAATTTGCCTCTGTATCTCGCAGTGCAATTTGCAAGATGTGAAACTGAAGAAGCACAAGATATTCTTACCGAAGCATATGATAAAAAATTAATAAAAAGCCGAGACATTATAAAGATAAAACACATTCTAAATCAGAGAACAATTGGGAATAAAGGTGCAAAAGCAGCCGGGTTTTATTATCACAAACCATCAAAAAGAATGACTGCTGAGGAGTTAATTGAGCTTTATGAAAATAGTATCGCTGAACATAAATCTGTTTATAACAACTCTAAATTTATAAAAACTAATTTGCTGATTGTAAATGAGATATTTAACATCATAATGATGAATAAAAGCTTTCAAAATATACTTGAACAAGAGAATCTTTCAGAACTGCCATCTCAGATCCTAAATCCAATAAACAAAGAGGCATCAAAATGATTCAGATACGTTTTGGCGACAACTTTATTTATTTAGAAACAAACAAGTTAGTTCCCTCTAAGGAATTGTTAGAAAATGTAAAGCTAAGTCATAAATATCATCAAATAGTTACCTCTATTGAAAGCTTAGGTATTATTGAACCAATAATAGTGTTCTATGACAAAGATAAAGATGCCATTAAGATACTCGATGGCCATTTGAGGGTTGAGGCTTTAAAAGACTTAGGCATAGAAAAAGCTCCATGTATACTTTCGAGCATAGATGATGCGTTCACTCCTAACAAACAAGTCAATCATATAAATGTAGTTGAAGAACATAGAATGATAATCAAGTCCTTAGCAAAAGTTTCAATTGAAAAACTTAGTGCTGCTTTGGGAATATCTATTGATGCTATAAAAGATAAAGCTAATGTGATGAACGGTATAGATCCAAGTGTAATTGCGAAACTTTCTGATAAACCTATACCTAAGGCTACATTTGATGTTTTGAGGAAAATGAAGCCAATTCGTCAAATTGAAGCTGTCGGTACAATGATTAATTTTGATAATTATAGTAAAAAATTTGCAATGAGCATCTTGGATGCTACACCGGCATCGATGATAGTAAATAAAGGGAAAAACACTTCCTATAAAAAGGACATAAAAAAAACCATACTTCGTCTGGAACAGGAAATGGCAACAACTTCGGAAGAAACAAAAAAGCTTCAAACCGAGTATGGTTCAGATATGTTGAAATTCGTGATAATCCAGTCATATATTAATAAATTACTTGGTAACTCTAAAGTTCTTCATTGGTTCTTGGAAAACGAAGTTGATTATCTTAATGAGTTAAAAAGAATTTCGAAAATAAATTCTTTAGATGATAAGACTCTTGCTGAAAACAGCCAGTCATAGGTATGGTTTTATATATCCGAAATAAACCAAGAAGTATACTTACACAACCATAATGGCTTCTCTTAGATATTAGCATAAGTAGGCAGTATAAGCCGTAATCATTCAAACAATTTAAGGAGGTGAACTTATGGTTAACAGAATGAGATCTATTGCGAGAACGGCGACAGACGAATCTGGTAAGTCCAGGACTGGTGTCTTAGAAGCGGCCCTTGCCCACTCAAAGAAAGATGAAATAATTGCAGCTTACAATCGCCCGGAATATCTGGCAGAACGAGTGATTCTCATGCAGTGGTGGAGTGATTATGTGCAAGCTCAAAGGCTAAAAGCTATTGCAGCCTAATTACGCAAAAATAATAGCAAAGGCCGGACTCGAACATCGCAACAATCCTTTTGATCTTTAGTAATTAATGCGACCCACATTGTCGATGATACTATCAGTCCCGACTGGTGATAATCGAACAAAGAGTATATTAATTTTGTTTACTTACACTAACTTCGACTTTATCTATATCATAAATACTTACATTTCCTCCAGTCGCATTTAACGGCTCAAAAAGAGCTAGATTGATTCCTTCACTTACAGAACTACTATAAAGTACTCCATGAAAGCCAGTTTTCTTAATAAATTCGCATATATATTGGCTTGGAATATAATCAAGGGCTGCACTTTTAGGTAATACAGGTCTTGTTAGTTCATAACCAAGTCGTTCAAGAAAAGGTATATCTGCAAGCATTTTACCCATTTCACCTGGATCAGTTAATAAAAATGGTGAAACGGTTTCGCGAGGGTTTCTTAGGTCTATTAGAGTCAGGTTATCTTTTAGCGTAAACTCTGCGACACAAGCTCTGTCACCTGTATGAGGTCGAATTTCAGACAAAGCTGTATCTGGTTTAGATCCAAGATATAAATAAGGTATACCAGTAGGATTTGCTCTCCCATGACTAACTAATCTCTTGGGGGGAGCCCCCATTTTGTCTATCGTAAAAGCAGCATCATCTGCATAAATACGGGCTCGATACCATGTTTTAGAAAAATCATCTAAAGCAAGGAAACTTAATAACTCGCCAAGCCTATCTGTATCAAGTGATTTATTGAGAAAATATCTATTTTCATACATGAGTTCCTGACAAAGATGATCCCATAATGCGAGAGATTCACTCTTATAATCATCAGAAAGTACGAAGGTTTTTCTAACAATATTTCCATCATCAAGTATATCACCTAATAACTCTTTGGCATGAGCCTCATCTAAAAGAGGATGTGAAAATAGCTTCCAATCCTCTTTCAAATGTGCAACTAGACTCTTACCATCCTGATGATTTTCGTAGATGTTTATCAATGAACTAAAGTGATCAAATAAAGCATGAGGCTCAATAATCTCAATACCTTTGGTACCACAATACGAACAATCGCCAAAATCTGGGGAAAGTGAAGGTATGATATTTTTCTTTAAACCATTATCCCCAAAACAGCTCGCACAGCAGTACTTGATCATATTATTTACCATCCATGAAATCGGCTAGGGTTTCTATATGGTGAATCATAGACAATTTTTTAACTGTGCCCAAACCAGGGAAGTGGCTTGGATTATATAATCGTCTAAATTCTTTGATAGCCGACGTTTCAAGCAACATGGATTTGCCTGTATTTAAAGCAGCCATTAATTTATCAAGGGACTGTGCGAACTTACCTGCTGGGTCTGTCGGTGTATCACGTGTTGTCGAAACAAAATGATAGATGTACATTTCATCTTCATGCTTCGTATTAATGTAAGTTAGATGAATAGCAACAGCATACGCAGGGCCACCGGACTCACTAAATTCATCACCAACAATTAAGAAATCACCAAAACCATTCATACCCTCTTCTTCATAGTTAAGATGAAGATCTGAAAAGAACTCAGAATCGGGATGATCAGCATTTCGTCTTTTTTCAAAGCCATCTTTAATTAAAACTCTTACTGAACCCGCAAAATGTTTTCGATAAGCTTTAGAACAATAGTTTGAAATAAATACATGTTTGTATCCATCCCCAAATCTTTCATGTAAAGCTTTTGGCTCATCAAACCCAGCATGGATAAAGGTGACTTCATGAACGAGATCTGAATGAAGGAGATTATCAACCTTAGCAATAGTCATACTCTTATCAAGAAGTATTCCTACAGAAATATTTTTATAATTACTAAATTCATTTTTTAATAATTGAGCTATACTTTGTCCATCCGAAGAGTGATCACCACATGCCGGATTAATGATGACAATAGCCTTACCATTATTTTCTTTTATTGTTTTCAGTGTTCGCTCAAGACCATTGAGAGCCTCTCTCACAGGCTCTATAATTGGAGTAAAACCTGCCTCAGCCATTACATTAGCAGTGTCTCTAATAGCTAACAGTTCAAATTGTTTCCCACGAAAATAAGGGTAATACATAGTTTGTTACTCCCATAACAATGCCTCATCAAGAGGAAGCTGCATAGTATTGATTAATCGCTCATGATCCTTAGAGCGAAGCTGAATAGAAAGTGCCGCTGGTTGTAAAGACTTTGGTAAGTTAAGAATCAACTCTCTTAAAGAAAGTAAACTTCTGCTTTCCTTTAAAGTTTTTAGCATTAAATTATATACAGGAACAGGAGGTAGGCCACTAAATTCTTCTTTTAAGAAACCATGCATTTGGGTATTCGGTAAGTCGGGGATTTTTATACCTAACTCGGAAGCAATAATTTTCGCTTCATTAATTCTTAATGACTCAAAGATTGTTACAGGGCATAAAAAGTCTAAGACTTCTTCAGCTTCTCTTATAGTAGAAATTCGATTCCATCGGGTTAAACTCAATACCCCAATGGTAGATTCAGTTGTTTTCAGCACATCATCTATATGTTCTGAACCTGCTATTACATAGATTTTCCCAAATGCTTTACGGTAGTTTGTTATTTGGTTATGTAGACGGCTTAAGGAATCCCTTTCGGATTTTATTTCGTAAACCGTTCCAGTTCCGTTCAGAATGATGAGATCAGCTTTGCAAGAGCCGATTCTGAATTCATTAAGCATACAGGCTGTTCTTAATGAATGTTTCCCAAGCAAAAGATTGTGTGTAAGTGCAGAACGATAAACATACTCATTTCGCAAACCTGTTTGTCTGAGTAAGGCAAATGCCTCATTGAAGGCTTCACCAACGGTAATCCCAAGTGTATCTGCATGGTCGAAAAGCTCGGTCTCTCGGAGAGAGCGAGCAAACATAGGAGACTGTCCTTTTTTCGCTATCTCACTAAAGACGGAAGCGGAAAAAAGTCTACTTAAAGCAGTCAATTGAAAAGAGTTAAGATCGTTACTTCTCATCATGGTGAATCACATAGTCCATCGTTCAGGATCTTGTTGGTTACTGTCAAAATCCTTAGCAAAACCCACATAAAAGTCGTTCATCAGTGTAGGAAAGCTATAAAAAAATCTCCACCTTAGGTTACCAAACAAGCAGTGTCCTGCATAGAAAAGTCGATAGCCTAACTGTATGCACCAATTCTAGTAGTCTGCAATAATTTTGTTTGTGAGATCTAACACAATCTATTGATCACAAACGATAAAAAACACTGAAAGAGGCGATTTTATGACTGCATACGATTATGACTGCATACTATAATGTTTACTTTAACATGAGGTAAAACACGAATTTTGGTGGCAGACATAGTATATTTTATCAAAAGTAGTTATACTTTTAATGGATAATAATTAATTTTATATGCGTTAAAGTTATATAAATCTCAACTACTGGATACTATCTTCCCCTTGGTCAACATGAAGGTTTGTCATATCATTGTAAAAAAAAATGACCTCAATGAACTATTGTGGTATATAAAAAAATAATCATTATTGAGGATAGAATTATGTATTCATTAGTTATAGCTGAAATCTTCATTTATAAAGATTCAACGATTTCTGATACAACAGCATATGAAAATATTTATATTACTTTTAACCCTGATAGTGGTACTAATTTTCAGTCACACGCTTCTATCAGTGATGCTCAAAAATATATTGTTGGTGAAAAGGCGAAAGAAACCCAAAAAAAACAAACTGAAAAAAGTGATGTTTTAAAATTTAAGTATGACATATTTGTTAAAGACACAATCAGTCTAAACGAAAATACATCAATTTTTTTAGCAGAATACGATAAAAATCATAATACGCATTCTCTTTCTAAAACATTATTTACCATTGCAGAAAAACACTTTTTAAATAATGAATTTAAAAATAATGGTAGCAATACCTTAGCGAAGAAGCGTAAGCCATAAAACATTATTGATATATATGCATGATATATTTTATATCATTACTTATAAAGCAGTCGAATACAATCCAGACATTTAAAATGTCTTTGATTTGTTTGTCAGGATAATATATATGACTGCTTATGTCACCATTAGGGTATTCAACCTGTGCTTCATAGAAGCTAATTAGAATCCCTTTTTCTGTTATTATCCTCTTTTTTTCAATACTGTTTATTCTTCCCGGCTGAGAAAAAAAACCTTCATATATATTTGTCATATTATTCATAATCACTCCTTATTAAAATTAATAATTAAATATTATATAAATTCAGACTTGTCAATAGAGCAATACTGTTTAAATAAGCAAGAGCTAACTCAGCGAAGCTGAGTAGTCTTGCTTTACTTGCTCTTCGATTAGTAAAGGAAAGCAAAATATCAAATTCTTATTGGTCGCTTCGAATTCGTCAACATTAACTCATTTGTTATTATTGAATTGAAGTAGCCCTGATCAAGGAAATATAATAGTTGCTTCACTTCTCTTTTAGAGTTTGGCATAGTGATTTTATTATCACCATTCACATTAGTTATACCTAATTGATATCCAATCTTCTGGGCACACTCAATTAGATTTTCAATAGGCTGATCGTTGAGTATTCCAGAACTTATTATCAAAGATACTTTCTTTTTAATTGCAGAATCTGCAAACATCATAAAATCTTCAGCATTTTCCACATGAAATATATCATTACCGATAAAGTTATCTAAATCCTCTCTAGTAGCTTCATTAAAATACTCTTCCATGTTAAAAAATCGCCGGAGCATAAAGAAACTCTTGAACAATAATTTATCACCCACAAGAATAGCAGTTAATCGATCACTAAGCGAAAAACCAGGACGAGTGGACACTGAGAATCTATTTCCAGGCTGAGTTACTACTTGGAAAAAGGATTTTTCATTATTAATTATTTGTCGTCTATCGAAACATTGAAGCCAAACTTGAGTAGGATTACCATTCGAAGCTGGCTCACCCGTAAATAACGCTTTGAAATAATGAACTGACACATCATCGGGGTCCCAAACTGGAACAGCATCAGGCCGTTCGATTGCATTAATAATGCCTATTTCGTCATCAAATGGATTGATGGAAAATATCTCACCATCCTGAACATTATAAGATGCACAAAACTCTATTTCTTCGATATCTTCATTTATAAACTCACTCCTCTGAGTTCTAAATAGATTTTCTACTACCGTTTGTGCGGGAGCATCTATGTCAATCTTAATTATTCTAGTCGGTATTTCGCTGTCTGTAATCGCAAAAAGTTCCATATAATATCCTTATACAATCATATAGGTATGTTCAGTAAGCTTCTTTACCCTCAAACCGTTGATCTTCGCATTGGTAAGAGGTTTTGTTGACAAAAGAACAAAACTCACCCCAGTGTCATCTTCGGCTTCATAAAACTTGAATCCAAATATGATAGACAAAATTGGATTGAAACTATACGAAGACGAGTGCTTTATGTAGAAGAAAAGACTTAAATAAAAAAACAGGGCTAATCGCCAATCCATAAAAGTGGTCGGCCCAGATATAAGTGGAAATAAGTAAGTCAAGAAATAGTTGGTTATTTCCTTATCTGCCGGAGATGCCGATTCTAAGTTTTTCAATGTGACCGGATTATATTTTTGTGCTTGCTTGATTATAAAGACACAAAAAACCACACTTACGACAGCCAAAAGAATTGAGGAAACAAGAATCTTATAATTATCATTAATATAAGCTAAGAATGCCAATGTCAGGCAAACTGGGGCAACCGAACTAGCAGTCAAAGCATAGCGAGCAAATCCATTAAGCATACACCACCCACCATAACTGTATAAAAAACCAGTATACATGAAGTCCGTGGTCATAGCGATCAGCTTTAGTGCTAAATTTCATCGAACTCAATACATATTATAAAGTTCAGATTGACAAACACAATTCATTTGGTAGATGTATTTTATCATCATAATCAATAAGTTAATCAGATTCACCATTTTTTTGCATAAGGAAATGCTATGGAAAAATCTAAACATGACGATCAGCATCGTGATCGATTTAGGAAAGATAAAAATCTAAGGTTGTTACGCCATTATTGTATCAGTGTGCGTTTGAATCAGGCAGAGCTAGAGCTTTTAAACAACAGAAGGGGCAAGCATAAAAAAGGGGAGTGGTTAAGATTAACCTTTTTAAATCACACTCCAACCGACATCCCGTTAGTAAATGTTGAAGCTTGGAAAATGTTGTCAGACATATCGCAAAAGCTAAATCGAATTGCGATCCATATCGATGGTAAGAGCAAAGACAGCAAGCTTACGAATACAGAATTGTTTGCAGTCAGAAGACAAATTGTACAGCTTCGCCAGCACCTGCTAAATGCTGACATATGGAGCAAACCCGATGAAGGGTATGCAGAAGATCAAAAGGGGTAAGAGCTTCGCTGGTGTCGTTCAATATGCATTGAAACCGGGAGCACATCATAAAAGTGATCCCATCATCATTGGCGGGAACATGTTAGGTGATTCAGCCCTTGAACTGATCGCTGAATTCGATAACACCAAGCATCTTCGCCAGGATGTCGCAAAATCAGTTTGGCACAACTCGCTTCGCTTACCCAACGGTGAATCACTAACGAATGAACAGTGGTCTAGTATCGCAGATGACTATATGAAACGAATGGGATTCAGTGATACCCATCTCCGTTGCTATGTCTTACATGACGACGAAGGCCAGCATATACACATTATCGCCAGCAGAATCGACATAGCCAGTGGGAAGCTGTACTTGGGTAGGAATGAAAATCTCATCAGCACCCGGATTATTAGTGAACTCGAAATCGATCATAACCTGACAGTTACCAAGACTGCTCCTGCGATTGCACCAAAGCAACCGAAGCGGAAAAAAATCTCTCGCAACGAACAGATGCTATCGGCTCGGACTGGTGTTCCCTGCCCCAAGAAGTCCCTTCAACAGATCATAGATAAAAGTTTGGCAGATACACCTGACCTTTTAACTTTTATCAAGAGGCTGGAAGAAGCTGAGGTATCTTGGACGGCGAATGTAGCCAGCACAGGCAAAATGAACGGCTTCTCTTTCTCTTACCGCGATATAGCCTTCAAAGCTTCGCAATTGGGTAAGAGCTACAGTTGGGCAAATCTGAGTAACCGTCTTAACTATATCCCCGACCACTTAGAAGCACTGCGAACCGACATACCGGCAATAGAATCCCCTCCTGCTCCTGCTCCTGCTCCTGCTCCTGCTCCTGCTCCTGCTCCTGCTCCTGCTCCTGCTCCTGCTCCTGCTCCTGCTCCTGCTCCTGCTCCTGCAAAAGATGTTGCAACAGCGGATATTCCAAGGGAAAGCATAAGTGAAAAAATTGCCGAACTGGAATTACGGCTCAGAGAAGACAAACGGAACGAAATTGTAGAAAAGATTCTTCAAAAGAATGCAGTACAACAGCTAAAGCATCTCAGGCTTAGTAGCTGGCTTCCCTTTTTACAACGGCTCATAGAGCTTCTCCGAAGCTACGGTAAGAGCATTCTTCACAACAACCCGGCAAGATTCTCAAAAGTCTATGCAACTCAGCATCTCAGTCGGAAAAGAAAAATTCGTTTATAGACAGCTAGTTGCAAACACCTTTCGTAACCTAACTCAATTCCCCAGTAATAAATTTGTGTTTAGTCAAGAAAATATTGATCGTTATTACAGATCAATAATCTAGTTATGATAGACCATACCTATCAAGTAACAATCATTGATCGGTACAAGCAATTTTACTAAAGCGAGTCGGTCATCGAGAATCCCTACAAACACGCAGTAAATCTTCCACCCTGGGGTTGCTATGAAAAACGAAACAATAAAGTGCCCGTTCTGCTTTACACAAAGTCCTCACGGTGTGCGGATTTGTAAAGGCTGCCATGCAAAGATCGCTTACGGTGAAAGCCCGCTCAGTGTGGCATTCCTGTTTCAATTCGTTGCATTTGGTCTCGCGTGGTTAGCATTTTCGTGGACTGGCAGCACTCTTGTATCAGTCATTACGTTTTTCGTAAGCATCATTATTCTTATCTATAAAATTAAAAAAACGTATGCAGACAGAGTTGTTTTTATACGGTGAAATTAATTTCACACAACCGCAAACCTAAAATGAGAAAGTAAATGAACCGATTTATAAAGTCATCTTTTTTTATTATTGTCTTCCTGCTTTCTGGCTGTTCAACATCAGGGAACCAGAACCTTAAAAACGAAACACCTCAAAGCCTCCAATCAAAGATCATTAAAAACAAAACAACTAAGACGGAATTACTCACTAAATTAGGTGAGCCTGATACAAGAACCACACTCGATGACGGAAATGAGCAGTGGAGATACTTTATGTATAACAATCAGTTCAATGCAACAACTTTCATTCCAGTTGTAGGGCTGTTTACTGGCGGTTCGCAGACTCAGTCTAAAACTCTTGAAATAGATTTTAAAGGCGAAGTTGTCAACAAATGGACGTTCTCCACTGACAATAACAACACCAAAACGGGCGTTCTTAATTAATTATTTCTGGAAATAAAATGAAAATATACTCAATACTTACAGTTATCCTTACTACATGTCTTCTAACTGCATGTAACAGTGAACCATCGCAAGACGATATATACAATGCTTTCAAAAATGTTGTAGATAGATCAAATGCAAGTATGAAAGCTCTGAACTCAAGTATTCCCGAAAAAGATCTTTTAAGAATAGATTATGTTAAGAAACTAAGTTGCACAGAAGAAGCAAACAATGTTTACAACTGCATTGTCGATGCTTCTATCAGCCACATGAAACAAACAAAGCCTGTTAAGCTTGTGAAAGCTGATGGTGTCTGGAAAGAAGTTCAGTAGTAGCTATATAAAGAAGTCTTTTTGCCCCTGTTTAGGGGCTTTTTATTACCTATAATCTGAAGGTTCTTATGCGAACTGCTTCATGGGTTAGCTCGTTCTCGATAACCTTAACTTCATATTGTGCCCTGACAATAGCATAGATTTCCTCTGCTTTTTCTTGATTGTTATCTATGTAATTAACAAGCGAGTTTAGTTCCCTAATAACGCCTTCTTTGTTATTTAATCGTTGTAAAAGATTGCTTGTCAGACTTTTGTAAACTGAGCTAAACATAGCCATTATGTTATCAATATTACGATTGGATTTGGAATAAATCCTTTTAGGGTAGAAATATTTTAAATGATAGCCCACAAAAATTAAGTAAAGCTGGTATGAGAAACTTTTATCATGTGGCTGATATCGTTTTGATATATATTTATCAATTATAATGATAAGTTGCTCTTCCAGAGTAAACTCTGGATTGATGATTTTTTTGTCCATAAAATGCATCCTTGCATAATTGAAATAGTCTTCCTGACCATATGTTTATATTTATCGCATTTATTTAACTTGTCAATAGGTGCAAACTATCAATTGCTATTTTTTATTAAATGGTCTATTCAATTGTTCCATAGTGAGGCCATGTCTATAAGCATTATACTGCCAATAGCTAAACTGCTCTTTGTATCTATTGTTCTGTTTTTTCAACATTTCATTTTCAGCTTTAAGATTTATTATTTGTTGTGCCGCAATAGTTAAGTTAGCTGGTTTCTTAAGACCAGATTTTTTCAAATTGGATAAGTTTTTCTTTGTTCTATATGCTTCAACAACTTCATCATGAGCACTTAAAGATTGCCTTGTGATAGTTCTGTTTAGATTCTTATAAACTGATTCACATAAATCACTCCATGTGATTTTACCGTCCCAAGTCAGTATAATATTTGTAATTGTTTTTATTTCACTCCTGTTTAAATGTTTTGCCATATGTATCTCCTGTTTCAATTATTCAATAGTTTATTAATTCTTTCCAAATTTTTCTCATGGTGTTGCAGCCATTTGTCTGCACCATAATCACCATTTTCACAAGCGGTCTGCGTTATACTCTTCAGTTTTGTTACTTTTTCTCGGATAGATTCAAGCTTCATTCTATCAATTGATTCCATGTCCAGTGCCTCATTGTCGCATTCCAAAAAATGATTAATTTTATTACAAGGTTGAACCAAATAGTTATGCACACAGTAACCAAATTCTGTTAAGTGAATTGCCCCTTGATAAAGGTTATCGAAGTCAACTGGCGATTCAATTGAGGGAATTGACTCTCTCTTACAATAATTACTCTTGATCAATTTAATAGCTTTGATTTTATCTAACATATCTTCTTCCGACACATGGTTATAAACTTTGTTCTGATTAGCATTAATACGACCAGACCATTTAGCTATATCAAGTTCAGACATTTCACCATAGTGAGCTATTGTATTTAATAGATGCCGTGGTTGGTGTGAGCGAATAAGTAGTGGTTTACCCTCATCATCATAATACCCATATCGTGCAAATATATTTTTATACCCCACCTCAAAGCTTCTTTTACTTTGTATATCGCTAAAGAAGAAACTTTTAGTCGGTTTGTAAAATATGAAAATTGAAGCCATTCGTGATAAAGAAAATTGATCAGCATTGAGCAAGCATAAAGCATTACTAAATCTTATAGATTTCTCTTTATCGTACCATGGAAAGTCTCTGCTAAAACCTGAGCTAATCATTTCCCATAGGTCACTCAATGAATAGTTATAATCATTGGAGTTTAAGAAACTTTTCCCACCATCCAAACTCGTTCTTTTAATTTTTAGAACGCATGATTTACGATCATGTAGAGGGTAGCCAAGTGCATGACAAACCTGTACAACAGTCAACTTTAATTTTTCATCAACTTTTGGGCAAAGTTCATGTCGGTAAAATTTATCAGGGTAATTTTCGCACCATTGAGCTAATTCCCTTGCATTTTGTGATAAGGAAAGCAGTCTCCTAATCGCTTTCTTCGCAACTGGTATCATAACCTGTGGAATCCACTTGATATTAGGGCCATACCCCTTAACAGAATAGAATCTCAGACCATATCTTTCGACACCCTTATCATCTTTTTGTGTAATCTCACAATCAGCAGGTAAGGCTAAAATCTCAGAGATTCTGCTCGGACAACAAAGTAGAAGTGCAAATACTGAACTGGTGAACTTATCCCTTGGGCTCAGTAACTCATCATTTTTAGAAAAAATATCAGCAATAGCGAGTAATGCCTCTTCATCTGGTAACTTATCGCGTCGGTGATAATCCTCGATCTCAGGAAGGTAATTATTTTTGACTTTCTGTTTCACATGGTTTTTCCATGAGATATATCCTGACTTAACAAGATTATGTTCACATAGAAACTTTGATATTTTTTCAAGCTGTATTCCACATTTAGCCAAAACGTTACCTTCAAAATATTTACTTCCGATCTGCATTGCCTCATCGAAAACAACGGCTGTAACATTATAAATGAGACCACTGTTCAGAACTTGCAAAAGAGCCTGTTCGAGACATCTCAAGGCCATCATTGTAGCCCCATAATTTTTCAAGGGTTTCAATGAGTGTTGATATCTAATATATGCTTTCGCAAAATTGATATAATCTTCGTGCATTGCATCATTGGAATCAAAGACTTTATTTCCAACCCCTATTTTTCTAAATGTGACATATCCTTTCCAGGCATACTGGTTCCAATCCTGAGTTTGGGTTAGTCCGATCAGTTGATAACGACAAAACTTTATAAATTCATTATAGTTGCTTTCTGCCGTAAGTTGTTTTTTAGATTTAAATAAAATAATATTATTCATTTAACATTTACCTCATCAATATCAACCGGCATAAAGAAAGCACATTTATCACAAGGGAAATTTTTATTTAAGTTCCGACTTATGCATTTTTTTGAAGAGCAAAATTTAATATGATAATTCTCTTTCGAAGTGATTCCATTCATAAAAATATCAGCGACAAATGACAACTGTTCTGAAACTGCGGAATCAATTCTTTCAACACTGTCAGCATGATTTTTAATATAAATCCCCGCACTTGAAGTAGAGGAATGATCCAATAATTCAGCTATAGTATTAACATTATGCCCATCCTTAGCCAGCAAAGTTGCTATTGTATAACGAAGCCTACGAGGAGTAACATTTAGTATCGAACCGGTACGGTTGGATATTACCCCCCCATTATTAACAATACTTTTCAATGCTACATTAGCAATTGTAGGCTTCGCATATAATTTATTATATTCCAGAAGAATTGAACCTGTTATGGATAAATCTGAGAGTTTTTCCTCATTTAAAAAAATAGGAACTTCTCGTTTAGAATAATCATCAAGAGTTTTTCCAAGAGCTTGCTCAACAAGTTTCACTGATTGATTAGCTTGCAATTGAACAATTGATGCAACCTCTGATATTATTGCAAGTTCTCGATATCGTCGTTCTTTACCCCGTTGTTTAACTCGTGGCACTGTAATTACATATTCTACTTTTCCATTATCTAAGTTCTTTTGAAGAAGGTTTTTATATTTCAACATAACTAACTGCTGAGGTCTTCTACCTGTAAGGCTGATCAATAGTGATATTGCATAATGTGGCAGTGACAGTTCACCTTTTCTATATGAATGATTCATAGCCTTAATCAAAGAAGTATGTTCTTCTTTAGTTAATGGTCCCTCTGTTGGATCATCTTGAAGCACAGACTGACCAGATTTTTTTATTTTTAGGTCCAAATGCTTTAACAGTTCTACCGCACTTTCATCTATTCCAGGATATCCTAACTCAAACCATTTAATCAAAAATGGTCGTAAAACACGAAATGATGCTGGGGCTTTTGATAATTGCTTATTTTGATATTCAATTAGAACCTTATCATCAATATAAGTAGGAGAAAGTTTACTGATAAGATTCTCCATATTTCTAACAATATTTTTCACATACAAGTAGCTGTTGCTATTAAAATAATATTGTACTGTATATACAAATCCACAAACCAATTTTTCATTCATAACACATATCAATTCTCTAATTTTGATTCCATTGTTTTCAATCGAACTGACGATTTTATGTTCATGCAAAGACATTTTATCAGAGTTATATTTGATTAAATTATTCATCAAATCCTCCCTTGAATAATTGCTCTTGTTGTTCAAGTGCAGTTTTTTTCGATAGCTCAAAAATATGCCTGCGATTATAAATTATTGAAGTATCTGAACCGGGTCGCCATCCCATGAGATAAGAACGAATTTGCTGTTCTTTTTCATCGGATATTTCCTGATTCTTATCTATTGCTTTCGAAAACTCATAATTCCATGTATGCCTGAGTTTATGACCTGTTAATCCACTTAGATGTGACGAGGATTGACGAACAATACTAACTATCTTATGGTATGAGGAAAATGACAGAGGTTGCCCTTGAGTCTTCCCTTCCTTATAGGTAATAAACAAAAAATCATGCTTATTAGAGTTTTTAATTTTCCTGCGGTCATTCAAAATATAATCTGAAATTTCATATATAAGTTTTGTATCAGCAATTAATTTTCTTTCGCAAGTCTTCACTAATGGCTGATAAACTCGTGAATCTGTTTTATCATTTGCTCTCCTTCTTATTGCGATTGTTGATTCTGCAAAATCGATATCGCCAATACGCAGATTCAAAAGTTCACCTGCCCTCAAACCAAAGCAATGTAATAGAAGAAATATTAGATTGTTTCTTTTTTGCACTTTTTCCTTAAACGGGTTCAAGTTACCCCCTGGCGAAAGTATGCTAAACAAAGAATCCAGTTGTACTTTGTTTAAGCTCTTTTCGATTTCCATATTATATTTATCATTATTTCTTGGTCTCTTTCTTTTTATGTTGTTAATGAAAGCCATTACCTCCTTGATAGTATTTTCCTGGCCTGCATGTGAGAGAAGTATTTTGCACAACCATTCAAGATAGTTAGCTACTGTTGTAATGCGAAAATACTTAGTTGGTTTTTTGACATTTAAAATCCTAAAATTACCATCCCCTCCATCTCGGAAATTTAATGAAGTAAATTCAATCAAATCCTCAATTTCATGAGGAGCGAGAAACAGCTTCTTCTGGATTCTCTCATCAATATTGATATTTTTTCTCATAAAGAATCGATATAACAATGAAATGCTACCTGCAATAACCTTCATTGTTGATATAGACTCTGACCGATTCCTGACTTGTGTTGTTATATACAAGTTTGGATAATACAATGGTTCTCCAGTATCTTTATTTACGACATGACAATATCTCTCACCATTTTCAAACATAAAAGAATCCACACAAATACTGCACATACTTTCCTCCTAAACTTTACAAAAAGTATAATTCCAATATATTAATAATAAGCATTTCGTAGATTTACAAATTTATTTGGTTCGATTATGATTTTAATTTAAATTAAAACAGTGAGATAGACGATTATTCTTGTCAAATTATCATCTGGTAGATCTAGTTATTATTATGTACACCTAATACTTCGAAAACTATCTCACTGCCTTGCTAATAAACGACAACCAAAATAATGTAATTTATTCTGTAAAGTTTTAAGGTAAATTATGCAGTCAAACTTTACACTTTCATAAAAAGCTCTTAATCCATTAGATATAAAATTATCCGCTTCGCTAGGAGTTTCAATTCATCAGGACATTTAATTAGAGATAACCAGGTCTCGTAAACATATATCTGTTTGCAAGCATTAAGCTCAGAGATCGAGTCTAAAGGTTCTCTCAGATTTCCTACAAGGTACTGACTGAGCCAGTAAATGATTTCTTTATTAAACTCGTTATTAGGTAAGTCATAAATCACTTCTTGGTCAAAGATCTTGTAAAAAAGATCTCCGCATAAATTGCACATATGGTTTTCTTCGCTTACAAATTCTTCGATATTCATAAAACCGCTCCTATGTTCAATTAAGCAACATTATTTCGACTTGTTTCGATAACAGACTGAATCCAGGTATCAATCTCACTTTCAACGAAAGCTACTGCACGACTTCCAATTTTGACAGGAGCAGGAAACTTACCATCGTTGATCAGACGATATATCCAAGCTTTTCCGTAGCCAGTTCGTTCGAGAACTTCTGGTAATCGTATTAGGCGGGTTGCTTGATTTTTCATTTCGTTATCCCTTGTCGTTGCGGTGAAGTCACTATACGAGCAGTTGGGTAAAGAAAAGAGCGAAGCTCCTGAAGCGGAGGTTCTTCGTAGCTATGCAGGATGGTTTTCTCGAAGTTGGTGCCGTATAGAAAAGGGGAACTTGAGAGTAGCTGAAATTCCCCCGTTTTATAGCAAGTGTCAAAATGCCCGGTTTAAAGTAAAAATCGCAAAAAAAAAGCACCATTCACAATGATGCCTTTAGTTAATTTTCACAATTAAAACAAACAGTTATAAATGTAATTCTAATCCGATAGTTTCATTACATCAGAGACTTTCATTTGCTTCAAATGGCTATTTTTGTTCATGAAGTAATGGAATTGTCGGATAAAGTCAGTTGTGCAGGATTTAAGAGCCAAAGGCCTGTCGGTATCTTTGATTTGGCTAGACTGCCTCATTTCGCTTTCTTCGTCATCGTCTGTATATAGCAGTCTGGATAACCTGTCGTCAGAGACACGGATTTTTTTAACGGCTGCCCACACCAGGATATCCAGCATAGGTATCACACGATAACTGATGAGTTTCTTGATAGTTCCATACCCAAAGCGAACTGATTCTAAAGGATCTGGTTCGATACCTTTGATTTTACGCCACTGCGGTAATACAGCTTTAAGCGACTCTGCAATCTCTTCGTCTGTGCCACTTGCCAAATCAATCTCGAACATGACTGTTCGTGAAAACTGATCTGGCATAATATCTGAAAGTGATTCTTCCCGAAGATCTCTGTTTATTGAATAATTGTCATCACCATCCCAAACAAAACCTCCGCGTTGCATAGCAATGATGCTCGTTTCAGCAAGGCGATCAAGAGTTGTTAGAAAAAAATGGGGAGGCTGAAAAAGTTTGTTGGCAGGAGTCATGTATCCCAGTTGCCCTTCTTCAATTAAAAAAGGATTGCCACTGAAAATTTTTGAGAAGTAACCCATAAGAGTTCTGCTCTCAAACTCTTCCCGATACTCCTTAAAGAACAAGTTACGAGCCCATATCTCATGGTAAAACTGGAGCAATGAGAGGTCTTCAAATTTGTGATATGTATCAATCTTAAACCAACTCTTGATGTCTTTTGTGTGCTCTGGTGACCAGTTGTTCAAAATCCATTCTCCACCTATGCTGGTACTGCCCTACGGATAGAATTCAGTTTTGCTGAAAAACTACCGCATTCACTAATCGGTGAAAAGCAGATCCTGCTTGCGCAGTTCAGCTACCAGCAGGGAGTTGAACTGAAGAATTTGTTTCCTTTTGATACAATTCTCCAATCCGCTAATCGTGAGAACCCATACCATTACGATTTATGGTTCCTTTTTAGAACCACATATAAAATTCAAAGTTTAAATAATATTAAAAATCAATGGAATGAATAGCTAATTACAGGGACGCCAGCCCACCAAATAATGATCCGGATACGTCCGGTGAAGTACAGAAAGCCCGCATGGCACAAGCCCTGCGGGCTTTTTTGTGTCTATTGTTGTCCGAGAACATCCGGCTAAATCCGGTGATTATTGGTATACGTTTAGGTATACGGTAGTATGTATACCTAAAAGCGTATACCAATTCATGAAGGAGCGGCCACTGTGGCACGGACAACACGCCCCCTGACCAACACTGAAGTTCTGCGCGCTAAAGCGTTAGAGAAGGATCTGACGCTGCATGATGGCGATGGGCTTTTCCTGATAGTGAAAACCAGCGGGAAAAAGCTCTGGCGTTTCCGTTATCAACGTCCGATAACAAAGCAGCGAACAATGATGGGGCTTGGTGCTTTCCCTGCCCTTTCGCTTGCTGATGCCCGAGGGTTAAGAGCTGATTACCTTGCCTTATTAGCCAACGGAATCGACCCGCAAATTCAAGCTGAAATTGCAGAGGAACAGCAGCAAATCGCACTGGACAGTATTTTCTCAACTGTGGCCGGCAACTGGTTCATAATGAAGAGCAAAAGCGTCACTGAGGACTACGCGAAGGATATTTGGCGTTCTCTAGATAAAGACGTATTCCCAGCAATAGGCTCGATACCTGTTCAAGAAATTAAGGCCAGAACGATAGTTGAAGCATTGGAACCAATCAAAGCACGCGGCGCATTAGAGACTGTTCGTCGCTTGGTCCAGCGCATTAACGAAATAATGATTTACGCAGTCAACATCGGCCTGATTGATGCTAACCCGGCATCAGGTGTTGGAATGGCATTTGAGAAACCCAAAAAGCAGAACATGCCCACGCTACGACCAGAAGAATTACCTAAGCTGATGCGTTCTCTGGTCATGTCGAATCTGTCTGTTCCGACTCGCTGTCTTATTGAGTGGCAGCTCCTGACCCTTGTTCGCCCTTCAGAAGCATCTGGCGCTCAATGGGCTGAGATCGATCTTGATGCAAAGCTCTGGACAATTCCTGCAGAGCGGATGAAGGCCAAGCGTGAGCACATTGTTCCTTTATCACCTCAGGCATTAGAGATTCTGGATATCATGAAGCCTCTCAGTGCACATCGCGAACATATCTTCCCGAGCAGGAATGATCCAAAGCAACCAATGAATAGTCAAACAGCTAATGCTGCTTTGAAGCGTATGGGGTATGGTGGCAAGTTAGTTGCACATGGATTACGTTCCATTGCAAGTACCGCTATGAATGAACAAGGATTCAATGCTGATGTAATTGAGGCAGCACTTTCTCATTCAGATAAAAATGAAGTAAGAAGGGCATATAATCGCTCAACATACTTAAATAAAAGAATCGAATTGATGAATTGGTGGGGAATGAAGGTCAAACTATAGAGATTGGGACATTAGTCCCAATCTGATTTTTATCATCAAAAAAAGAAAGAGGAGTCACCATATAGAGCTAATTTATTATAAGCTACATCATGGTCATCTAAATTCTTACCCACAACCAAACAAAGCTTCTTCCCTTGAATATCTATAAGCTCATTCGCACAACCTTCAGAAAAAGATGTAGCATCTTTTTTATTTTTGTTGCAATAAGCAAAGTAACAAAAACCAAAGCTTTCAAAAATCCCAGATGAATAGATAACTGAATTTACATGACCAGAAACCCTCCAATTTTTCCTCACGTTTCTCTTCATTTCATTTATCATATCATAAATAACCGCCTGCTCATTTGGATGTATATTATTTAGTAACAAGGACAGTTCCAACCATCTATACGTCTTCCTCGTTTCCAGTTGTGTAATAATATCCATAAAGAGTTTTCGCACTTTTGGTTTTGGTTTTGTTATTTTTATTCCATTCTCCAAAGAAATATAATAATCATCTATTTTTTGTGACATAGTAGTCAATATTAAATTGGTTTTTTCATCTGATCCCTCCAAGCAAAAAAGGGTATCCAGATAGGTTCCTAGCAAATCCAATTCATCACCAAAATAATTGTATTCACTCTCTATACGTTGACGTGAAGAGAGGTAATGCAAAACAAATGAAGGTTTTTCTAGTATATCAATAACAGTTTCAAAATCGGCTAAGCACATAGATGGGCAGGACTCAAAATCATCTGTAAACCATCCACATGCCTTAATCTTTTGCATATGCGACTGCATAGCACCAAAACTTTCCAGTGAAACAGATACTCGAATAATCTTTTTTACTTTTCTTAATTCATCACCTAATTGTTTTGTAAGATCATCTTCAATATCCAAATTTCCATTTAAATAAATCATCCTATCTCTCAGTCTTTGTGACTGTATACACGGACTGATAATTAATTCATTTATATGTTTTTTTAACCGTTCTGGCGCCCCACGCAATGCTGGTTTAGATATTTTCCCTGATTTAGCTTCAAAGATAATGGCAAATGAATCTATAAGTGTTAATACATCCGTCTCATATACCTGCCCATCCTGCGTCCACTTCAAGCCATTATATATTACTGCTTCATCAAATTTTGATTTAACTATCTCATTTATCTTATTTTCTAAATAGACACTTTTCCTATCTGATAAAGTCACGTCAGAAAACGTGGAGATCAGATCATCAAATATAGGAATAATAAAGCTAAAAAATACCTGAGGAATAAAGCAATAAACCTCCGACTGACTTTTATTTATAAGAGGTTTATACCAAACAGGATTATCAAGAGTTAGATAATCTCTATTTATTCCTGCCAACTGCCCTTTTTCAAGAGAAAAATAAGCTTGTATGTTTCTAACTTCATTTATAGGAATAGAAGTGCCAGATGATATTTCTGAGTCATTAAAAACAAACAATGACTCATCGCAATGCATTACTCTAACCAATAAAAAATAAATTAAGGTTTCTTTGTTCGCGTCATGAACCTCATATTTCATAAGTTCCAAGAATTCATCTTCATTAGTTTCATCTAACACTACTTTACGCAGACTTCCTATATCAAGCTTATAATATTCCTGTAACTTTGAAATTCTTTCATTTATTTTTGATTCTATAGTATCTATAAGGAATTCAAAAAAACCAATGACATTATCGACACTAAACCCAAAATGCTCTTTAAGACCATCATTAAAATATCCATAAAGTTCTAAAGAAATTTTCTTTACCTGTGTGTAGTACCCCCAATTTCTAACCGATGTAGTCTGCCCCTGCATTAAACTCCGCATTAAAAATGCGCTTTTTTCCTCATCAGTCTCAAGTTCAGTTCCGCCATCAAATCTCGCCAACATATTTGTTGAAAAGATATAATCCAAACTATCTTTAATACTATTAAAATCTTCACTTGTTGTTTTTGCTTCTGTATTAAATTCATTGCCAGGCAATGTTAAGAAAAGAGCTTGAATATACTCAATATAAAACTGTGGAATTGCAATTTTACTATCTTGTATAGATATACCTTTTTTCTCATCAATAGGAGAAAGAGAGCTTGTAACAAAACCTGATAGCAAATGAATGGGATTAACCTCTTTTATCAAATCAACAAGTTCATTTTTTAATAGTGGTAATTTTTCCTTAGCATCTAAAAATGATGCACCCACTACTTTTTTTATTTGTTCTCTACTCATATCCTTAAAAGGGTTTATAACCTCAGTCAAATCACTAGAGTTTTGTATTTGAAATTGTTTTTTATTAATCTTTTTTTTACTAAATTTATTCTTCACCTTACCGTTCCTTTTCATAAATATAATTAAAGCTTAGCTACACGCATTTTTGTTACCACCTATGAAAATGTATCATCAATATGATAACGATGCTTATTAATGCTGTATGTTACATACTCTACTATTCAGAAAGCCAATAAATATACAGCGCGCAATGCTCTCCCCGCCACGCCTGCCCACTTCCGGGGGCGCTTTTAATGCAGATGCATGGAAGGGCTCAGGCCACGCCAGCAGTGGTGCGGCCGGGTGTGGGAAATTCAGGATTTTGCATGCAAAGCCATGCAGCGTATGCATGCATGGCTATTTTTCTTAAAAAGACGGGAATTTTCGGGGCGTTTTATGCGGATTTTTTGCGTTTCTGAGTGGTCTGTCGGCACATGAAAATCTGACACTGCTCAGGCGTATATTTTGCCCGGCAGTCCTCTCTGGATGCTCTGTCAGGCCGGAATCCGATGGTCGTCAGAATATCCCGGTCATCCTGCGCATAATGAATATCTCTTCCGCTGGCCAGATGAACCGATAGCGCTTCGCGAATGCTGGCGGCCACCCGGTCGAGAGCCCGTTCCCTGACGATTTCAGGTTGTTCGCTGAGGTGCATTAATTCCGGCGCCAGAGCGGCGGCCAGCGCGTCGCCACTGACCTGCATAAAGGCGTGGAGCTGACGACGCATGCTGACACGCTGCACGGCCTCATGTGACCGGATGTACTGACCGGCTGACTGGTTCACCGCCCATTTTTTCAGGTCAATATCATCACGCAGCGCCTGTACAGCGTCAGGCTCATAACGGGTACAGGTCAGCTCCAGCTCTTTCAGCGCCATTTCAGCCCGTGCCAGTGCCGATTTGCTGCTCATCCAGTCCGTTTTATTCTTCTGACAGGCTTCAAAAGCCTGTTCCAGTGGTGCTCGTATCATTTTCTTTCTCCTGAATCAGTGGCGCAGCGATGAGCGGGCGCAGTCCAGAATACGGAGTGGCGTCACGGGGGCTGCTGGTGCCGGAGTGAACTTTTCTTCTGCCGGTGGCCGTATCACCTCGTCGATAGACTCGATGGTGCGAAAGGTCGCGGAGCAGAACACATTCACGCACTGGAGATAGCTCTGTTTGACGTTATCCGACAGGTAACGACTGGTGCGAACATGGGCGGCCTGTTTGCAGTACGGACAGCGCATCATGGCTTCACCCCCTGCGGTTGTTTCTTCTGCGCCAGCGCTTTAGCTCGCGACATTCTGAGGGCAGGACTTTTAAAGAGCTTCATGTCTACGCCGGTGAGTGCCGGGCGATGAAGGCCAATCTGTGAAATCACCGGCTCATTTTCCATGTTGAATGCGTAATACTGGCTCTGTGTCAGTACATTCTCGCCCAGCTCCTGAATCAGAATAGTGTGAGGGTGTTCTTCCCCCTTAATCTCAAGCTCACGCAGACGTAAAGCAAATGCACGTACCAGTGCAGGGGGAATGTCTTTCATTACCACCGCCCACTCATTCCGGGCATATGCAGAGAACACATCTGAATGAGCGCTGACGTATTCTTTTCCTGACGTACAGGCGGCCAGCATAGTACGGGCTTTATCATCATTGAGCTCATCAATCAGGGTGGCGAATTCCTCAGCCAGCTCACGACCGGCCACTCGCTGACCATGTTCCGCTTTCAGTTCCGGGGTCATCATGCCGCGCAGTTCGCGAAAACGGGCGCGCCAGTTCTGTTCCGCTTCAGTGCTCTCATTTAGCGCGTTCTGACGTTCTTTCTCGCTGCGGGTAATGGCGGCCTCGATATCATTCAGTTTCAGCATATTTTCCGTGTGTGCGGATTTAGCCTGACTGAATGCATCAAGTGCGTTGTTTATTGTGGTCGCTGCGTTCTGGTTTGCCTTCTCGTTAATAGTATCCAGTGCGATCTCGATGGCTGTACGGATTGTCTCATTCTGTGTGCTGCCAATCGTTTTCATTACTGAAGTAAGTAAGTCTGCTTTCATCGTCGGGCTCTCTGTGTGTTTTCAACCTGACGCCATTCTGCCGCCCCTCAGACAACAACTCGATTCATTGCGGTTGTAGCAGCGATGGCACAAACAGGACTTAAAAACCCGGTTTGCCAGAGAAAGGTCTCAGCAAAACCTTACTCATCGTTTGTTTTTTTACTTATAACTGTTCACTACTGTTCACCTTGAATAAAAATATAAGTAATACAGTAAGATAAAGGGTGAGCAGTTGAGGGTTTGTAGTGGCACAGTAAATTTGGCCACCTGATTAAAGGTGATATTCTCACCTCAACACAAAACAGGTGCCTTAATGAACAAGAAAACCAAACGTACTTTCACCCCTGAGTTCAGGCTGGAATGTGCACAGCTGATTGTCGATAAGGGTTATTCATATCGACAGGCCAGTGAAGCGATGAATGTCGGTTCTACCACGCTTGAGAGCTGGGTTCGCCAGCTCAGGCGGGAGCGTCAGGGTATTACGCCCTCTGCAACTCCTGTTAGCCCGGAGCATCAACGTATTCGCGAGCTGGAAAAGCAGGTTCGCCGCCTGGAGGAACAAAATACGATATTAAAAAAGGCTACTGCGCTCTTGATGTCCGACTCGCTGAACGGTTCACGATAGTTGCCAGACTGAGCGACAGCCACACGGTTGTCAGCCTGTGCTCCGCGCTGGAAATACACCGCAGCAGTTACCGGTACTGGCGAAAACGACGCGATACGGTTAATCCGGTACACGTCAGGTTGTGCAGCGAAATACGCCGGGCATGGAACCAGAGCCGGGGTTCTGCAGGCGCACGTACTCTGGCTGAAATGCTGACCCAAAACGGCGTCCCGATGAGCCGTTACCGTGCCGGGCGTCTGATGAAATATCTGAACCTGAGCAGTTGTCAGCCCGGAAAACATCAGTATAAAAATGCCCGTCAGGAGCATACCTGCCTGCCGAATCTGCTCGAGCGCCAGTTCGCTGTGCCCGAGCCAGACCGGGTATGGTGCAGAGATATTACCTATATCTGGGCAGGGAATCGCTGGTGCTATCTGGCGGTTGTTATGGATCTTTTTGCTCGCAGGGTTATCGGCTGGAGTCTGTCATCAAATCCCGATACCGCACTGATAAGCAGCGCTCTGCGGATGGCCTGTGAGACGCGTGGTCAACCGCGTGATGTCATGTTCCATAGCGACCAGGGAAGCCAATATACAGGTCTGAAATATCAGCAACTTCTCTGGCGTTACAGAATCAGACAAAGTGTCAGCCGACGGGGAAACTGCTGGGATAATAGTCCTATGGAACGCTTCTTCCGAAGTCTGAAAACAGAATGGGTGCCAGGGAATGGTTACGCAGGCAAGGACGAGGCCCGGCGACAAATTAATGATTACATATTGAACTACTACAACAGCGTCAGGCCTCACCATTACAACGGTGGGTTGACTCCGGAAGAATCAGAGAATAGATATCGTTTTTACTGTAAAACCGTGGCCAGTATTACTTGACCACTACATAAGCAGAAATTCGCGCAGAAGCGAGCATTGCCATCCGCTAGCGATAAGGTGTTGAGGACTAACCCAGATAAGCGCCAAAGCCTTACATCATCAGATGTCTCGTCCTCAACAAAGTAGGCATTTACGCCCCCATCAATTTCGCGAACCAAAACTTACACACCCCACTACGCACGTTCCAGTGCTTAGCCGGTTTATCTTTATATTGCTCATAAATTTTATCCAGGTTATCGCTACCCGATAGCTTCAGATCTGGCGGCACTTCCACTACGCCCTGGTAAGGTATGGCGACATAGTGCTTTCCAGCCTCAGGAATAAACGCGGTTTGCGTGACGATTTGACGGCCGCTGGAGTTATCCATCACATAGAGAGTCCAGTACTGTTCCGGGCGAAGTCGGCTTTCGTAAAAACGGTGAACTTTGCCGGCCATAAGGTTATTGCTGATATAAATAAGCTCCTGATCTTTATAGCAATCGCCTTCTTTGGCAAAACGCTGAAAATAAACCAGCCCTTGATGTTGGTCGTTGAGTTGAGTGTACACGACAGCCGCATCCTGCCCGGTATAGGGCTCGTAGCGTTTTGTACCTAAAGGACCCGGAGCACAGGCCGTTACCAGAAATGCTAAACCAATCACTATCCCAGAATATAAATGACGCACCATAACCTCGTTGAAGTCGTATTTTCTAATTTGCGGTTTAGCATATCGACAACGAAAAATGTTGCCTAATCATTTGTAACGTTAACTCCAAACAATAGGGGGTAAAAAGTGTGGATTCAGAAAATACTCAAGGAGGGACAGTTGCAGATAACCCAGACAACCTCTCAAGGATACCTGCTAACTGTAAGGTGAAGCTCAGAAAGGAACGGTTGTACTACCAGCCGCAGACGTTAGTCTCTTCATCCGATTCATACCCGCGAACGATGTTCACCAGGTCTTTCACCGCATCGGCGGCGACGGTCGGGTCCTGCAACTCGCTCAGTTGTGCAAACTCTTTATCCACCGACACACCGTTATTATTATTGGTGACGGTCAGGAAGAAGCCTTTACCCTGCGCATTATCAGAAGAGAGCGGAGAAATAAGCTCGGCGACGGCCTGTACGGCAATATCAGGAACATAAAGCGCCATCGGTTTAAGATAGATTTTTTCCTGTTTCTCTTTGTTATTGCCATTAATAACCGCCAGGGAATACCCTTTATTTTCACTGTTCATCAGTTCAGTTTCATCCTTCTATCAAAATCTTAGGATCGACATAGAAATCAACGTTAAATACGGTGTCGTCGCTTAATGCTTCAATACGGTGCCATTTCTCAGCCGGGAAAACGCCAAACTGTCCGGCTTCGATGGTCATCGTCTCAACGGGTTCCGGGCTAGTCTCATCGGCATAACCATAATAGCGTATTGCCCCCTGCATCACCGCCAAACGGGGGAACACGCCCTGTCTCGTACCGGCATCAAGATGACGCTTCCAGATGGATGCGGGTGCGGTTTCTTTGGTCCACAGCGGCGTGGTACGGGTATGAACGTAATGGGTGGGGATAATGATTCGCTGCACGATTCTGCCTCTCTTTCCACGCATTCAGGCGCGGTCTGGAATGGGAAAATATGTTGCATATCTTATACCCCTTTTAATCACTGAGGGTATTATTTTTTAATTTCATCAGGCCATACCCCTATTTATACTCAATAAGGATTAGATTATTTTAAATAAGTATATCCACCTCAGATAATGCCTATTCGCAATGTAATAAACCGCCCGATTCTTTTTTTAACCCGCTAAATTTCAATGCGATCGCCGACATCTGATATATTCCTGCAATCTATTAATTATCCCCTCTTCTTCCAGCATCGCGCCTCTCGCTAAACAACCTTCCCTATCGCAAACCAACAGCATTAACCACTTAATTATGCTCAGTATTGTGGTGATCGAAATCACATTTCACTGCCCTGTCGCCGGCATAAATTGACGTAAATCAAAGATGCATTTTGTTTATACCTTCGAGGCTGGACGTGTTTCTGCTGATGTGTAAATGTAATTGATAGTTATTATCATTATCATATTCATTTGTAGGGATACCGATGCTGCATTCCATTACCCGAGGGTCCTTCGTACTCTCCGCGCTGGCGCTCTGTGTTTCCAGCGCGGCCTCTGCCGCCACATCTTCTGAAACACCGCACAAAGCCAGCAAGGAAGAGACGCTGGTGGTGACCGCTAATCGTTCAGAAAGCTCGCTCTGGAACAGTCCGGCAACCATTCAGGTTATCGACCATCAGACGCTGCAAAACTCCACCAGCACCTCCATTGCCGACGATCTGCAGGATATTCCCGGCGTAGAGATTACCGATAACGCACTCGCCGGGCGCAAGCAGATCCGCATTCGCGGTGAAGCCTCTTCCCGTGTGCTGATCCTGATCGACGGTCAGGAGGTCACCTACCAGCGCGCCGGGCAAAACTACGGCGCCGGGCTGCTGATTGATGAATCGGCGCTGGAGCGCATCGAAGTGGTCAAAGGGCCCTACTCGGTGCTGTATGGCTCGCAGGCCATCGGCGGCGTGGTTAACTTTATCACCAAAAAAGGCGGCGATAAGCCGCTCGCCGGGACGGTGAAGGCGGTCTATAACTCCGCCACGGCGGGCTGGGAAGAGTCGGCGGCGGCCTGGGGCAGCATTGGTCAGTTTGATTACCGAATCAACGGCAGCTATTCCGATCAGGGCGATCGCGATACGCCGGACGGCCGTCTGCCGAATACTAATTTCCGCAATAACAGCCAGGGCATCTGGCTCGGCTACAACCTGGATAACCAGCATTTTGGCCTGTCGCTCGACCGCTACAAGCTCTCGACCCAAACCTATTATGAAGACCCGGACGGCGAGTACGATGCCTTTAGCGTCAAGCTGCCGAAGCTGGAGCGGGAAAAGGTTGGTCTGTTCTACGACGTAGATGTCGACGGTGATTATCTGAAGAAAATTCATCTCGATGCCTACGAGCAGACCATCGCCCGTCAGTTTGAAAACGAGGTGCTGACGTCGGTTATCCATAACCAGACCAAAACCAACGATAAGCAGTACACCCAGGGCGTAACGCTACAGAGCAACTTCTCGCTGCCTGCCAATAATGAGTTGGTCGTCGGCACGCAGTACCAGCGCGATCGCGTATCTCAGACCACCACCGGCTCGACCTACCTCAAGCCGATTTCACGGGAGACAATAACCCGCGCCTATAACGAGTCAGAGCAGAGCAATACCTCGCTGTTCGCCCAGAACGACTGGCATTTTGCCGACAACTGGATCTGGACGCTCGGCGCGCGTCAGTACTGGCTGTCGTCAAAACTCACCCGCGGCGACTCGAATGCTACGACGAACGGTATCACCAAAGACACCTCTATTGGCGCGCAGTCAACAAGTGACAATGCGTTAGTCAGCGCTACCAGCCTGCGTTACTCGGGCTTCGACAATATCGAACTGCGGGCAGCATTCGCCCAGGGCTACGTCTTCCCGACGCTGACCCAGCTGTTTTCGCAAACCGCCGCAGGCGGGGGGACAACCTACGGCAACGCCAACCTGGAAGCGGAACACTCCAACAACTATGAACTGGGCGCCCGCTACAACGGCAACCTCTGGCTGGTCGATGGCGCGGTCTACTACTCACAGGCGAAGGACTATATCGCCACCGTCGCCTGCTCCGGCCAGGCCATCTGCAACGGCACAACCAACTCATCACGCAGCGGCAACTATTACTACGACAACATTGACCGAGCCAACACCTGGGGCATGGAGTTGAGCGCCGAATATAACGGCTGGATTGTCTCACCGTACGTCAGCGGCAACCTGATCCGCCGCGAATATGAAACCCCGGCGGGGAAAACCACCAATACCGGCGAGCCGGCGATTAACGGCCGCGCCGGGATGAAACACACGCTGATGCTCAATGCGGCAAACGTCACCTCCGATCTCTTTATCCGCGCCGCCTCCAGCGCCAAAGACGATACCGGTACGGAAGAGACCCGCACGCCTGGCTGGGCCACGCTGAACCTGGCGGTAAATACCGAATTTGGTGCTAACGATCAGTATCAGGTCAACCTGGCGCTCAACAACCTGACCGATAAACGCTACCGCACGGCGCATGAATCTATTCCTGCGGCGGGCTTTAACGCGGCGGTCGGCTTTGCATGGAACTTCTGATGATGAAAAAACTGGCTGTCGGATTACTGGCGCTGGCCGCCGTCTTCAGCGCCCAGGCGGCTGACCGCATCGTGGTGGCCGGCGGTTCGCTTAGCGAGCTGATTTACGCGTTGGGCGCGGGCAACCAGGTGGTCGGAGTGGATGAAACCACCTCATACCCACCAGAGACCGCCGCGCTGCCGCACATCGGTTACTGGAAGCAGCTCAGCAGCGAAGGCATTTTATCGCTGCGTCCAAACCGCTTTATCACCTGGCAGGACGCAGGCCCGCAGTTGGTGTTTGACCAGCTGCGCAGCCAGCACGTCGAAGTGCTCACCCTGCCGCGAATCCCCGCCACCGTTGAGCAGATGTTCGCCAATATCCATACGCTTGCCAACGCACTGGGGCGTGAGGACAGCGGTACTGCGCTGGTAGGCGACATTCGCCAGCGGCTGGAAAAAGTGGCGCAGAGCAGCGCCAGTAAACCCGCGCCGGTGAACGCACTGTTTATTCTCAGCGCGGGCGGCAGCGCCCCGCAGGTGGCAGGGAAAGGCAGCGTTGCCGATGCCATCCTGACGCTCGCCGGTGCCCGCAACGTGGCTCAGCATCCGCAATATCGTAGCTACAGCGCGGAGGCGCTGATTGCCGCTAACCCCGAGGTAATTATCGTCACCGCGCAAATGGTCAACGGCGATCTTAACCGCCTGAGCGCGATCGCCGGGATCACCCGCACCAACGCGTGGAAAAACCAGCGCATTGTCGTTATCGATCAGGCCCTGATCCTCGGCATGGGTCCGCGCGTCGCCGACGCGGTTGAAACGCTGCACCGCCAGTTCTGGCCACACTAAAGGATGTTGAAAGACCGATGATGTTGAATACCCCTACCGATCTGGATTTAACCCCGCACTTTGCGCTGGAGGGCGGCCAGCCCTTTAAGGATCGCCGGGCGACGATGCCCTGGCGCGGCGCGGTGCCTATCGCCAAAGAACAGCTTGAGCAAACCTGGCAGGAAGTGCTGAACCACGTCGCGCCGCCGCACAAGCGCCTGCTGTATCTGCACATTCCGTTTTGCGCCACCCACTGTACCTTCTGCGGCTTTTACCAGAACCGCTATGAAGAGGACCACTGCGCGCGTTACACCGACGCGCTGCTGCGTGAAATTGAGATGGAGGCCGACAGCGTGCTGCACCAGTCCGCTCCCATTCACGCGGTCTATTTCGGCGGCGGTACGCCGTCGGCGCTGTCAGCCCACGACCTGGCACGCATCATCACCGCCCTGCGTGAACGCCTGCCGCTGGCACCGGATTGTGAAATTACCATTGAAGGCCGGGTGCTGAACTTCGACGATGCGCGGATCGATGCCTGTCTGGACGCCGGAGCTAACCGTTTCTCCATCGGCATTCAGTCGTTTAACAGCAAAATTCGTAAGAAGATGGCCCGCACCTCCGACGGCCCTACCGCTATCGCCTTTATGGAAGGGCTGGTCAAGCGCGACCGCGCCGCGGTGGTCTGCGATCTGCTGTTTGGCCTGCCCGGTCAGAACGCCGCACTGTGGGGTGAAGATCTGGCTATTGCCCGTGATATCGGCCTCGACGGCGTCGACCTTTACGCCCTCAATCTGCTGCCCAACACGCCGCTCGGCAAAGCGGTTGAGAACGGTCGCACCAGCGTGCCGCAGCCCGCCGAGCGCCGCGACCTCTATCTTCAGGGCTGCGACTTTATGGACCAGGCCGGCTGGCGCTGCATCAGCAACAGCCACTGGGCGCGCACCACCCGCGAGCGCAACCTCTACAATCTACTGATTAAACAGGGCGCGGACTGTCTGGCGCTGGGCTCTGGCGCGGGCGGCTCCGTCAACGGCTATTCGTGGATGGTCGAGCGCAACCTCGATACCTGGCACGCCGCTATCGCCGCGGGTAAAAAGCCGCTGATGATGATGATGCGTACCGCCGAGCGCGGCTTCCAGTGGCGTCACCTGCTGCAATCCGGTGTTGAAACCGCCCGTGTGCCGCTGGACGCGCTGACCCCGCACGCCGCGAAGCTCACCCCGCTGCTGGCGCAATGGCACCGCGCCGGGCTGACGCTCGACGACTCAACTTGCCTGCGTCTGACCAACGAAGGGCGCTTCTGGGCGAGCAACATTTTGCAGTCTCTTGATGAACTTATTCAGGCACTTAACGCACCGCGCATTGCGGTTGAAACCCAATAACAGGAGTTAATGATGAGCAACGTATCCCTGCAGGATTTTTTAAAAACCGAGCCTGACGGCACGCTGGAAGCGATCGCCAGCCAGTACAACACCACGCTGCTGGAGGTGGTAAAAAACCTGCCGTCCCACACGCTGGTGACGGGCGACAAGTTTGATACCGTCTGGGACACCGTCGCGGAATGGGGCAAGGTCACGACGCTCGTGCACACCGCCGATGTGATTCTGGAATTCACCGGTGAACTACCGTCCGGCTTCCACCGCCACGGCTACTTCAACCTGCGCGGCAAGAAGGGCATGACCGGCCACATCAAGGCGGAAAACTGCACTCATATCGCCCTCGTAGAGCGCAAATTTATGGCAATGGATACCGCATCAATCCTGTTCTTCAACGCCGCAGGCAGCGCGATGTTTAAAATTTTCCTCGGCCGCGACGATCATCGCCAACTGCTGAGCGAACAGGTTGACGCCTTCCGTACCCTCGCCGCCGTACTGAAGGGAGAGGCATGATGACCCCGTGGTTAATATTTGGCGCGGGTGGTAAAGGCGTCGGCGCGCTCACGGCCGAACTGGCATTGGCAGAAAAACGTCCAGTGGTCGCGCTGGTGCGTAACCCGGAGGCCGCCGCGCGGCTGGAAACGCTGGGCGCACGGGTGTTTATTGGCGATGCCTGCGACGCTGACATGGTCGCCAAAGCCTGCCAGGCCGCCGGTGAAACGGCAACGGTTGTCTCGACCATGGGCGGCGCACAGGATTATCTCGCCCACCGCACGGTGATTGATGCCGCCGAAAAAGCGGGCATTCGCCGGATGATTCTGGTGACTTCGCTCGGCTGCGGCGATAGCTGGCCGTTCCTCTCGCCGCGTGCCAAAGCGGCATTTGGTCAATCCGTGCGTGAGAAAAGCCTGGCGGAAAGCTGGCTGCAAACCAGCACGCTGGACTACGCCATTCTGCGCCCTGCCGGGCTGCTTAGCGGTGAGGCGACCGGTAACGCGCTGCGCGTGCAACAACAGGAAGTCCACGGATTTGTGCAGCGTGCGGACGTCGCGGCGCATATTCAGGCGTTAGCCAGCGCCCCAGCGCTCAACCAGCAGGTTTACAGCCTGGTTGAGCCGGGCCTCAAGCCGGCGTAATTCCCTTGCGGCGCGGAACATCGCGCCGCATCGATGTAACGGAGCTTTGCGTGTTCAAGGATTCACTCTCTTCATTCAGCGTTTTTATCGGCCTGCTGCTGGTACTGGCGACCCTCGTGCTGGTCGGCGCCAGCCAGGGGGCGCTAAAAATCACCTTCGCCTCGTTGCAGGATGCGCACTACCGCGATATCTGGCTCTATATTCGCCTGCCGCGTGTACTGCTGGCGGTGCTGGTCGGCGGCGCACTGGCTACCGCCGGGGTGATCATGCAGGGGCTGTTTCGTAACCCAATGGCCGACCCCGGTCTGTTAGGGGTGAGCAGCGGCTCGGCGCTGATGGTTGGCGTCGCCATTATCTTCCCCGTTTCGCTCCCCGCCGCTTTTCTGCTGTACGAACAGATGATTTTCGCCGTCGTCGGCAGCCTGGTGGTGTGCGCCGTGATTTTCCTGATTAGCCTGCGCCACCAGCACGGCGGCATGATCCAACTGCTGCTGGCAGGGATCGCCATCAACGCGCTCTGCGGCGCGGCAATCGGCATTCTGAGCTACGTCGGCGATGAACAGCAGCTGCGCCAGCTGACCCTATGGATGATGGGCAGCCTGGGGCAGGCCCAGTGGCCAACGCTGCTGGTTGCCGCCTCGTTTGCCATGCCAGCGATGATCGCCACCGCCTGGCTTGCCACCACGCTGAACCTGCTGCAGCTCGGCGATGAAGAGGCGCACTACCTCGGCGTGAACGTCAAGCGCAAGCGCCAACTGCTGCTGTTGCTCAGTTCTCTGCTGGTTGGTGCGGCGGTGTCGGTTAGCGGTGTGATTGGCTTTATCGGCCTGGTGATTCCGCATCTTATTCGCATGACCATCGGTGCCGACCACCGCTGGCTGTTGCCCTGCTCTACGCTGGCTGGCGCCTGCCTGCTGCTGGTTGCCGACACGCTGGCGCGCACGCTGGTGCAGCCTGCTGAAATGCCGGTCGGCTTATTAACCAGCCTGATTGGCGGCCCCTATTTTCTTTGGCTGATCCTGCGGACACGGAGAGCGCTATGATTGAAGCCCGGAATCTCACCTACAGCATCAACGGCCGCCGTCTGACCCATAACGTCTCGCTGACGCTTCCCGGCGCAGAGATAGTCGCTATTCTTGGCCCCAACGGCGCGGGCAAATCCACGCTGTTGCGCCAGCTGACCGGTTACCTAAAACCCGATAGCGGCACCTGCTCGATGTTTGGCACAGCGCTGGAGGAGTGGTCAACGGAGACGCTGGCGCGCACTCGCGCGGTGATGCGCCAGAACCAGGAGATGGCGTTTCCCTTCAGCGTGATGGAGGTGATCCGCATGGGCCGTCACCCGCATCGCAGCAGCAACCCGCGCGACGAGACGGAGCACATTATGGCGCTGTGCGGCTGCCGCGAACTGGCCTCCCGCGATTACCGCCATCTCTCCGGCGGCGAGCAGCAGCGGGTACAGCTGGCGCGCCTGCTGGTGCAGCTTTGGGAGCCTGAACTCACGCCAAAGTGGCTGTTTCTCGACGAACCGACCTCAGCGCTGGATATTCACCACCAGCAACAGTTGTTCCGCCTGCTGCGCGAGCTGGTGCAGCAGCGGCAGTTTAACGTCTGCTGCGTACTACACGACCTTAACCTTGCCGCGCGCTACGCCGACCGTATCGTGCTGCTGGAAAAAGGCCAGGTGGTCGATAACGGCACGCCGCAGGAGGTGCTGACGGAATCCGCGCTGCGTAACCTCTATCAAGCGGAAGTCGCCGTTACCCGAACCCGCGATGACGCCCCGCTGATCGTGCTGGAAAGGTGATAATTCACAGGCGGTTTAGCACCCTTGCCAAAACCGCCTGGTGGAACACAATGATTCAATTACAGTTTATTCCTAAAGCCTCATCCAAACGTCTGTGCCATCCTTTCTATCGCTCACAAACTGATGAGGATTTGTTATGAAAAAAACAACAATTGCACTTTCAGCGCTTCTGCTGGCTTCCCCTGTTTTCGCAGCGACTACACACGCCACCGACGACACGGTTGCCCAGGCACAGGCAAACGCGAATACCGCGAAAGAAAAACTGCATCAGACACAGAACCAGGGTGAAGAGCTTAAGCTGAAGTCTAAGCACGCCACCGAAGGTAAGAGCGACAGCGTAGGTAGTCAGGTGAGCGAAGGCGCTCAGAAAACCTGGCATAAAACCAAAGAAGGGACCGAGAAAGGGTGGGATGCCACCAAAGAAGGCGCCCAGAAAGGCTGGAATAAAACCAAAGATGTCTCCCAGAAAGGCTGGGACGCCACCAAAGAAGGTGCGCAGAAAGGCTGGGATAAAACCAAAGACGGTGCCGCTGAGCTTGAGAAAAAAGTCAGCGAATAACCCCGTTCTACTGAGTCAAAAAAAGCCGCAGATGCGGCTTTTTTTACGTCTGCCACCGCCGTTACGCACATTCGCTCCGTCCTTCCACCTACCACTCGTTATGTATTGACATATATAGCGACATTCCCCATGATATTCGTCATACAAATAATAATAGCTGTTCCCCTCATGCGTAGATGGTAACTCGGTTACCACCAGTCTTTCGGCTAACACACTGAATTTAAAAATGTTTGATAATAAAACAATACCGCTCGCTTCGGGGCTCCTGGCATTCTCATGCCTGGCGATGTCGCAATCTGGCTATGCGGAGGACACGATGGTGGTCTCTGCCAGCGCCGCCGCTGCCGATAACAGCAGCGCACAGGAGCCGCCTGCTTCAGAGAAGCAGGCCACTTTAGGCAGTCTGGGCAAACGGACGGTGATGGATGTTCCCTGGTCAGTTCAGACCCTCTCCTCGCCGCTTATCAACGAGCAGCAGCTCAAAAGCGTCAAAGATGTCTATCGTTACATGCCTTCCGTACAGGGTGACGGGGTTCGCCCACAAACCCGCGGCATGCAGGGTAGCGTGGTACAGAACCATATGATTGATGGCCTGAACGCCGTCTCCACCACCGAATATCCGGCAGAGCAGTTCCAGAGCGTTGAAGTGCTGAGCGGCCTGGCGGGCTCGCTGTACGGACCTGCAAACCCAGCGGGGATGTTTAACCTGGTTTCCAAACGCCCGACGGATACCCCGCTGCACCGCGTGACCGTCGGCGGCAGCACCGGTAACGGCACGCTGACCTCAATGGACTTTAGCGGCCCGATTGATGACGGCGACCGCGTGAAATACCGCCTCAACCTGCTCAACGATGAAGGCCACGGTTACACCAGCGGCAGCCACAAGCGCCGTCAGTACGCCGGTCTTGGCCTCGACTTCCAGCTCACCGATAAAACGGTGCTGGAGAGCAACTTCAGCTACTACCACTACTACGAAAAAGGCATGCCGGGTTCGTTTGCGCTGGCAAAAGGGGTGCATTTCCCTTCCCCGCTCGATCCGACCAAAGCGCAGTACGGCCAGAGCTATGCCGGTAACGATGATGAAACCAGCACCGCCAGCCTGCACCTGAAGCATGATTTTGACGGCAACTGGCTGCTGGACGTCGGCGTGCTGCGTCAGATTGCTGACCGTGAATCCACCACCGTCACCAATACCCTGACCGATAATCGCGGTAGCTACACCACCACCACCTCCGACTCCGCCGCCAGCCGTTTTACCATCAACAGCTATATGGCGAACCTGACCGGCAGCATGGACACCGGCTGGCTGACCCACGACATCAGCACCGGGGTGCGCGGCTTCGTGTGGAAAAACTATAATCCGGTCAACGGCGGGACCTTTACGCTGGGCAAATCCTCGCTAGACGAGCACCCGATTTATCCGCGTCCGCCGTATCCTGATTTTAATAATCGCTACCATTCAGCATCTACCACGCAGCATGCTTTCCTGCTGAGTGACACTCTGCACTTCAGCCCGCAGTGGAGCCTGCTGCTCTCCGGCAGCGAAAACCTGTTTACGGTCAGCAACTACAACAAGACCGGCGCGCAGACCAGCGATAAAAAAGACAGTGGGGCCAGCGGTTCAGCCAGCCTGATGTACAAGCCTATCGATAACATCACGCTCTACACCACCTGGGCTGACAGCATGCAGCAGGGCGATACCGCGCCAAACGGCGCGAATAACCAGGGCCAGATCCTCGACCCGTACCGTAGCCATCAGGTGGAAGTGGGGGCGAAATATGCCCCAATGCGTGACCTGATGCTCTCCGCCGCGCTGTTCCAGGCCAAACGTCCTTTCGCCTATACCAATGACAACGGCGATTTCGCCCAGGACGGCACGCAGAAGAACCGCGGGCTGGAGCTGATGGCCGACGGCCACGTCACCCACAACCTACGTCTGTTCGGCGGCGCAACCTGGCTTGACCCACGTCTGCACGACACCAAAGACGCCAGCGCTGACAACAAACAGGTGGTCGGCGTACCGCGCTTCACCGCCAGCATGCTGGCGGTCTACAGCATTGAGCAGCTTCCGGGCGTCGATGTGGACACCAACGTGCGCTACGTTGGCCGCCGCGCGACCGATAACGCCAATGACAGCTGGGTGGGCAGCTACACCACGGTGGACGCCGGGGCGAGCTACGCTACCCGTATGTACAACACCCCCGTGACCTTCCGTCTGGATGTCACCAACCTGACTAACCGTCACTACTGGACCAACGTGGTTCCTGGCGCGTTAACCGGCTATACCGGCGCGGGCAACGCCAGCGCTCAGCTTGGGGCACCGCGAGAGGCTCAACTCTCTATGCAGATTGATTTTTAAGGAGTAAGTAGATGAAACGTCGCCAAGCGTGGTTGCTCTGCGCCTGGCTGGCTTTCCCCGCCCTGGCTTCCCGCCAGGTCGTGGATGATGCCGGCCATACCGTTACCGTTCCCGACCAGGTGAACACCATCGCCGACGGCTGGTTTGCGCACCACTCGGTGCTGATGACGCTGGGAGCGGGCAGTAAAATCGTCGCCACCGTCAACCATCCGGAAAGCCAGCCGTGGATGTTCAAAATCGCGCCGACGTTGAATCAGGCCCTGCAGGTGCGTGGCACCGCATTTAATCCCGAAAGTCTGTTGGCTAAAAAGGTGGATGTGGTGTTCACCTCTGCGGGCAATGATAAAGCGGAGAGCTACCGCCAGGCAGGGCTACCTACGCTACAAATGGCCTTTACCGACTATCCGTCGCTGATGAAATCGGTCGCCACCACCGCCGAGGTGCTGGGAACAGGCGACGCGCGGGCGCGGGCGAAGGCCTATAACCAGTATCTGCAAACCACCATTGATACCGTACAGAGCAAAATGCACGGGCTGACCGCCGAACAGCGGCCCAGCGTGCTGCATATTCAGTCGCTGAAACCGCTGAAGGTAGACGGCAGCCAGACGCTGATTGATACCTGGATTCACCTCGCCGGGGGTAAAAACGCGGCGGCGGAGATTCAGGGCAATATGAAAGAGGTGTCGCCGGAGCGGGTGCTTGCCTGGCAACCTGACGTGATTATCCTCGGGGCAAACTGCGGGCAGATTGCCGACTCACCCTACGCGGCGCTGTTCTCAGAACTTAAGGCGGTGAAAAACGGCAAGGTGCTGCAAAACCCGGCCGGGGTATTCCCGTGGGATCGCTACGGCACCGAAAGCGCGCTGCAGATCCAGTGGGCGGCACTGATGCTACATCCGGATCGTTTCCCAAGGGTGGATATGGCTCAGGTAACGCAGGATTTCTATCAGCGTTTCTTTGATTACAAACTTAGTGGCGATGAGACGCAGCGGATTTTGCACGCGCAGAAGCCGGCGCAGTAGTGATGTTTTTCCCCCTCACCCTAACCCTCTCCCCAAAGGGGCGAGGGGATCGTTTGGTGCGGTTTTCTCCCTCTCCCTTTTTAAGGGAGAGGGCCGGGGTGAGGGTTCCAGCTCCCCCTCTCCCCACCCTCAGTTATAAATAAGCGTAAACGTCGCCATACTGTGCGCCATCCCCGCACTTACCACGCTACCGGTTTGCACATACTGGGCGGTATAGTTAATAAGTTCGGCATTGGCGGCCTGGCTTGCCTTCACCGTTCTTAGCAGCGGCAGATTCGCCGCTTCGTTGATACGCACCGCCGTGCCCGCTGCTGGCGCCGGTGCACCGTTGTTGCCATAGCTTAGTTTCACACCAACACCCGTTGCCGCGCCGCTCATCTGAGTAATCGCCAGCGTATCCGGGAACGCCGGGTCAGCCTCCTGACCAAAGAAACCGATGCGCACATCGGTCGGCTGGGAGCAATAAACCGGGATCGCAAAGTTCTGCGCCGTGCCGCCGGTGGTATTCACCCCCTTAAACTCCGACTTATTCACCGCTCCCAGCGCCACGTTGATGATCGGCTTGGCCACCTGACAGCTGCCGCTGGAACCGATATCCACGTTCAGCGCCGACAGCCCCAGAAAAGTCGGCGATGTACTGGTCGTGCCGTTAACCGCCGAGGATCGCTGCTCCACAAACAGTTTGCCGATCTGCGGCTGGGCGTTCACGTTGGTGTGGTTGCCACCGGACAGATTCACATCGCCGGTTTTGTAGAAGGTCACGTAGGCTTTAATCACAATCTCTTTTTGCGTCAGCAGCGCCGGCAGGTCATCGCTGTCGCAAATCGTCGCCGAGTGACTCCCTGCCGGAGCACTGCTGCCGTCAATATAGTGCACCGCTCCGCCGTTGCACTGAAAACCCAGCGAATAGCCAAGCCCCGAAAGCTGAGTGGCATAAATACGCACGCCGTTAATGGCCGTCGTCGAACCCGAGGTAGCTTCCTGCTGATACACCACTCGCTTCCAACCCGCCGCTGGCTGCTGGAGATCGCAGGTAAATCGCACCCCGCTGCCGTTGTCGGCCATAGAATGTGACATCTGCGTGTTCACCGGCAGCGTGGGCAGATACTGTATGTTCTGGGTATTGATCGTCATATCGCCGATGGTATTACTGCAGCTTTCCGCCCACACGCGCGGGCAGCCGCAGGACACAACCAGCAGAATAAACAGGCGGATAACAACGTGGCTTCTGCACATAGGTACACCTTTTAGAGACACTGCGCGCTAACCGTTTTCACCGGTTTAGCCTGCATAGTAGTGGGAAGATGGTAACGGGCACGACAGGTCTTCGCGACGCGACTGTCCATCCAGCTAACCTCAACGATGCCCTCGTCCGGCATCCCGCTGAGATAAACCTGCCCCTGCTCCGCCACGATGCCGGATGCCGCCGCGTCATCCCCAATCAGACGCGCGCTGGCGCCAAACGGCAGCGGCCCCTGCGCACCGCGCAGCGTAAAGAGCACGCGGCTACCGATATGGGTGTGGTAGTCAGCTTCAACAATCGCACCGCCGTCGGGGATCACCGTCTGCGCCTGTAGATCCACGTCGGCGTCGTCGGGCAGCGATTCCGTATCAAGGCTGATGTCATTTTTTCGATAGGCGGTGAGCGTCGGCACAATGGCGTAGCCGCGCCAATCGGTGTGCAGATCGGTGCCGTTCTGAATATCGACGTTGCTGGCGCCCAGTGCCCGCACGACCGCAAAACTATCGCCGGTATACTGACCGAAGGTAACCCCGTGCGGATGCGCCACAATCGACCCCGACGCGCCCCAGGTCACCTGGCTATTCACGTTATCGTGCTGATAACCCAGCTGCGTTTCACCATAGCCGCCGCGATAATCCAGCGACACACCGCTGTTGCTCCCCTGCCCCTTGTTGCCGTACCCCTGCTGAACGGTGTAGTAGAGATTATTTTTCTCCAGCGCCGAACCGTATAGCGACGCCTGCTGTGAGGTAAAGCCGTTATTATCGGAGGTGGTGCTATAGCTGACAGAGCTATCCGCCAGCTGGCTGCCCAGCGGGATATTCAGGTTAAAGGAGAACGAACGATCGCTTTTATTGCTCTGGGTCGACTGCGTAAAGTAGTAGCCCACGCCCCACGAAATCCCTTTCCAGGCGCTATAAAAGCCGACGTGTACGGTTTCATCCTGCCCTTGTGAATGCCAGTAGGTCTGGGTCCAGGCCGACGCGGACAGGCTGCCCAGATCGCCGAGCGACTGCGACAACGACAGCTCCTCGCGTCTGCGCTTGTTATCGGAGACGCCGTAACGGCCCTCCAGCGCATTCGCCTCGCCAAAATCATAATAGCGACTGGAAGAGTAGCGATAGCTCGCCAGGCTCAGCGTCGTGCCGGTAGAGGCGAAGCTCTTTTGGTACTGCAACCGCGCAGAGTTACCGTGAAAGCGAAGCCCGGAAGGCGTGCGGGTGGCGGCGCTGGTGTAATCGGCCCCCAGCGAACCCAGTTCGCCAAAACCGTGGCCCAGGCCAACCGACCACGCCTGATAGTCATCCGCCAGCTGCGCTCCGCCGTAAAAGGTGATATCGGCGGGAAGTCCGTAAAATAGCGTCGACTGCATAAACTGCGGCTGACGGGTCTGCGGTTGGGTTGAGTAATAGCGTCCGATGCTGGCGCTGTATTTTATGCGCCCCTGACGCAGCATAAACGGCACGGCGGAAAACGGCTGGGTAAAATGGCGTACCGACCCGTCACTCTCGGTCACCGCCACCTCCAGATCGCCGCTCTGTGCGGTAGGATAGAGGTCATTAATCGCGAACGCGCCGGGCGCCACAAAGGTTTCATAAATCACATAGCCGTGCTGGGAGACGGTCACTTTCGCGTTGCTGTGCGCCATCCCACGAATCACCGGCGCGAAGCCGCGCTGACTATCCGGCAGCATCTCCTCCTGCGACACCAGCTGTACGCCGCGAAACTGCACGCTGTCAAAAACATCGCCGCTGGTGTAGGTGTCGCCCATCCGCAGCTGGCTTTTCAGCGCCCGGATATCGCGCTGCAGATAGGTGCTTTGCGAGCGCCAGCGGCGGGTTTTGTCGTACTGCATTGCAGCAATATTACGCAGCCGCCAGCTGCCGAGGTTCACGCCGCTGCGCAGGTTCAGGTAGCTGGTACGGTTATCGCTGCCATCCTGTCGCGACTGCGCCCCGGTCAGGTTGTAGTCGACAAAGGCCGCCGGAATACCCTCATCCCAGCGCGCCGGATCAACGTAGCCCTGGCTTTGCTGGTTCATTGCCGCCTGCGGAATGCTCAGATTCAGCCGTTGCGCGGTGAAGTCAAACTTGCTGCTGGCGTTGGGAATAAATCGCCCGATGCGGGTCAGCGGTTCGCCGTCGTGCAGCTGATTGAACGTGGCGAAGGCGCTGACGTTAACGCCATACTCGGCAAGCTGGGCCGTGGTCAGTCGTGGCAGCAGTTGGCCGTCGTCTTCCACAAATTCAATCGTCTCCTGGCTCACCTGCTGGTTGTTAACCCACACCGACACCGGATAGCGCCCCGGCTGCTGGCCGCCGGATTTGGCGAAATAGTGCAGGTCAGCGGTTTTCTGCTGTGGGTCGCTTAGCTCCACCGCTGCCGGGTCAAAATAGTCATCAGCCCTGGCGGGAGCGTGGTAGCACAACAGCAATAGCGCCGTCGGTACGCAGGCCAGCAGGGTGCTAGCGGCAACCGTCGCCTCGTCGGACGGCATATCTGAAGTATATTTTTTCACAAGAGAAGTCGACAAAACGGTTACCGTTGCGCGAAGTCAGTCGCGCCACCAAAATCGTTGATCGCCCGCCACTTCACCACGCCAGCGCGGCTGATGGACCAGGTTCTATCGCCAAACGGGGCAATCATCCCCGGTGATTCCAGATCAACGCCACCGACGGATAATGAGAAGAAAGAGACAAAGTACGGCGTAGGATTATGCGCGACCAGGCTGGCGCCGCGCGTTTCAAACGTCAGCTGTTGAAACGCGTCGTTGGCCTCACCGGCAAGATTATTCGGGCGATAGAAAATCTTAAACTTCGATTTAATATTGACCTGTAATTTATTCACATCGTTCTTATTCGACGGCGCAATACTTTTCACGTTCAACCAGAACACGGACTCACGGTCGGCAGGAAGTTTCGCACCGGTAAAATTAATACGAAGGACGTTTTTTTGTTCCGGTTCGAGGCGAAACAGCGGCGGCGTAACAATAAATGGCGGCTGGCTTTTATCGCTGGCAGTGTAATTTTCGACCCACGACTGCACTAAATAGGGAACGGTTTCATCGGCATTGGTTACCGATATAGAAGCTTCACGTTTACCCTCTTCATAAATGACTCGAGTACCGCCCATGACAATACCGGCCTGCGCCGCCGCTGAGACGACAAATAAAGAAAGAGCGATGCTCACAATCAAACGATTCATGGGAGTACCCAACCATTCTGAATGAAAAAAAGAAAGCAGAAGTCGACTTCTGCTCTCGGTTTCATTAGTTGTAAACCATATTAAAATCGGCTACGCCGTTGGCTGAACCGGTAGTGACGGTTGCACTAGTGGCCCGGTAGTCTGCGTAGAAGGTCAGGTCGGCAGTACTGGTTGCCCCCTGAGCTCCCGCAACAACGGCGTGGTTTTTCGTCACGGAGCCAGGGATAATCTGTTGGCGCTGATCATCTTCGTACAGCTTGATGCCCACGCCTGTTGCACCGGCAGTTACTGCAAACAGCGTGGTATCAGCCTTATCCTTATTGCCATCAAACAGGACGGCAACCTGCTTAATGGAACTCGGGCAATCTTTGACTTTGATATGGAAAGCCGTTTTAGTGGTTTCGACACCTGTACTGGTGAAATAGGATTTCGCCCATTTGCCAAGGTCAACGGTCTGGTTTGCACTGCTGCTGTCTACATTACAGGACGTATCCGTAATTTCGCCGGTGAATTTAACCTGGCCGCCGGTTCCCTGAGACCCTGCTGATGCACCTGGGTTAGTGGAAACAGCAGCCGTAGCCACGCTGGATACTAATACGGCAACGACACAGGTCATGATGCGGAATTGTGTTTTCATTTTCGATCTCTGGTTAACTTATACTTATGCAGTCGCCCTGCAGGCCAATATGGCCCACCCGGCCTCTGCCGTCATATCCTCCATGTTTATTAAATCTTTATTCCATCAGCAGGGTATTAAATGCGTAACCGTACCGCTCTAATTAATGTATACAATTAAATGGCGGCTTGATATTTCCGCTTCACCAACGGCGAGCGATAATTAAATTATTAGAAATACGAAGAAGATCATATTCATATTAAAAGCAGATGCAACGAATTATTTCGTAAAATAGCCGTAAAGACATTTAAACCATATATATAAAAATAAAATATTATCATCTCATGTTATTTTAAGATAAACATTAACGCACAATACATTACCTCTAAAGAAGAATTATTTTAACATTCCCAGGCCATACTTAACGAAATTAACCCACCAATGCACATTTCGCCCCGTGATTTATGACAAAAAATGCGGTCCATACACCAAACTAAGATGATTCCTACGCGCATTTTTATGCACAAACGTCGACTTTTAAACCACCCGCAGAAGAATCAACATGTTCATTAACAATGTTGATCTTTTATCTCGCCAATGTTCCTCCATTAGTTTAGCATTACCTTAATTAAGAAAAGGCTAAATCAATATGAACGATAGCGAACTCCTGCAAGCCCGTGCCGGTGAAGCGGCAGCGCTGCTAAAAGCGATGAGCAACCCCAACCGGCTGCTGATCCTCTGCATGCTGTGCGATGCCCCCGGCACCAGCGCCGGTGAACTGGCGAAAGCCAGCGGGCTCAGCCCATCAGCCACTTCACAGCATCTTGCCCGCATGCGGGAAGAGGGGCTGATTGACCGCCAGCGCGATGCGCAGCGGATTCACTATTCCATCCGTAACGAGGCGGTGCAGCAGATTGTCGCCACCTTAAAAACGCTCTACTGTCCCTAAGAGAGAAGCCAAATGACCGTTGAAGAGATCTCCCCACAGGCGGCCCTTGCGCTGATTGAGCAAGGTGCGACCCTCGTCGATATCCGCGATGCGGACGAATATGCCCGCGAACACATCCGCGCCGCTCGCCTGCTGCCGCTCGGCAGCATAGAACAAGGGGCAACGCTTTCAGCCAGCGCCGATGCCGTCGTTATCTTTCACTGCCAGTCTGGTAATCGCACGCGCAACAACCAAAGCCGCTTAATCGCTGCCGCAGCACCCGCGCAGGCCAAACTCCTCGCAGGCGGCATCGACGCCTGGCGTCAGGCCGGCCTCGTCACCACGGTAAATAAATCGCAGCCCCTACCCCTAATGCGCCAGGTACAGATTGCCGCCGGCGTGCTAATTTTACTGGGCGTCGTGCTCGGCTATAGCTTCTCCAGCGCGTTCTTCCTGCTCAGCGCCTTTGTGGGCGCAGGTTTAACCTTTGCCGGAGTGACGGGTTTTTGCGGCATGGCGCGACTGCTGGCGGTGATGCCGTGGAACCGGCGCTCATCCACCACCGGCGTATAAGAACTCAATAACAAAGGAGCACCTGAGATGTTTGCACCTGGCGATCTGGTTCAACCGAAAATGGGCGGACCAAAGTTAAAAGTGATTGAAGCACATGAAGACAGCATCGTGGCGGTACAGGCCAGCGATGAAAATGGCAAGCAGTACACGTTAAAAGCGGCAGACGTTGCGCCGTATAGTGAAGAAGGCGACTTTGGCGTTTGCTGATGTTGCGCTGCGGTGAGCGTCGCTCACCGCCTCATTTCGACGTTTATGAATAGTTACCCACAAATCACGCATATCTCCCAAACACTCCTCGCAGAACTAAACGCCAAAACAGTCGCCTATTTACGGATAAAAACGCTGAATGTGACATTATTCACATAAAAATCAGCATTGCCGTGCTTTTGCACCAACACACACGATCTCTCATCCTTTTTTACCATTTCGAAACAGACATTAACTAAATGATTTTTATATAAAAAATAGACAACAAAAACAAAAATAGCGCGGCGAACATAAAACAATCAAAAACAGAGCATTTTATTGACAAAAGCGCATTAAATAAAAATATTTCACTAGTTGTTTGTTCCAATCCAGATGGATAATCTATACACGTCAATTAAAGCAACCCAAAACGCCATAAAACAGACCACTTTCTGTATTAACCGTTCATTTTCGAGGAGCACACCGATGTTCTCTGCGCAGTCACGCCTGCGTCATGCGGCAGCAGACACTTTCGCCATGGTTGTCTACTGTTCCGTCGTGAACATGATGATTGAAATATTTCTCTCAGGAATGACCTTTGAGCAGTCACTTTCATCTCGTCTGGTTGCTATCCCGGTCAACATTATTATTGCGTGGCCGTACGGTATTTATCGCGACTTTATTATGCGACAGGCGGCTCGCATTAGCCCGGCAGGTTGGGTAAAACGCGTGGCGGACCCGTTGGCCTATGTCACCTTCCAGTCGCCGGTGTATGTGCTTATTCTGCTGAGCGTAGGTGCCGACTGGCACCAGATCCTGGCGGCGGTAAGTTCTAACGCCGTGGTATCGCTGGTGATGGGAGCCGCGTACGGCTACTTCCTCGATTTCTGCCGTCGCCTGTTCCGAGTGGAACAGTACACGCAGGCAAAAGCATAATCATATTGGTATAGGTGACTGGCTAAACTAGCCAGTCATCTACTTACAACTTCTCGCCAAATAGCCCATCAATAAAGCGCTCTAACGCCATTCGTGAGCTAAAGCCGTGCGGAATGCCGTAATGCTGCTCAACTTCGCCGCCTAAATAGAGCGGAAACTCTGCGTAGTGATCGCAGGCCTTAATATCAGAAGCCGGTTCAGCAAATTTGTTACTGCGATCTTTAAGCGCCGGATGAATGATCAGCGCCGTGCGCCCCATTCGCGCTTCGCGGTTGACGTAAACATAATTCTCACCACGACGGTAGCCGTAGGCTTTCGAGGTTACCGCATCCATGGTAAAGCCCGCTTTTTCAAGAACGCGCGCCACCTCATCAGGTCGTAAATACATATATTATCCTCTTTATCTTTTACTGCATCGCCACCTTACCGTAATCAGTATTCGCCTCGCTTTCAGATAATTCCAGAAACCAACCAATCTCCGGCAAATTATGTCGGGTGACCTACACTTATTGCTCCAACAAAATTTGTGGAGAACCTCATGTTTAAATCACTTAATCGCCATGATGCTGATGATGAAGTCCAGGATATTCATAATGACGTCAGCCAATTAGCCGACAGCCTTGAGAGCATCCTGAAGAGCTGGGCCAGTGAAGACAAAGACGAAATTGAGGCCGTCCGCCACAATGCGAAGAAATTGCTGAGCGAAACCCGTGCGCGCATTAATGGCCGTACCCGCATACAGCAAAGCGTTTGTGACGTTGCGGGCTGTGCCGATGACTATATTCGCGATAAACCGTGGCAAAGTGTGAGCGCTGCCGCGGCAGTGGGGATTTTTATTGGCGTATTATTAGGCTGTCGTCGATAATATCATCACAACGATGTTGATAATAAAAACGCGTCTCCCCCCGGAGTATCTCTGATGCCCCGGGGGTTTTTATTTTATAGCGGCCTTCAGCACCGCGACCTGAGCATCGGCCATCTGCTGCGACACGATATTGGTAAAGCTCATGATAAGCCCGGCCTGGCCTCGCTGGCTGATTCGCCAGTCGTTTACCGCCTGCACCGCCAACCCTGCGCGCCTGGCCCGCTGCGCCATAAGGCGGTCGTCACCTTCTACCGTCACCACCAGTTGAATACCCCCCAACTGCTCCAGCACCTGAAAGCCGTTAGACCGTAGCGATGTTTCCAGCCAGCGCCGACGTTCAGCATAGTGAACGCGCATCTTCTTCAGATGACGCCAGAAGTGCCCTTCGCGCAAAAAATCCGCCAGCGTCTGCTGACAGAGCACCGGCACCGGGCAGGCCAGCCGCTGCGCCTGCCGACGAAATGCCGCCACCAGCGGCAACGGTACCACCAGCCAGGCGGTGCGCAGCGCCGGGAACAGCGATTTACTGAAGGTACCGGCGTAGATAACCCGCTGCGGTGCATCCAGGCTTTTTAATGGCGGCAGCGGTTTACCCTGATAACGGAACTCGCTGTCATAATCATCTTCGATAATCCACGCGTGATGATGTGCGGCCCAATCCAGCAGCTGTCGGCGCCGTGGTAGCGACAGCGCCACGCCGGTGGGGCTTTGATGGGCCGGGGTGAGCAGCGCAAAGCGCGCGGTGGTGGGGTGCTGGGTTATCCATTCCACGTCCATGCCGTCCTCATCCACCGCCACCGGATGCAGCGTTACGCCCGCCTGTTCCACGACCGGGCGAATCAACGGAAATCCGGGGTCTTCCATCCACATCCCTTCCCCGCGCGCCTCCATCGCCTGCAGAATAAGCCCCATAGAGGCCGCATAGCCGGAGGTGATAAACACCTGTTCGGCCTCGCACTCGATGCTGCGAGAGAGACGAAGATACTCGACGATGGCCTGACGCAGGGACAGTTCGCCGCACACGTCGCCCAGCGCAAGATCGAAGCGCGTTTGTGTACGCAGCCTATGCCCCATTACCCGCGCCCATTGGCCACGAGGGAAGAGATCCAGCGCCGGAAGACCGAGCTGAAAAGGTTGTGGCTGGAAATGGTCGCCACCGAAGCCGAGAGGCTCGGCGGTGACCGGTTCCAGGGTTAAGTGATCGCTTACAAACGTGCCCGCCTGCCCGCGACGCTCCAGCCAGCCCTGCGCCACCAGCTCACCGTAGGCATTTTCCACCGTTACTCTTGAAACGCCGAGTTCCTGCGCGTAAACCCGGCTGGAGGGTAAGCGTCTGCCCGTTTTCAGTTCACCTTGTTCAATTGCCGCCTTCAGTTCCCTGGCAATCTGTTGATAGCGTGGTACGCCGCCCGGCTTCATGGTCTTATTTTTTACTCCGAATATGGATATCTTTTTAAGACCATTATAGTGCTATTTTTGTCCCATCTTGAACGAGGAGTGACAATATGACTGCATTACGCCAACCCTATAGTGAACTGAGCCCGAACGTCTATGCCGGGCTGGTTCAAGCCAGCATCGCGTTAGAAAAAAGCTCGCTGGAGCGCCCCCTGCTGGAGCTGCTTTACCTGCGCGTGTCGCAGATTAACGGCTGCGCCTTCTGTCTGGAGATGCACAGCAAAGCGCTGCGTAAATCTGGTGTCGATCAGGTAAAACTGGATGCGCTGGCGGGATGGCGAGTGAGCAATCACTTCAGCGATGCCGAGCGCGCGGCGTTGGCCTGGGCAGAAGATCTGACCCACATCGCTGAAAACCGCGCGGAAGAGAGCGTGTATCAGCCGTTGCTGGTTCATTTCAGCGCCGAGCAGATTAGCGATATGACCTTCGCCATCAGCCTGATGAACGCCTTTAACCGCCTTGCCGTCAGCATGCGTATGTAGTGAAAAAACGCCCGCAAATAATCGCTATTTGTGGGCGTTAATTTCCCACCATTATTCTCCATTTTCCTGCCAAATATCCCCCTGTTCATTACCCGGATATTTCTCAAAAAATCGCCATCATCATACAAATATCGAGCTAAATTCAGTTGTGAATTTTCAGACAATATTCATGCCATTTTTTAGATCCCAACCAAATTTCGCATCAAAATTCTTAAAAAAATCAATCAGCGTCAATTCGCTCTCAGCCCTTACATCATGGGAAATGACGGCGATATCACTCTATTGGCTATTTCGATTGAAAACAGATTGAGGGTTGTCACATCGTCTCAGTATGCTAGGGTATAAACAGGTCATTATTTTCATCAGGTAGCATATCGACATAAACTAAAAACAGGAAATCGCATATTGCATGGCAGTTAAATTAGAAGTTAAGAATCTTTATAAAATATTCGGCGAGCACCCACAGCGAGCATTTAAATATATCGAGAAAGGTTTTACCAAAGAGCAAATTCTCGATAAAACTGGATTATCACTTGGCGTTAAAGACGCCAGTCTGGCCATTGAAGAAGGCGAGATATTTGTCATCATGGGGTTATCTGGCTCCGGCAAATCCACCATGGTACGCCTTCTCAATCGTCTGATAGAACCGACTCGTGGTCAGGTGCTGATAGACGGTATGGATATTGCCAAAATATCCGATGCCGAGCTGCGGGAAGTTCGCCGTAAAAAAATCGCGATGGTATTCCAGTCATTTGCGCTCATGCCGCATATGAGCGTGCTGGAAAATACCGCCTTCGGCATGGATCTCGCCGGCGTTCCCGCTCAGGAACGTCAGGAGAAAGCGCTGGACGCGCTGCGTCAGGTTGGCCTTGAGAACTACGCTCATGGTTACCCGGACGAACTCTCCGGCGGCATGCGTCAGCGCGTCGGTTTAGCCCGAGCGCTCGCCATCAACCCCGACATTCTATTAATGGATGAAGCCTTCTCGGCGCTCGACCCATTAATCCGCACCGAGATGCAGGATGAGTTGGTAAAATTACAGGCTAAGCATCAGCGCACCGTGGTCTTTATTTCTCATGACCTCGATGAAGCGATGCGAATTGGCGACCGTATTGCCATTATGCAAAATGGCGAAGTGGTACAGGTCGGCACGCCTGATGAAATCCTGAATAACCCGGCCAATGATTATGTCCGCACCTTCTTCCGCGGCGTGGATATTAGCCAGGTCTTTAGCGCTAAAGATATTGCCCGCCGTAATCCGGATGGCCTTATCCGTAAAACGCCAGGTTTCGGCCCTCGTTCGGCGTTGAAATTATTACAGGATGATGACCGTGAATATGGTTACGTCATCGAACGCGGTAATAAGTTTGTTGGCATTGTCTCCATCGATTCATTGAAAGAGGCCTTAAAGGCCAATCAGGGAATCGAGGCGGCATTAATTGACGAGCCGCTGGCCGTCGATGCCCAGACGCCGCTCAGCGAATTACTCTCTCACGTGGGTCATGCACCCTGCGCCGTACCGGTTGTTGGAGAAGAACAGCAGTACGTCGGCGTTATTTCAAAAAGAATGCTGCTACAGGCATTAGATCGCGAGGGGGCAACCAACAATGGCTGATCAATCAAATCCGTGGGATACCACACCGGCTGCCGATAGCGCAGCTAACTCCGCCGACGCCTGGGGTTCACCGGCATCGGCACCGTCCGGCGGCGGCGCAGACTGGCTGCATAGCGCGCCTGCACCGCAGCCAGAACACTTCAATATTATGGACCCGTTCCATAAGACGCTGATCCCGCTCGACAGTTGGGTGACGCAGGGGATCGACTGGGTGGTGACGCACTTCCGTCCGGTGTTTCAGGGCATTCGCGTGCCCGTCGATTACATCCTGAGCGCCTTCCAGCAACTGCTGTTGGGGATGCCTGCACCGGTGGCGATTATTATTTTCGCCCTGATCGCCTGGCAGATTTCCAGCGTCGGTATGGGCATTGCGACCCTGATTTCGCTGATTGCCATCGGCGCGATTGGTGCATGGTCGCAGGCGATGATTACCCTTGCGCTGGTGCTCACCGCGCTGCTGTTCTGCGTGGTGATAGGCCTGCCGCTCGGCATCTGGCTGGCGCGCAGCCCAAGGGCGTCGAAGATTATCCGGCCGCTGCTCGATGCGATGCAGACCACGCCAGCGTTCGTCTACCTGGTGCCGATCGTCATGCTGTTCGGTATCGGTAACGTACCGGGCGTAGTGGTGACGATTATCTTTGCCCTGCCGCCGATTGTGCGTCTGACTATTCTCGGGATTAATCAGGTGCCGGCCGACCTTATCGAAGCGTCGCGCTCCTTCGGTGCCAGCCCGCGCCAGATGCTGTTCAAAGTGCAGCTGCCGCTGGCAATGCCGACCATTATGGCCGGTGTGAACCAGACGCTGATGCTGGCGCTGTCGATGGTGGTTATCGCCTCGATGATCGCCGTCGGCGGTCTGGGCCAGATGGTGCTACGCGGTATCGGTCGTCTGGATATGGGCCTTGCCACCGTGGGCGGTGTCGGGATCGTTATCCTCGCCATTATTCTCGACCGCCTGACTCAGGCCGTAGGCCGCGATTCTCGCAGCAAAGGTAATCGTCGCTGGTTCAATACCGGCCCGGTTGGCCTGCTGATGCGCCCCTTCTCTAAGTAACCATCGTGTTGGCCCGGCAGCCGTCGGGCCAATGCTCCGCAACAATCACTATTAAAGGAACAACGATGCGACACTCATTCGTCTTAGCTACCGCTTTTACTACTCTGGTTTCCGCCAGCACTTTCGCCGCCGACCTCCCAGGGAAAGGCATTACCGTACAGCCGGTGCAGAGCACCCTCTCCGAAGAGACCTTCCAGACGCTGCTGGTGAGCCGGGCGCTGGAAAAACTGGGATACACCGTCGATAAGCCAAACGAAGTCGACTACAACGTGGCTTACACCTCACTGGCCGCAGGTGATGCCACCTTTACCGCCGTCAACTGGATCCCTCTGCATGACGATATGTACGCTGCCGCCGGTGGCGACAAGAAATTCTATCGCGAAGGTACGCTGGTTAACGGCGCGGCGCAGGGCTATCTGATTGATAAAAAAACCGCCGATCAATACCACATCACCAACATTGAACAGTTGAAAGATCCTAAGATTGCCAGGCTGTTTGACACCAACGGTAACGGCAAAGCCGACCTCACCGGTTGTAACCCTGGCTGGGGCTGTGAAGCGGTGATTAACCACCAGATGGACGCCTATGAGCTGACCAAAACGGTCGAGCACAACCAGGGGAACTATGCGGCCATGATGGCCGATACCATCACCCGTTTTAAAGAAGGCAAGCCGATTCTGTATTATACCTGGACGCCTTACTGGGTAAGCGACGTGCTGAAGCCAGGTAAAGATGTCGTCTGGCTGCAGGTGCCGTTCTCTTCCCTGCCGGGCGTGCAGAAAAATATCGATACTAAGCTCTCTAACGGCGCAAACTACGGTTTCCCTGTGAGCACCATGCACATTGTGGCTAACAAGGCCTGGGCCGAGAAAAACCCGGCAGCGGCGAAGCTGTTTGCCATCATGAAGCTGCCGCTGTCCGACATCAACGCACAGAACGCCATGATGCATGACGGTAAAGCGTCCGAGGCGGACGTGCAGGGTCAGGTCGACGGTTGGATCAAAGCCCACCAGCAGGTATTTGATGGTTGGGTGAAAGAGGCGCTGGCCGCGCAGAAGTAAAATGTGATGCATCCGGCTGACGCCGGGAAAGCACCAGAGCCGCCACCGATTGCCGGATGGCGGCTCTGCCTTATCCGGCCTACAGGAACAGCACACCACAGTAGGCCGGATAAGCGAAGCACCATCCGGCATGAAAGCAGCACCAATTGGTAGCCCGGCCGAGCAACGCGACGCCGGAAAGGAACGGCGTCCACCAAAAAGCACAATCCGCTACCCATCATTTTCCCCCTCTCCCACGCCTTTCGTTATTATCGACCCCATCTTTCCTTACTTTCTCAATACCATGACTAAACCTGCTCACGGGCTTAGCCCGGCTTTGATCGTTTTAATGTCGGTCGCCACCGGCCTTGCCGTTGCCAGTAACTACTACGCGCAGCCGCTGCTGGAGACCATCGCCCGTCACTTCTCACTCAGCGCCGGACAGGCCGGTTTTATCGTCACCGCCGCCCAGCTAGGCTATGCCGCCGGGTTGTTGTTCCTGGTGCCGCTCGGCGACATGTTCGAGCGCCGTTCGCTTATCGTGTTCATGACCCTGCTGGCCGCAGGCGGCATGCTGATCACCGCCAGCAGCAGCTCGCTCGGCATGATGATCCTCGGTACCGCACTGACCGGGCTGTTCTCCGTCGTCGCTCAGCTGCTGGTACCGATGGCCGCCACTCTCGCTGCACCAGAAAAACGCGGCAAAGTCGTCGGTACGGTGATGAGCGGGCTGCTGCTGGGGATACTGCTGGCGCGCACCGTTGCCGGGCTGCTGGCAAGCCTCGGCGGCTGGCGCACCGTTTACTGGGTAGCCTCCGCGCTGATGGTGCTGCTGGCCTTCGCGCTGTGGCGCGGGCTGCCGAAGCTTAAGCAAGAGACGCATCTTAACTACCCGCAGCTGCTTGGCTCCATCTTTAGCCTCTTTGCTAGCGACAAGCTGCTGCGCACCCGCGCGCTGCTCGGCTGCCTGACCTTCGCCAACTTCAGCATTCTGTGGACGTCGATGGCATTTCTGCTCTCCGGCGCGCCGTTTAACTATTCGGAAGGCACTATCGGCCTGTTTGGCCTCGCGGGTGCCGCCGGTGCGCTGGGCGCTCGTCCGGTCGGCGGGCTGGCGGATAAAGGCAAAGCGCATCTGACCACCACCTGGGGTCTGGTGTTGCTGCTGCTTTCCTGGGTCGCTATCTGGTACGGACATACGTCCGCTATCGCGCTGATAATCGGGATTCTGGTGCTCGACCTGATGGTGCAAGGCGTACATATCACCAACCAGACGGTGATATACCGCGTACAGCCGGATGCTCGTAACCGCCTTACCGCAGGCTATATGACCAGCTACTTTATCGGCGGTGCGGCGGGATCGCTGCTGTCGGCCTCTGCCTGGCAGCACGCCGGCTGGCTGGGCGTGTGCCTCGCGGGCAGCCTGATGGCTGTCGCTAACCTGTTAGTCTGGTGGTGGGGTTATCATCGTCAGGAAGCGGAATAGCGGCGCCGCTGCCGGGTATACGTATCCGGCAGCGTTATGTCATAGACTAACCACATAAATTACGGACAATAATTCATTTACTTTATTTGTCACTATCGTTACTATATCGACTGTAACTAATGAGGTAATGCCCTGATGGATAGTTCGTTTACGCCCATTGAACAAATGCTGAAATTCCGCGCCAGCCGCAGCGAAGAGTTCCCTTTCCAGGAGATCCTTCTCACTCGCCTTTGCATGCACATGCAGGGCAAGCTGCTGGACAACCGTAATAAAATGCTGAAAGCTCAGGGGATCAACGAGACGTTGTTTATGGCGCTAATCACGCTGGAGTCTCAAGAAAATCACAGTATTCAGCCTTCTGAACTCAGCTGCGCGCTGGGTTCATCGCGCACCAACGCCACGCGTATCGCCGATGAACTGGAAAAACGCGGCTGGATTGAACGTCGTGAAAGCGACAATGACCGCCGTTGTCTGCACCTGCAGTTGACCGAAAAAGGTCATGAGTTCCTGCGCGAGGTGCTGCCTCCTCAGCATCACTGTCTGCATCAGCTTTGGTCTTCATTGAGCCTGGCTGAAAAAGACCAGCTCGAACATATCACCCGCAAGCTTCTCACCCGTCTGGATCAGATGGAAGAAGACGGTTCCGTACTGGATGCCCTGCGCTGATATCACCGCGTTAAAAAAGTAGATGAAAGGCCAGCAGATAACTTCTGCTGGCCTTTCTGGTAGGAAAAACAGGTCGGCTAAGCCGAAACAAATAATAAGAATGTGGAGAATCACATGAGCGCAAATGCGGAGACTCAAGCCCCGCAGCAACCCGCCAACAAGAAAGGCAAACGTAAACGCGCCCTCATCTTGTTGACCTTGCTCTTTGTTATTATTGCCGTGGCCTATGGGTGCTACTGGTTTTTGGTGTTGCGTCATTTTGAAGAAACCGATGACGCTTACGTGGCAGGTAACCAGGTTCAAATCATGGCGCAGGTATCTGGCAGCGTGACCAAAGTCTGGGCTGATAACACCGACTATATTAAGCAGGGCGACGTGCTGGTCACCCTCGATCAGACCGATGCTCAGCAGGCCTTTGAGAAAGCGCAGACTCAGCTTGCCTCAAGCGTCCGCCAGATGCGTCAGCTGATGATCAACAACAAGCAGCTGCAGGCGAATATTGATATTCGCAAAACCACGCTGGCTCAGGCGCAAACCGACCTTAACCGTCGTATTCCGCTGGGCAACGCCAACCTGATTGGCCGCGAAGAGCTGCAGCATGCCAAAGATGCCGTCACCAGCGCGCAGGCCGCTCTGGACGTGGCAGTGCAACAGTACAACGCGAACCAGGCGATGATCCTCGGCACTAAGCTTGAAGATCAGCCTACGGTTCGTCAGGCGGCGACCGAAGTGCGTAACGCATGGCTTGCCCTGCAGCGTACCAAAATCGTCAGCCCGATGAGCGGCTACGTTTCTCGTCGTTCCGTGCAGCCGGGTGCGCAAATTAGCCCAACCACGCCGCTGATGGCCGTTGTGCCAGCCAGCAACCTGTGGGTTGACGCGAACTTCAAAGAGACCCAGCTTGCGCATATGCGTATTGGCCAGCCGGTCACCGTCGTCAGCGATATTTACGGCGATGATGTGAAATACACCGGTAAAGTGGTGGGTCTGGATATGGGTACCGGTAGCGCCTTCTCCCTGCTGCCGGCGCAGAACGCCACCGGTAACTGGATCAAAGTGGTACAGCGTCTGCCGGTGCGTATCGAGCTGGATGAAAAACAGCTGGAACAGCACCCGCTGCGTATTGGTCTGTCTACGCTGGTGAAAGTCGACACCTCCAATCGCGACGGTCAGATGCTGGCTAACCAGATCCGCAACAGCCCGGTTTACGAGAGTAACGCGCGTGAAATCAGCCTCGACCCGGTTAATAAGCTGATCAACGACATCGTCCAGGCCAACGCCAACTAATGCTGGGGTGCGCGTAATGCAACAGCAAAAACCGCTGGAAGGCGCGCAGCTGGTCATTATGACCATTGCGCTGTCGCTGGCCACCTTCATGCAGGTGCTGGACTCCACCATCGCCAACGTAGCGATTCCGACCATCGCCGGTAACCTTGGCTCATCGCTGAGCCAGGGGACCTGGGTCATCACCTCGTTTGGGGTGGCGAACGCCATCTCCATTCCGATTACCGGCTGGCTGGCAAAACGCGTCGGTGAGGTGAAGCTGTTCCTGTGGTCAACCATTGCCTTTGTCATCGCGTCATGGGCGTGTGGGGTATCCAACAGCCTGGGCATGCTGATCTTCTTCCGCGTGATTCAGGGGGTTGTTGCCGGGCCGCTTATCCCGCTGTCGCAAAGCCTGTTGCTCAACAACTACCCGCCGGCCAAGCGCGCCGTCGCGCTGGCGCTGTGGTCAATGACGGTGATTGTGGCGCCAATCTGCGGGCCAATTCTGGGCGGCTATATCAGCGATAACTATCACTGGGGCTGGATCTTCTTCATCAACGTGCCCATCGGTGCCCTGGTGGTGCTGTTAAGCCTCCAGAGCCTGCGTGGCCGTGAAACGAAGACTGAGCAACGGCGTATCGATGGTATTGGTCTGGCGCTGCTGGTGCTGGGTATTGGTAGCCTGCAGATTATGCTCGACCAGGGGAAAGAGCTCGACTGGTTCAACTCAACCGAAATCATCGTGCTGACGGTAGTGGCGGTGGTATCGCTGAGCTTCCTGATTGTCTGGGAGCTGACCGACGATAACCCGATAGTCGATCTGTCGTTGTTTAAGTCGCGAAACTTTACCATCGGCTGTCTGTGTATCAGCCTTGCCTACATGCTCTACTTCGGCGCCATTGTTCTGTTGCCGCAGCTATTGCAGGAGGTCTACGGGTACACCGCAACCTGGGCAGGTCTGGCGTCCGCGCCGGTCGGGGTGATTCCGGTACTGCTGTCACCGATCATCGGTCGCTTTGCTCACAAGCTGGATATGCGCCGTCTGGTCACCTTCAGCTTTATTATGTATGCCGTCTGTTTCTACTGGCGCGCTTATACCTTCGAACCGGGGATGGACTTCGGCGCATCGGCCTGGCCGCAGTTTATTCAGGGCTTCGCCGTGGCGTGCTTCTTCATGCCGTTGACCACCATCACGCTCTCCGGGCTACCGCCTGAGCGTCTGGCGGCCGCCTCGAGCTTGTCGAACTTTACCCGTACGCTGGCAGGTTCTATTGGCACCTCAATCACTACCACGCTGTGGACCAACCGCGAGGCGTTGCACCATGCGCAGCTCACAGAGTCTGTGACGCCGTTTAACCCGAACGCCCAGCAGATGTACGATCAGCTGCAGGGTATGGGCATGACGCAACAACAGGCTTCCGGCTGGATAGCCCAGCAGATCACCAACCAGGGGCTGATTGTCTCCGCCAACGAAATCTTCTGGATTTCGGCCGGGATATTCCTCGTCCTGTTGGGATTAGTATGGTTCGCCAGACCGCCGTTTGGCGCGGGAGGCGGAGGCGGAGGCGCCCACTGATGAAAAAAGCCAGCTCGGTTGAGCTGGTTTTTTTTTGGCCTGAGTGACCTGCTCTGGAAAATCGCCGGATGGCGGCGTTGCCTTATCCGGCCTACATGGAGGCCATCGCCGCACGATCGGTAGGCCTGATAAGCGTAGCGCCACCAGGCAAGTCCGGCGCAAATTGCCGGACGAGATATTTAGGACGACGCCGGGTAAGCGACGCAGCGAAACTCCAGCCAGTCGATCGCCAGCCCCGGTTTAATCACCTCGCTCTGCACCTGGTAATACCCCGGCATCAACTGGATGCGGCACAGCTTCTGAGACACCGTCTGCCCCATCGTGCCGCGGGTCTGTACGGTGGCGACAAACTTACCGTTGAACAACAGATTGGCCGCCGTCTGCGCCAGCGGCATTGCCGGAGAGTTAACGCTTACTAACAGGTCATAAACCCCTTCACGCTCGATATGGATAGCCAACCTATCGCTATAGCGCAGCCGTGATTCCGGCGCGATATTGATGACATCCTCGATGTACAGCGACGCGTCGGCCGCCATCGTTGGCACATTCGCCTTCGGCACCTCACCGCGCTTTACCACCTGGGTATGCAGCATAAATGACAGAATATTGCGCGCGCAGCGCTGCAGTTCGCCCAATGTTAGCGATCCCTCAGCCAGCGCGGACAGCGTGTTGTCGTTCCCGGCATTAATTTCCGCGCCGTTGTTGTTGATAACCATATAGAGATCGTTCTGCGCGCGGATCATCGCCGCGGTATTATTGACCGTCGCTTCACCACCGCCGATTGCATCGTTCATTTTGGCCCACCAGTCGGTCATCACGATGCCGTTAAAGCCCCAGTCATCGCGCAGTATCGTGGTGTTCAGACAGTAGTTTGATGCCGACCAGTGGCCGTTAACCGGGTTATAGGCCGTCATCACCGCCATCGCGCCGCCCTGCTTCACCGCGTACTCAAATCCCTTGAGATAGATTTCACGCAGCGCTCGTGCGGAGACCACCGCATCGGCCTGAGCCCGCGCATGCTCCTGGCTATTGCAGGCAAAATGCTTCAGCGTGGCTATCCCGCCGCCGCTGCGTATTCCTCTGACCATCGCCGCGGCCATCATGCCGGTCACCAGTGGGTCTTCGGAAAAGTATTCAAAGTTACGCCCGTTGAGCGGGTGACGATGAATATTCATCCCCGGCCCCAGCAGCAGATCTATCTGGTTTTGCTGTAGCTCCTTACCTTCCATCACGTACAGACGCTCCACCAGCACTGGGTCCCAGGTGCAGGCTAGCAGCGTACCGCTGGGCATCAGCGTGGCGTGGGCGCCGTTGTCCATGCGGATACCCGACGGGCCATCCGCCGTGGCCGCCAGCGGGATCCCCTTTTCCAGCAGGCTATCGCCAGTGCCACCAAACGCGGAGGCGACGCCCGGCGTCACCTTATGGCTGCACATCCCCTCGCCGCGCACCAGGCACGCCAGCTCCTCTTCGCTTAGCTGAGCAATAAACGCCTCTATGCTGGCACGGCCGTCAACCACATCAACCAGCTTAAGGCCTTTATCGCCGGTGATGGCGAGCGCTGGCGGAAGGCGGTCATGAATGCGCTCACGCAGAGAGATTTTGCGCCGGGGCACCTCTTCCCACTCCGCCTGCCAGACACCGGGCTGCGTACGTTTCCCCGGGCGCAGTCGTGAAAAAGAGACCGTCGGCGCCAGCGCCTGTTCGTGACAGGAGAGCACTCGCAGCAGCGGCTGGGTATAGCCCTCTTCACCCTGCACGCGAACCGGCTGCAGCTGATTCACACAGTTGCCTCCCCAGAAGCGATACAAGCCCGGCTCCAGCACCCAACAGTGAGGATTGCCGGTCGCGCCGCTGTCGTCCCAGGACGCCAGCCGCTCCAGCGGCACGGTCAGGGTCAGCGTTTCGCACTCTCCCGGCTGCAACAGTCGGGTTTTGGTAAAAGCTACCAGCGCGCGCGTCGGTTTGCCCAGCGTTCCCTGCGGCGCTTCAAGATAGATTTGCACCACTTCGCTGCCCGCAAAACGTTCTCCAACGTTATCGACCTTCACCGTTATCTGGAAAAACAGTGGGTTATCTGCCATACGCTCGGCGTGCAGCGAATGAATAGCAAATCGGGTATAGGAAAGCCCAAAACCAAAAGGATAAAGCACTTGCTGCGGGCAGAAGGTTTCAAAGTAGCGGTAGCCGACGTAGATATCTTCCTGATAGATATTCTGCTCGCTATTGCCCCAGCAGGCAGAAGAAGGATAGTCATCCAGCGAATGGGCGATGGTATCCGTCAGCTTACCGGAGGGGGTCACCTCGCCGCAGAGCAGAGCGGCAACGGCCCTACCGCCGTCCGGGCCTCCGTGCCAGGCGTACAGAATAGCCCCAAGATGCGGGCGTAGTAACGGGTCTTCCGCCCACGACATATCCATGATGGAGGAGACGTTCAGCACCACAATAACGTTGCTGAAGTAGCGGCATACCGTGCGCAGCATGGCATACTCCAGCTCGGTTAAGCGGTAGCCTCCCGGCACGTCGGCGTTATCTTTATCTTCACCGGCGGTACGCCCAATCACCACCACCGCTTTATTCGAGACCCGTTTCGCCTGGGCCACGACATCATCATCAAGCGGCATCTCCTGTTGATGCCAGGGCTCCTGCGCCCACCCGCCGCCGCCGTTATCGAACGGGTGCGTCATCACCCACTGCTCATAGCGCTGTGCCAGCAGGCCGTTGACCCGAGCGCCGCAGCGCTCGCGCATCGCCTCCAGCAGGTTGCAGGTGGCGACCACGTTGACCGCGCCACCTGACCCGGTACCGCTGCGGTAGTAGTTGATTTGCGTGCGGCCAAAAATGGCGACGCGGTCCAGGCTATCCAGAGGCAACGTCTCTGGCCTGTTTTTGAGCAGCACGGCACCCTGTGCCGCCACGTTCATTGAGAATTCGGCAAACCCCTCCAGGGGCTTGCCTGGCAGACGCTGATGCATACGGATGGATTCCTTGATTGCCATTACGCTTCTGAATGCGCAAAGGTGCCGTTTTTCAGATCATCAACAACGTGGTTCATCCGGTTTTCATTCAGGCGATAGAACTTAATGGAGAACGCCGTCAGCACATAAAAGAGTGCGGGAACCAGCGTGAATAACAGCATTACACCCTGTGCCGCAGAATCCGATTGTGAAGTGACGCCAGATTCATAATGGAAATAAGCCAATACCCAACCCAGAATGGCCCCACCGACGGCAACCCCCAGCTTAATAACAAATATATTGGCCGCCACATTCATACCGGTAATTCTACGGCGCGTTTTCCATTCGCCGTAATTATTAGAATCGGTGATCATTGACCATTGCAGCGCCCCATTTCCGCCCTGAATAATAGAAATGATGATATGAATAACGAATATGACGATCCACATTTGCGGTGGTACGAAGAAACAGATAACGCCAAATCCAGCGGTGATTAAATTCACCCAGAATGAGAGTTTCACTTTACAAAAACGGGTGCCAAACGGTTTAGCCAGCACCGAACCCGCCATCGAGGCAAACATCCCGCCCAGCATAAACAGCGTGATGATATCCGCCCCTTTATTGAGCACGGTATTGATGTAGTAGACCACCGCGCCGCCGCGCAGTACCACCGCAACCAGCATCATAAAGTTGTACACCGAGAGGATCAGCCACTGATCGTTTTTGAACAGGATCTTCAGGTCACGGGCTATATTGAGGTTCTCTTCTTTAATCGGCTGCACGCGCTCTTTGGTGGTAAAGAAGCAGACGATAAACATCAGGCAGCCAATCACGCCAAACAACGCCATCGACACCTGAATACCGGTGGCGCGGTCGCCAGGATAGAGGAAATCCGCCAGCGGCAGGATAAACGCCGTGCCCAGCGCGCCGCCGATAGGGGTAATGGCAAAACGCCAGGACTGCAGCGACAGGCTTTCGCGCGGGTCGGAGGTTAGCGCCGCCCCTAATGAGCAATACGGGATGTTAATGGCGGTATACATCAACGTCATAAATATATAGGCCGCCACCGCGTAGGCCACCTTGCCGGTGTCAGAAAACGAAGGGATGGAGTAGACCAGCACGCAGCTCACGGCGAACGGAACGCAAATCGCCAGTAGCCACGGACGAAAACGCCCCCAGCGCGTCGCGGTGGCGTCAGCAATCGCCCCCATAATCGGGTCAGTGATGGCATCTAACAGTCGCACCAGCAGGAACATGGTCCCCATTACCGCCGGCGGCAGACCATAAATATCAGTATAAAAATAAGCAAGAATGGCGACCGAAGAGTCGAACACAATATGGCTGGCTGCATCCCCAAGGCTATAGCCAATCTTCTCTTTGATAGAAATTCTATCCCCTCTAGACATATAAACTCCCGTTTTTGGTTTTATGTTATGAAACCGGTTTCTGCGGGAGTTATTTTTTACAGTTATCAGGTCGGGATCTATTATGTTTTTCAGCTATCCCGTTATGTTTTTCGCTTTATGTGATCGCGAAACGGATCGAATAAATGGGGAAAAGGTTTTTTGTTTTGTGGCTCACAAATTAAAAAACGTCACACTTATTTTAAATATGAATTATTTTGTTGCAGAGAAATCACAAATATAACAATGACAGATAATAAAAAACCCGGAGCGTTCCGGGTTTTATCAGCCTGCTGAATGCACAAACTAGATGTGCAATTCTTTCAGCGTCTCTTTTGGCAGCGCCAGCTCATCATTGCTGTTAATGCGTACACCACGATCGATAATGTGGCGCGCAATCTCCTGCGCTTCGCTGAGAGAGTGCATCTCATAAGTTCCGCACTGGTAAACGTTCAGCTCAGGGATCTGATTTTGATCCTGCACTTTCAGTACGTCTGCCATTGCCGCTTTCCAGGCATCGGCTACGCGCTGCTCGTCCGGCGTACCAATCAGGCTCATGTAGAAACCGGTGCGGCAACCCATTGGCGAGATATCGATAATCTCAACGCCGTTACCGTTCAGATGGTCACGCATAAAGCCAGCAAACAGGTGCTCCAGAGTGTGGATCCCTCTTTCTGGCATCACTTCCTTGTTCGGAATGCAAAAACGCAGGTCAAAAACCGTGATCGCGTCGCCGTGCGGGGTGTTCATTTTCTTCGCCACGCGAACGGCAGGGGCTTCCATACGGGTATGATCGACTGTGAAGCTATCTAACAACGGCATTTCGTAACCTCCGATATCACCTTTATGCTCACGCGTGTTGCACTTTTTTCTATCCACAACTTCATATAACCACATGAATAGATTCAACTTTATGCAATTCACCGCGCTCCGCTTCAGGATAATGTGATTTTTTTAAAAATAAACTGAACTCTTTGTTCCTATGCCAGTCTTAGTATATGAAAGACGCGCATTTGTTATCATCATCCCTGATTCAGAGATGTATATTTTGGCCACAGTGATGTGGCCTTTTTCTTTTGTATCAGGCGTGTCTCGCCAGCAGAGCTTCAAACGGTTCGTTATCCGCCTCTTCAATCTGCTGCTGACGTGCTCGGGAAGCATCACGCTCCTTCGCAAAATCCTCTTCGCTCAGAATCTCCAGCGGCTCCTCGCGCAGCATCGTACGATACTGTTCGGCCAGCGCCTTGCCCGTACCGCCAATACCTTCATCAAGCATAGAACGCAGAATACGCGCCGAGAAGGTTAAATCTGGATTATCAAAACCGGCGACCAGCTCATCGCATACCTTCTGGTATGCCGTTCCGCCGTTGATACCGTCCAGCGTCTGCGCCACGCGCTTAAGATCGTGGAACAGATCTTTACCCACTTTCGCCAGCGGGAACTGCGCTGTTTCGCAGCCAATGCCCAGCGTCAGGCCCGGCTTACGCCCTTCCAGGATCACGCGGTTCCAGTTGGTGCGCGTACACAGCAACTCGTCGCTGCTCATCTCTGGCGCATCCGCCAGCACGCACCAGACCATAAACAGGTCAAGGAAGCGAATCTGCTGCTCGTCGACGCCAATTGGCGAGAACGGGTTAATATCGAGCGAACGTACTTCAATGTACTCGATACCACCGCGCAGCAGCGCATCAGAAGGCGTTTCGCCGTCGCGCGTGACGCGCTTAGGACGAATTGGCGCGTACAGCTCGTTTTCAATCTGCAGAATGTTGCTGTTGATCTGCAGGTGCTTACCGTCCTTCTCAAGGCCGATACGGGCATACTCTTCCGACGGAGTTTTAATCGCGCGCTTCAATCCTGCCACATACTCGTGCAGTTCGTTAAACGTAATTCCGAGATTGCTTTGCGATTTATTGGTATAGCCAAGGTCGCTAAGGCGCAGAGAGGTGGCGTACGGCAGGTAGTACATGCCGCATTCCGTTTTCTCAAACGGCAGCGTGGTCGGTTTGCCCTGCAGGAAGGAAGAGCAGATTGCCGGCGACGCCCCGAACAGATACGGAATCACCCAGCCAAAACGGTAGTAGTTGCGAATCAGACGGAAATAACCGGCTGAAATCGCTTCTTTATCGTCTGTACCGCACTTCGCCTGCCAGAATGCCATTGGCAGCGAGAAGTTGTAGTGTACGCCAGAGATGGTCTGCATCAGCGCGCCGTAGCGGTTCTTCAGACCTTCTCGGTACAGCGTTTTCAGGCGGCCGATATTTGACGTGCCGTACTGCGCCAGCTCAATCTCCTGGCCCGGCGCAATGTAGCAAGGCATGCTCAGCGGCCACATGCGTTCGTCGCCCAGTTGACGTGCGGTGTAGCGATGCACATCACGCAGGAGCGTCAGCATATGGTCAATGTCGCCGTCAACCGGAGTAATAAACTCCAGCAGGGCTTCGGCAAAGTCCGTGGTGATCCATTTGTGGGTCAGGGTTGCGCCAAGCGCTTCCGGGTGACCGGTTGTTGCCAGAGAACCATCTGCATTAACACGCAGCGTTTCGCGCTCAAGTCCGCGGTGGATCCCCTGAAGAGCCTGAGGATGTTTTTCCAGCCAGGACAGCGCCTGTGATACGTCCGGGATCAAATTGACCTCCCGCCTGTCGAATTCATTTTATTAAGCATAATTGTCATCGTGGAGATGCGATATTCCACCTGCCATCCAATTAGTGCCACCACGTCATGCCCTGAAGCGTCAGCGCCGCGACTGCGACGTAACGTAACGCTTTCCCCAGGCATAAAAAAAAGAGTACTGGTCCCCAGGAAATACGCATCCACCCTGCCAACAGGCACAGCAAATCGCCGATAACCGGCATCCAGCTCAGCAGCAGCGTCGCCGCGCCGTAGCGTCGGAGCCAGCCCACTGCCTTTTCCTGCCACCGCGATGTTTTGCGTAATGGAAAAAAACGACCAAGAATAACGTTAGTAGCCCCGCCAAGGCTATTACCCATTGTTGCTATTACTACCAGAAGCCAGGGCTTACTCGAGCCAGAAAGCAGCAGCGCGACCAGCACGGCTTCGGAGTTACCTGGCAGCAGCGTTGCACTAAGGAAGCTGCTTGCAAACAGCGACCCCAGCGCCAGAAATTCACTCACAGCAGACGTACGTCAACGGCGTCCATTCCCGCCGCAGCAGCGGCCTGAAGCCCAAAATCGGCATCTTCAAACACCACGCAGCGTTCAGGCGGCGCGCCGATCAATTCGGCGCACAGTAAGAACGTATCTGGCGCAGGCTTATGCTGTTTAACATGATCGGCGGCGACAACGGCCGCAAAATAGTGACGCAGTCCCAGATGCGCAAGCAGCGCTTCAGCTACGGCGCTTTCGCTACCGGTGCCGACTGCCATCGGACGACGACCGTGCCACTCCTTCACCACCTCAATAAGCGGCAATGGTGTGACCGAGTCCAGCAGCATTGATTTTACCGCAGCTGTTTTTTCACGAGCGAGAAGATGGGGATCTAAATCGGCCTGATGGCTTTCAATTATCGCCTGGGCAATACGCCAGGTCGGTGAGCCATTGAGGGCAACCATCGCCTGTTCGTCGAACTGCATTCCATATCGTCCCAGCACATCACGCCACGCTTTGCGATGCGTAGGTTCCGTATCAAGGATGGTGCCATCCATATCAAAAAACAATCCAGCATAGCGTTCGTACATTGTCTTCTCACCCTTCGCCAACGTGACGTTACTTTATCGTAAAAGGGGCAGATTGTCGCTGCTAGCCGCAGAGACGGCAAAGGCACCGATAAGGTGCCTTTTTGAAGGTTGCTGACTGAGGGGTTATTTAATCTGCATGTCGTTTTCAACAACCCGCACGCCCTGTACCTGGCGCGTCACTTCTACCGCACGTTTCGCATCGGCCGCCGATGACACAAAACCACTCAGCTGCACGCGACCTTTAAAGGTCTGTACGTTAATTTCGCTGGATTTAATCTGCTTGTCGCTAAACAGCGCGGTTTTGACTTTAGTCGTCACGACCGTATCGTCAATATAACCACCGGTACTTTCCTTGGTTGAAGAACCCGCACAGCCAGACAGCGAGATAGCTACCAAAAGCGCTGCACAAGACGCAGCCATTGCTTTGAACCATTTCATGGATTTCTCTCCTTGCACTCAGGTCACCAGAATAAGGGTGTAACAGAGATAAATTATAGTGGAAAGAATGGGTTGCCAATCAGAAAAGTGTGAAGAAGATTTTTTGAGTAAAAGAGAAAGATTAACTGGGGGAAAAATTTGAGAGAATGGATACTTCGAGATAATGGTGCATCCGGGAGGATTACTCGGCTGCGCCTCGCCCTTCGGGTCGTTGCTAAAGCAACGCTATCCTCCCTGGTGCTTGCGATTAACGCGCAGACCTTGAAACAACAGTTTGGCTGTTATCTCGGAGAATATGGTGCATCCGGGAGGATTCGAACCTCCGACCGCTCGGTTCGTAGCCGAGTACTCTATCCAGCTGAGCTACGGATGCATCGGAAAAGCTAATTATCGTGCAAAACAAAGAATGGTGCATCCGGGAGGATTCGAACCTCCGACCGCTCGGTTCGTAGCCGAGTACTCTATCCAGCTGAGCTACGGATGCATCGGAAAAATTGCTTTACTGCCGATATTGATACCGCTATAAAGCGACATCAAGTAAGAGATGGTGCATCCGGGAGGATTCGAACCTCCGACCGCTCGGTTCGTAGCCGAGTACTCTATCCAGCTGAGCTACGGATGCATCGGGAAACTTACTTTACTGCAGATTGATATCGCTGCTAAGGCGTTATCGATTTTCTGTAACAGCGCTAATGCGTTATCTCAGAGAAGATGGTGCATCCGGGAGGATTCGAACCTCCGACCGCTCGGTTCGTAGCCGAGTACTCTATCCAGCTGAGCTACGGATGCAAATGGCGGTGAGGCGGGGATTCGAACCCCGGATGCAGCTTTTGACCGCATACTCCCTTAGCAGGGGAGCGCCTTCAGCCTCTCGGCCACCTCACCAACAACACCTCTTGCGAGTGCTTCGAAGAACTTGTTTCTGCTCATCGTCGCTGTGTGGCGCACATATTACTTTCTGGGACTTATAAGTCAAACAATTTTCCGCAGATTTTTTTCGTTTGCACATTTCACACGCAATAAGCTGTTAAAAAAGACAGAATGCACGTTTTATCAACAGATAAATTGCGTTTTTGCCGGTATAGCAGCAAAAAAGAAAATGGGCGCAGAGGGGCTGGGTCGAGGAAAAAAGGGGGAAAAACGAGAGCTAAACGAAGAAAACTGCGGGAGGTGCGTCTCACCCGCGGGGTGAGACGCGAGAACTTAGTAACTGGACTGCTGGGATTTTTCAGCCTGGATACGCTGGTAGATCTCTTCACGGTGAACAGAGACTTCTTTAGGGGCATTTACGCCGATGCGCACCTGGTTACCCTTCACCCCTAAAACTGTCACAGTGACCTCATCTCCAATCATGAGGGTCTCACCAACTCGACGAGTCAGAATCAGCATTCTTTGCTCCTTGAAAGATTAAAAGAGTCGGGTCTCTCTGTATCCCGGCATTCTCCATCATATAACGCCAAAAGGTCAGCAATGACAAACACCTTCGTGTAAGCGGTCACGGCATCACACTCTGTTAAATGTAAGTTTAGCCGATCTACATGACTTCAACCTGACTTTATCGTTATCAGTACCGCATATGCAAGGTGCCTTAACATTTAACGTTAAGGCACCCGCATGCGTTTATTGTTATTACAGTTTAGCGCTGACCCAGCCTTTCACACTGGACAGTGCAGCAGGGAGCGCAGCCGCGTCGGTACCACCAGCTTGCGCCATATCCGGACGACCGCCCCCTTTGCCGCCCACCTGCTGAGCGACCATGCCAACCAGCTCCCCTGCTTTCACACGGTCGGTCACATCCTTAGACACGCCTGCAATCAGAGAAACCTTACCTTCTGCTACTGTCGCCAGTACGATAACCGCAGAACCCAGCTGGTTCTTCAGATCGTCGACCATAGTACGCAGCATCTTCGGCTCAACGCCGGCGAGCTCGCTCACCAGCAGGTTAACGCCGTTAATAGTCTCAGCTTTGCTGGAAAGGTTTGCGCTTTCCTGTGCTGCGGCCTGCTCTTTCAGCTGCTGCAGCTCTTTTTCCAGCTGACGCGTACGTTCAATAACGGTACGCACTTTTTCGGTGACGTTGTGGCTATCACCTTTCAGCAGCTGCGCAATATCGCTCAGGCGATCGCTTTCAGCGTGCAGCGTGGCAATTGCACCTTCACCCGTTACGGCTTCGATACGACGAACACCTGCCGCGGTGCCGGATTCAGACACAATGCGGAACAGACCGATATCGCCGGTACGAGAAGCGTGGGTACCGCCGCACAGCTCGGTAGAGAAGTCGCCCATGCTCAGAACGCGAACGTGGTCGTCATATTTCTCACCGAACAGCGCCATCGCGCCCTTCGCTTTCGCCGCTTCGAGATCCATGATGTTGGTTTCGATTGGCAGGTTGCGACGAATCTGGGCGTTGACCAGATCTTCAACCGCACGAATCTCTTCCGGCTTCATGGCTTCGAAATGAGAGAAGTCGAAACGCAGAACCTTGTCATTCACCAGCGAGCCTTTCTGCGCAACGTGCGTGCCCAGAACCTGGCGCAGCGCGGCGTGCATCAGGTGCGTTGCAGAGTGGTTCAGACGGATGCGTGCACGGCGTGCCACATCTACGTCAGCCTGCACGCCATCGCCCACTTTCAGCGCGCCGGTAGCCAGCTTGCCAAGGTGACCAATTGCCTGGCCGTATTTCTGGGTGTCGCTGACCGCAAAGCTAAAGCCTGCGCCTTTCAGTTCGCCCTTATCGCCAACCTGACCGCCGGATTCTGCATAGAACGGAGTCTGGTCAAGCACCACAACCGCTTCCTGACCGGCAGCAATAGCGTCTACCGCTTTGCCGTCAACGAATAGCGCAGTCACTTTGCCGTTCAGTTCCAGGTGGTCATAGCCTTTAAATTCTGAAGCTCCATCAACGCGAATCATCGCGTTGTAGTCCGCGCCAAAACCGCTGGACTCACGCGCACGGCGGCGCTGCTCTTCCATCGCGGCTTCGAAGCCAGCTTCGTCAACCTTGATGTTGCGCTCACGGCAAACGTCCGCCGTCAGGTCAACCGGGAAGCCGTAGGTGTCGTACAGACGGAAAGCGGTTTCGCCGTCCAGCGTGTCGCCAGTCAGTTTTGCCAGCTCTTCGTCGAGCAGCGCCAGACCGCGCTCCAGGGTACGAGCAAACTGCTCTTCTTCGGTTTTCAGTACCTGCTCGACCTGCGCCTGCTGACGTTTCAGCTCTTCGCCTGCGGAACCCATCACGTCTACCAGCGGGCCAACCAGCTTGTAGAAGAAGGTGTCTTTCGCACCCAGCATGTTGCCATGACGCACTGCGCGACGAATGATGCGACGCAGCACGTAGCCGCGGCTTTCGTTAGACGGCATCACGCCATCGGCAATCAGGAACGCACAAGAACGAATGTGGTCCGCGATAACGCGCAGAGACTTGTTGCTCAGATCGGTAGCACCGGTCGCTTTCGCCACCGCGTCGATCAGTTTACGGAACAGGTCGATGTCATAGTTGGAGTTCACGTGCTGCAGAACAGCGGTGATACGCTCCAGACCCATACCGGTGTCCACGGACGGCTTCGGCAGCGGTTCCATGGTGCCGTCAGCCTGACGGTTGAACTGCATGAAGACGATGTTCCAGATCTCAATGTAACGGTCGCCGTCTTCTTCTGCGGAACCAGGAGGGCCACCCCAGATGTGGTCGCCGTGGTCATAGAAGATTTCGGTGCACGGGCCGCAAGGACCGGTGTCGCCCATCTGCCAGAAGTTATCCGATGCGTACGGCGCACCTTTGTTGTCGCCGATACGGATGATGCGCTCACGCGGGATACCCACTTCTTTTTCCCAGATTTCGTAAGCTTCGTCATCGGTTTCATAGACGGTGACCCACAGACGCTCTTTCGGCAGGGCGAACCAGTTTTCACCGGTCAGCAGTTCCCACGCGTATTGAATAGCGTCGTGCTTGAAGTAGTCGCCGAAGCTGAAGTTACCCAGCATTTCGAAGAAGGTGTGGTGACGTGCGGTGTAACCGACGTTTTCCAGGTCATTGTGTTTACCGCCCGCACGCACGCAACGCTGCGCGGTGGTCGCGCGAGAATAATTACGCTTGTCGAGACCGAGGAACACATCTTTGAACTGGTTCATCCCGGCATTGGTAAACAGCAAAGTAGGGTCGTTATTCGGCACCAGAGAGCTGCTGGCAACTATCTGGTGGCCTTTACTATGGAAAAAGTCGAGAAACGCCTGACGGATCTCAGCGGTGCTCTTGCTCATAATTATCCTGACATCAAGCTACACTTCATCCTTCAAACCGCCGAGGCAACGGCTGTTTTCGCTCCCAATCACGCACTGAAGTACGAGTCTGAGGCCTTTCTTGCCCATCGCTCTGATGCGGCTTGAATGATTTTGTGTATTAAGGAATATTCGTCACCGACGCGGATTGCTTTAAAAACAACCCGCCTCCGGACGGAAAAAGTGGGAATAAGATAAGTTTTCTTTACTGGGAAGTAAAATCCCCAGTGCGGTCAATCAGCAAAATTTCGCCATATTTCCTGGATATCTTCCATCAGGTAGCCGCGATAGAGCAAAAATCGCTGGATTTTGACCTTTTCGGCAAAGGCGGTCGGCAGCGGTTCACCGTATTTTCTCACCGCCTGGTCGCGCGCGAGTTCTGCCCAGTCAATGTCGCATTCGCGCATAGCCTGCTCGATGGCTTCACGCGCAATCCCCTTCTGCCCTAGCTCCTGACGAATGCGCGCCGGGCCATATCCTTTGCGGCTACGCCCGGCCATAAACTGCTGTACGAAACGACTATCGTCGAGGTAGCGGTTTTCAAAACACCAGGCCACCACCTTTTCGACCTCTTCCGGCGGGGCGTCGATAGGTTCTGGGCCATTTTTCCCCATCACCGGGGCGGTGAGCTTACGCCGCAGCTCCTGTTCACTGTGGTCGCGCATCGCCAGAATGCGAATGGCGCGATCCAGCAGACGGGCATAGGCGGAACGGCGTGGTGAGTTTTCGGTCATGATTTTTTACCGTCGTGATAAATGCAAAAAGGGCTGCATAAGCAGCCCTTCAAATGTGCACATTCAAGTAGCCCGGACAAGGCGCGATAGCACCGACTCCGGAGGACTCTGAGCGCATTCCCGGCGTCGTTTCACTCGGCCGGGCTACATAATTAGAAGTCTTCGTTGGTTTCTTCAACGCTGTTGTTGTCAACGGCGAAGTCCGGCGTAGAGTCCTGGTTGTTGAGCAGCAGTTCACGCACCTTCTTCTCAATTTCTTTCGCTGCAGCCGGGTTTTCTTTCAGCCAGGAGATAGCGTTCGCTTTACCCTGACCAATTTTGTCGCCGTTGTAGCTGTACCAGGCACCCGCTTTTTCAATCAGCTTCTCTTTCACGCCGAGGTCGACCAATTCGCCGAAGAAGTTGATGCCTTCGCCGTAGAGGATCTGGAATTCAGCCTGTTTAAACGGTGCAGCAATTTTGTTCTTCACAACCTTCACGCGGGTTTCGCTGCCCACCACGTTGTCACCCTCTTTCACCGCGCCGATACGACGGATATCAAGACGTACGGAAGCGTAGAACTTCAGCGCGTTACCACCGGTAGTGGTTTCTGGGTTACCAAACATCACGCCGATTTTCATACGGATCTGGTTGATGAAGATCAGCAGCGTGTTGGACTGCTTCAGGTTACCGGCCAGCTTACGCATCGCCTGGCTCATCATACGTGCCGCGAGGCCCATGTGAGAGTCGCCGATTTCGCCTTCGATTTCCGCTTTCGGCGTCAGTGCCGCGACGGAGTCGACAACGATAACGTCTACAGCACCGGAACGCGCCAGCGCGTCACAGATTTCCAAAGCCTGTTCACCGGTGTCCGGCTGAGAACACAGCAGGTTGTCGATATCAACGCCCAGCTTGCGAGCATAAACCGGGTCCAGCGCGTGTTCAGCATCGATAAACGCACAGGTTTTGCCTTCACGCTGCGCTGCGGCGATAACCTGCAGCGTCAGGGTTGTTTTACCGGAGGATTCTGGCCCGTAGATTTCGACGATACGACCCATTGGCAGGCCGCCTGCGCCCAGCGCGATATCCAGTGAAAGCGAACCGGTAGAGATAGTTTCCACGTCCATGGAGCGGTCTTCACCCAGACGCATGATGGAGCCTTTACCGAATTGCTTTTCGATCTGGCCCAGCGCTGCAGCCAACGCTTTCTGTTTGTTTTCGTCGATAGCCATTATTACTCCTGTCATACCGGGTGTTACCGGATAGTGAATTCTGTTCTGTTGAGGCAATTATACTGTATGGTCATACAGTATCAAGTATTTTGTAGAAATTGTTGCCAGAGGAGATTGAGCGCATAAGCGGTCGCCTGTCGACGCACCGATTCACGGTCGCCGTCGAAGCATTCACGCTGGGTAACGCCTTGCCCGGTGGCACTTGCTACACCGAACCAGACCGTGCCAACCGGCTTTTCCGCGCTGCCACCGTCCGGCCCGGCAATGCCGCTGACCGAGACCGCAAAGTCGGCCCGTGCCGCGCGCAGTGCGCCAATCGCCATCTCAACCACCACTGGTTCGCTCACCGCGCCATGCTGCTCAAGCGTCACTTCGCGCACGCCGATCATCTGCGATTTTGCCTCGTTGCTGTAGGTCACAAACCCACGCTCAAACCAGGCAGAGCTGCCGGCAATATCGGTAATCGTCTTGGCTATCCAGCCGCCGGTGCAGGACTCTGCGGTGGTCATCGTCGCCCCACGCGCTTTCAGCGCCAGGCCAACCTTTTCACTCAGCTGCATTAATTCTGAATCTGTCATCATCGCTCCGCTTCAGCCCGATAAAGAGGCCATCAAAGATAGCACTTTCAGAACAGATGTGGGGACGGGATGGCGATTTTACGAGGGGGATTCCGAAATTGAACGCCCCGGCAGACCCGGGGCGAGGAAGTGCCAGATTTAGCGCATGCTGGCCGCGATAAGCTCCACGTTATGACGCAGCATTTTAACGTAGCTGTCCGCCACGCCGCCCGGTTTCGACAGCGCTTCCGGATACAGTTCGCCGCCCGGTTGCGAGCCGGTAGCCGCAGCAATCTGCTTCACCAGGCGCGGGTCGAGCTGGTTTTCCATAAACCAGGTGTGTACACCGTCAGCCTTAATTTGCTTAATCAACGCCGCCACCTGCGCCGCGCTGGCCTCGCTCTCAGAAGAGAGCCCCTGCGGAGCCAGGAAGGTGACGCCGTAGGCACGAGAGAAGTAGCCGAACGCATCGTGGCTGGTCAGCACTTTACGCTTCGCCTGCGGAATGGCGCTGAACTGCTGCTTCGTCCAGCTATGAATATCGTTAAGCTCGCCAATGTAGCGTTTACCGGAAGCATTGAGCGCCGCGCTATCTTCCGGGTCAGCCTTCACCAGGCCGGTCAGGATATTCTGCGCGTACAGTGCGCCGTTCGCCGCGCTGTTCCAGGCGTGCGGGTCGGTCACCGTTTTGCCCTCTTCATCCAGCGTGTGGGTTTTTACCCCCGTTGAAGCGACCACTAATTCACCTTTAAAGCCTGAGGCTTTAATCAGACGATCCATCCACCCTTCCAGCCCCAGGCCGTTAACCACCACCACGTCCGCTTTGCTGAGCAGCGCGCTATCTTTCGGCGATGGCTCGAAGGTATGCGGGTCGCCGTCCGGGCCGACCAGCGTCTCGACGTGAACGTGCTCGCCGCCCACCTGCTTCACCATGTCGCCCAGCACCGAAAAGCTGCTGACCACGTTGAGCGTTTTTGCCATCGCCCCTTGCGCCGCCAGCCCTAACGCCAGCGCCATAATCACCCCAATACGTTTCATTATGTCCCCTTTCCTCTTCATTTTAACCAGCTCACGGTCAGCCGGCTTCGCTTGCCAAACAACACAGAAATCAAAAAGATGCCGCTCGCGGTCAGTACAATCGACGGCCCGGCGGGCAGATTCGCGGCCCACGACAGGCTAAGCCCCATCCAGGCGCATACGCCGCCTATCAGCGCCGCCAGCAGCAGAATTGACGGTAAGGTTTTCGCCCAGCAGCGCGCCGCCACGGCAGGCAGCATCATGACCCCCACCGCCATCAGCGTGCCCAGCACCTGAAAACCAGCCACCAGGTTGAGCACCAACAGCGCCAGAAACAGCCCGTGCAGCAACACGGGCAGCCAGCGCGCATTCACCTGCAGCCAACTGCTATCAAAGGCTTCGATCACCAGCCCCCGGTAGAAGAGCGCAATGCAGAGCAGCGTCAGGCTGGCAACGCCCGCCACAAACAGCGCGGCATCGTTATCTACCGCCAGAATTGAGCCAAAAAGCAGGTGCAAGAGGTCAACGTTGGAGCCGCGCAGCGAGACCAGCGTGACCCCGAGCGCCAGCGAGCCTAAGTAGAATCCCGCGAAGCTAGCGTCCTCTTTCAGCGGCGTGCGTCGGCTAACCCAACCGGCTACCAGCGCCACCGTAATACCGGCAATAAAGCCGCCTACGGTCATCGCCAGCAGCGACATGCCGTTGACCAGATAGCCCACCGCCACGCCGGGAAGAATGGCGTGCGACAGCGCATCGCCCATCAAGCTCATCCGTCGCAGCAGTAAAAAGACGCCGAGGATCGTGGTGCTAAGCGACAGCGCAAGGCACACCACCAGCGCCCGGCGCATAAAGCCAAACTCAATGAAGGGTTGGAAGAAGGTATGCCAGATCATGCGAGCCTCGCGGATTTAAACGCCGGAAGCACGTCTCGGGTATGTCCCCAGCAGGCGTTCTGTGGTGCCAGCAACAGCGTTTCCGGGAAGTACTCCGCCACACGTTGATTGTCATGCAGCACCGCCAGCACGGTCTGCCCCTGCTGATGCATCTCCTGAATCACCCCCATCAGGTCATGACTGGTGGCTTCATCAATGCCGGTAAAAGGTTCATCGAGCATCACCAGCGGCGCACGCTGTACCAACACGCGGGCAAAGAGCATGCGCTGGAACTGTCCGCCGGACAGCGCGTCAATCGGCGTTTTCGCCATGCTTTCCAGGCCCACACGCGCCAGCGAGGCGTTGATGCGCTGGCGCATATCGCTACGCAGGCCACGCAGCAACGAAATTCGCGGCCACGCCCCCTGACTCACCACGTCCAGCACGGTTAGTGGAAACTGCGACTCCAGCGCATGGCGCTGGGCCAGCCAGCCGATCACCGGGCGTGAAGGCGCCCAGCGAATAACACCGCTTACCGGGGGAATAAATCCCGCCAGCGTTTTCAGTAAAGTGGATTTTCCGCAGCCGTTCAGGCCGACAATCGCCGTCATGCTGCCTTTGTGAATTACGCCGCTCAGCGATGGCGTAATCGCCACGCCTTCATAGCCTGCCACCAGGTTGTCCAGTTCAATCATGGCAGCGACACCGCCCACCAGACCATCAGCCACAGCACGCTCAATAGCGCGCAGGCCAGCAAAACCCGCGTAACGCTGCTGGCCATAAAAACAGGAGTAAACATCTTTGCCTCATCATTAAATGTTATAACGTAACAATATTGGATTGGCAGTAAGATGTAAACGGCATGAAATGATGCGAAATGTAACAAGCCCCCCTCTGAACCGAGGGGAGCCAGAAGAAAGGATTACTGACCGCGCGCCTGAGAGACCGCCAGACCCAGCTGCCAGACGGCCATCGCATAATGGGTACTGTGGTTATAGCGGGTGATGGTGTAGAAGTTCGGCAGACCGTACCAGTACTGATAGCCTGTGCCGATATCCAACCGCAGCAGGCTGGCCTGCTGATGATTACCCAGCGGCTGCATCGGCGTTAAGCCTGCTGCCGCCAGCTGCGAAACGCTGTATTTGGTTTTGAAGCCATTCTCCAGCCCCGGAGCCTGCCCCATCGCCTGCACCGCCACCGCGTCACCGCTCACCCAGCCGTGCTGTTTGAAGTAGTTCGCCACGCTGCCGATAGCATCGTCCGGGTCCCACAGGTTGATATGACCATCACCATTGAAATCAACCGCATACTCTTTGTAGGAAGACGGCATAAACTGCCCATAGCCCATCGCCCCGGCAAATGAACCTTTCAGATCCAGCGGATCATCCTGCTCATCGCGCGCCATCAGCAGGAAGGTTTCCAGCTCGCCTGAGAAGTACGCCGCACGGCGCGGATAGTTAAACGAGAGCGTCGCCAGCGCATCGAGAATACGTGTTTTCCCCATCACGCGGCCCCAGCGAGTTTCCACGCCAATAATCCCGACGATAATTTCCGGTGGTACGCCGTACACCTGCGAAGCACGCTGCAGCGCGTCCTGATGCTGGTTCCAGAACACCACGCCGTTCTGGACGTTATCCGGCGTAATGAACTGATTGCGATAGCGCAGCCACGCCCCGTTCGGGCCGGTTGGCGGCAGGCCGGTTGGCGCCTGCCTGTCCATCAGGCGCAGCACGTAATCCAGGCGCTTGGCCTGAGAGAGAATCTCATGCAGCTGCTGTCGGTCAAAACCGTGCTTGCTCACCATCTTGTCAATGAACTGCTCTGCCGCCGGGTTGTTAGCAAAATCACCGGTCGGAATTAGCGCATTGTGCTGAGGTTCAAGGAGAAAACCGCCGGAAGTGGTTGCCGGAGATTCAGCCGTTTTAGGTTTGCTACTACAGGCAGCGAGCAGGACACACAGGGGGAGTAAAGCCAGAACACGACGCTTCAACATGGGACATCCGTTTAACAATATCAGCAAGAGTTAAATATGGTAAAGCATCCGCCACGCTGCAAGGAAGCGGTTGTCGCGCTCGCTCGCAGAATTTCTCATTCCCGCACTTCGTTTTCTCTTTTTCCTGCGGCCACGCTCGCAATAACTTTCACAATAAAATATTTATCTTTCAATTTGCGATCAAAATAACACTTTAAAACCTTTCAACATGATTAAAATCGCCCACCTTTTGGTCATATACCCTAAATAATTCGAGTTGCAGGAAGGCGGCAAGGGAGTGAATCCCCAGGAGCTTACTCTAGTAAGTGACTGGGGTGAGCGAACGCAGCCAACGCACCTGCAACTTGAAGTATGACGGGTATAAAACGATAAATCCCTACAGGAGATAACTATGGTCGACACCATTACCCTGGGTGCTGAATGGTTCATCGGGCTGTTTCAGAAAGGCGGCGAGGTTTTCACCGGCATGGTGACCGGTATTCTTCCACTGCTGATTAGCCTGTTGGTTATCATGAATGCGCTCATTAACTTCATCGGTCAGCATCGCATTGAGCGGTTTGCTCAGCGCTGTGCCGGCAACCCCGTCTCTCGCTACCTGCTGCTGCCCTGCATTGGCACCTTTGTGTTTTGTAACCCCATGACGCTAAGCCTCGGGCGCTTTATGCCAGAGAAGTACAAGCCCAGCTACTATGCCGCTGCTTCCTATAGCTGCCACTCGATGAACGGACTTTTCCCCCACATCAACCCCGGCGAACTGTTTGTCTATCTGGGCATCGCCAACGGCCTGACCACGCTCGGTCTACCGCTCGGGCCGCTGGCGGTGAGCTACCTGCTGCTCGGTCTGGTGACTAACTTCTTCCGCGGCTGGATTACAGATTTCACCACCGCCGTCTTTGAGAAAAAAATGGGCATTCAACTGGAACAGAACGTTCAACTGTCGGGAGCGGCATCATGATGCGTATTCGTATTGAAAGAGGAACCGGCGGCTGGGGCGGCCCGCTTGAACTGGACGTCGTACCCGGTAAGAAAATCGTCTACATCACGGCCGGAACCCGCCCGGCCATCGTCGACAAACTCGCCGAGCTCACCGGCTGGCAGGCCGTCGATGGATTTAAAGAGGGTGAACCGCCTGAGCAGGAGATTGGCGTGGCGATCATCGACTGCGGCGGTACGCTGCGCTGCGGTATCTATCCGAAACGGCGGATTCCCACCATCAATATCCATGCCACCGGCAAATCTGGCCCGCTGGCGCAGTTTATCCTGGAGGACATTTACGTCTCCGGCGTCAGGGAAGAGAACATCCGCCTTGCCGATGAAACCAACGAAGCAGCCAACGCGGCTCCACCAGCAAAACCAACGGCCGCCAGCGGACGCGATTACGACACCACGAAAAAGATCACCGAACAGAGCGACGGCCTGCTGGCCAAAGTCGGCATGGGAATGGGCTCGGCGGTGGCGGTGCTGTTTCAGGCGGGTCGCGACACCATCGATACGGTGCTCAAGACCATTCTGCCGTTTATGGCGTTCGTTTCGGCGCTTATCGGCATCATCATGGCGTCAGGCCTGGGCGACTGGATAGCCCACGGCCTGGCACCGCTTGCCAGCCACCCGCTCGGGCTGGTCACGCTGGCGCTGATCTGCTCCTTCCCGCTGCTGTCACCCTTCCTGGGGCCAGGGGCCGTTATCGCCCAGGTCATTGGCGTGCTGATCGGCGTGCAGATTGGGCTTGGCAATATCCCGCCGCACCTGGCGCTGCCCGCCCTGTTTGCAATTAACGCTCAGGCCGCCTGCGATTTTATTCCGGTGGGATTATCGCTGGCCGAGGCCCGGCAGAACACCGTACGCGTTGGTGTGCCTTCCGTGCTGGTAAGCCGTTTTTTGACCGGAGCCCCAACCGTGCTGATTGCCTGGTTCGTATCCGGCTTTATCTATCAATAGGGAGCCCGCGATGGCCGTGATTTATCAGACCACCATTACCCGTATCGGCCAGAGCGCCGCAGAAGCGTTGGGCGAACAGATGCTGATCACCTTCCGGGAAGGCGCTCCGGCAGATATTGAAGAGTTTTGCTACATCCACCGCCCTGGCGCACTGAACGGCCCGCTTCTAAGCGGCATGCAGTTTGAGATAGGCACCCAGCGCTATCAGGTCACCGCGGTGGGCAGCGTCGCCGAACAGAACTTACGTGAACTGGGGCATATCACCCTGTGCTTCGATGGGCAAAACGACGCGAAGTTTCCCGGCACGGTGCACCTCGCAGGGCCCACGCCGGACGATATTGCACCGGGTACTATTTTGCAGTTTATCGATTGAGATTTAAGGAGAAAATCATGAAACAGGTTGCCATTGTCATCGGCGGAGGCCAGACCTTAGGGGCCTTCCTCTGTCGCGGGCTTGCCGCAGAAGGATACCGCATCGCCGTAGTCGATATTCAAAGCGATAAAGCCGCCAGCGTCGCGCAGGAGATTAACGCCGAATTTGGCGAGGGGATGGCCTGTGGCTTTGGGGCCGATGCCACCAGCGAACAGAGCGTACTGGCGCTATCGCGCGGCGTGGATGAAATTTTTGGCCGCGCGGATCTGCTGGTCTACAGCGCGGGCATCGCCAAAGCGGCGTTTATCAGCGACTTTGCGCTTGGAGATTTCGACCGCTCGCTCCAGGTCAACCTGGTGGGCTATTTCCTCTGCGCCCGCGAATTTTCCCGGCTGATGATCCGTGACGGCATTGCCGGGCGAATCATTCAAATTAACTCAAAATCCGGCAAGGTGGGCAGCAAGCACAACTCCGGCTACAGCGCGGCCAAGTTTGGCGGCGTAGGCTTAACGCAGTCGCTGGCGTTGGATTTGGCCGAGTACGGTATCACCGTGCACTCACTGATGCTTGGCAACCTGCTGAAATCACCGATGTTTCAGTCGCTGCTGCCGCAGTACGCCACCAAGCTGGGTATCGAACCGGGCGAGGTGGAGCAGTACTACATTGATAAAGTGCCGCTAAAACGCGGCTGCGACTACCAGGATGTGCTGAACATGCTGCTGTTCTATGCCAGCCAGAAAGCCTCTTACTGTACCGGCCAGTCAATCAACGTCACCGGCGGCCAGGTGATGTTCTAAACGTTTTGCCCGGTGGCGCTACGATTACCGGGCCTACAGGTTCGATGTAGGCCGGATAAGGCGAAGCCGCCATCCGGCAACCCAGGAGCACACTATGGTCTCAGCCCTGATCACCGTTGCCGTTATCGCCTGGTGCGCTCAGCTCGCGCTGGGCGGCTGGCAAATCCACTGCTTCAACCGGGCGTTCGATAAACTCTGCCAGCAGGGTCGAGTTGGCGTAGGGCGCTCCGGCGGGCGCTTTAAGCCGCGCGTGGTGGTCGCTGTCGCGCTGGATGAACGTCTCCACGTTGTCGATTCGCTGTTTATGAAAGGGGTCACCGTATTCGCCAGGCCGGGGAAAATTGCCGGGTTGAAAGGAAAACATCGTGATGAATTACAACCTGATGTGATCTTTCCCCATGATCCCCTATCGCAGAATGCACTATCATTGGCGCTTAAACTGAAACATGGGTAATTTCGTTGTGAATGCTAATAGCTTGCGAAATTATCATTTCGCAAATTTATGCCAGGGTAATCACGCCTATGAAACCTCGTCAGCGTCAGGCCGCTATTCTTGAGCACCTGCAAAAACAGGGAAAATGCTCGGTTGAAGAGTTGGCCCAGTACTTTGACACCACGGGAACCACTATTCGCAAGGATCTGGTCATTCTGGAAAACGCGGGAACCGTCATTCGAACTTACGGCGGCGTGGTGTTAAACAAAGACGAATCCGACCCGCCTATCGATCACAAAACGCTCATCAACACCCACCAAAAAGAGCGCATCGCAGAGGCCGCTGTTGCCTTTATCCACGACGGTGACTCCATCATTCTGGATGCGGGAAGCACCGTGTTACAGATGGTTCCCATGCTCGCCCGCTTTCGCAACATCACCGTCATGACCAACAGTCTGCACATCGTTAACGCGCTGTCGGAGCTGGACAACGAGCAGACCATCCTGATGCCTGGCGGCACCTTCCGCAAAAAATCCGCCTCGTTCCACGGGCAACTGGCGGAAAATGCCTTTGAGCATTTCAGCTTTGATAAACTCTTTATGGGCACCGACGGCATCGATCTGAACGCCGGGGTGACTACCTTTAACGAGGTCTATACCGTCAGTAAAGCGATGTGCAACGCCGCGCGCGAAGTGATTCTGATGGCGGACTCGTCAAAATTCGGACGAAAAAGTCCTAACGTGGTGTGCAGTCTGGAGAGCGTCGACAAGCTGATTACCGACGCGGGAATCGACCCGGCGTTTCGTCAAGCGCTGGAAGACAAAGGGATTGAAGTGATCATAACCGGAGAGAGCAATGAGTGATTTTTTGTTAGAGGCCGGGCGTAAGGCCCTGTTACTGGAACTGCAGGAAGCAAGCCGCCTACCCGACCGTCTTGACGAGACCTTTGTTCAGGCCGCCAACGCCATTCTGAACTGCAAAGGAAAATTGATTGTTTCCGGGATGGGCAAATCCGGCCATATCGGCAAAAAGCTGGCAGCCACCTTTGCCAGCACCGGCACTCCAGCGTTCTTCGTCCACCCAGCGGAAGCGCTGCACGGCGACCTGGGCATGGTGGAAAGCCGCGACGTGATGCTATTTATCTCCTACTCCGGCAGCGCCAAAGAGCTCGACTACATTATTCCGCGCCTGAAAGAAAAATCCGTGGTGCTGCTGGCAATGACCGGCAAAGCCAACTCTGCGCTGGCGCAGGCGGCCGATGCCGTGCTCGATATTTCCGTTGAACGTGAAGCCTGCCCGATGCATCTTGCGCCAACCTCCAGCACCGTCAACACGCTGATGATGGGCGATGCGCTGGCGATTGCCGTGATGCAGGCGCGCGGCTTTAACGAAGAAGATTTTGCCCGCTCCCACCCGGCTGGCGCGCTGGGCGCTCGCCTGCTCAACCGCGTTCACCACCTGATGCGTCAAGAGAGCGATGTCCCTCAGGTCACCGTTCACACAAGCGTAATGGATGCGATGCTGGAACTCAGCCGCACCGGTATGGGAATGGTGGCGGTCTGCAACGAACAAAAGCAGGTTCAGGGCGTGTTCACCGATGGCGATCTGCGTCGCTGGCTGGTGAGCGGCGGTTCGCTGGCTGATTGCGTTAACGACGCGATGACCAAGGGCGGCGTGACCCTGCACGCTCAGGCCCGCGCCGTCGACGCCAAAGAACAGCTGATGAAGCAGAAAATCAGCGCCGCCCCGGTTGTCGATGACAACCACCGACTGGTCGGCGCAATTAACCTACAAAACTTCTACCAGGCCGGGATCCTTTAATCCTTCAGCCCCAGACGCTTCGCCAACCGGTGCAGGTTGGCGACGTCTGTCTCCAGCGCCCGGGCGCTTGCCGCCCAGTTGTGATGATGCGTTTCCAGTGCCTGACGAATCATCTGCCGCTGAAAATGCTCGGTGGCGTCGCGCAGATTGTTAACTGCCGCCACAGGGGTCGCCGCCGTCTCCACCACCGCCGCTGTCGGCGTACCTTCCTGAAACGCAAAGTGCTTCGCCTCCAGCACCACCTCGCCGTTACTGCGCGTGGTTGCCCGTGCCAGCACTACCGCACGGTGTACCGCATGTTCCAGCTCGCGCACGTTACCCGGCCAGCCGTAGCTTTGAAGATGCGCCCGCGCGCCGCTGCTTAATATGACTCGCGACAATCCAAGCCGCAGCCGACACTGCTCGCAGAAGTAGCCTGCCAGCAGCACCACGTCGTCCCCACGTTCGCGCAGCGGCGGCACGGAAAGCGGGAACACGCTCAGGCGATGGAACAGGTCGGCGCGGAAGTTACCCGCCAGCACCTCTTCGCGCAGGTCGCGGTTGGTGGCGGCCAGCACCCGCACATCGACGCGCAGGCTGCGGTCATCCCCCACGCGCTGGATATCGCCATACTGCAACACGCGCAGCAGCTTGGCCTGCAGCGCCAGCGACAGCTCACCAATTTCATCTAAGAACAGCGTGCCGTTGTCGGCCATTTCAAACTTGCCGCTGCGGTTGCTGATAGCGCCGGTAAACGCCCCTTTGACGTGCCCAAACAGCTCACTCTCGGCCACGCTCTCCGGCAGCGCAGCGCAGTTCAGGTACACCAGAGGGCTGACCGCGCGCGGCGAGCCCTCATGAATCGCTTTTGCCACCAGCTCTTTCCCGGTGCCGGTTTCACCGCTTATCAGCACGTTCAGGTCGGAAGCGGCAACGATCTCAATCTCTTTTTTCAGCTGCGCCATGCCCGGCGACAGGCCAATCATCTGCGTCTCTTTCACCTGCTCGAAGTCGGTCGGCGCGCCCGGCAGCATATTCTGGCTTTCAAGCTGCTCAATCAGCAGCGCGTTGCTAAGCGCCCCCGCCGCCAGCGCGGCAATCAGCCGCAGCTCTTCATCGCTGAACACATCGAACTGGTCCGGCGACATGCCGTCGAGGGTCAATGCGCCAATCAGGTTCTGCCCAGCAAACAGCGGCAGCCCGATACAGGCGTGGACCTTCAGGCTCTCCTGGCCGGGGATCAGACCATCGTACGGATCGGGCAAATCGCTATCCGCCGGGAAACGCACCACGTCACCCGCGCGGGCAATGGCTTCAAGGCGCGGGTGCCCTTCGAGGGTAAAACGCCTGCCGAGCACGTCTTTCGCCAGCCCATCAATCGCCAGCGGAATAAATTGCCGCGCGTCGTAGCGCAGCAGCGCCGAGGCATCGCACTCCAGCACCTGGCGAAGCGTGGTGATCAGACGCTGGAATCGGTCCTGATGGCCGACGCCGCGCTGGAGTTCAATGGCGATGCCCGCCAGCACATCAACGGAAAAGCTCATGGCGTACCTCTTACAGTCATTTTGACAATGCATGATGTCATATTGACAATATTAAGCATAGTCATTTTGACTAACGATAAAGGAGTATAAATTAATTAAATCAATAAAATCAATTAATTAAAAAGTTGGCACGCAACCTGCAATTAGTAATACATCTTTTTTGAAAAAACGCTGAATTAATTGAGGTTGCTATGTCTATTCTGGTTAAAAATAACATTCATTGGGTTGGTCAACGCGATTGGGAAGTGCGTGATTTCCACGGTACCGAATACAAAACGCTGCGCGGCAGCAGCTACAACAGCTACCTTATCCGTGAAGAGAAAAACGTCCTGATTGATACCGTCGACCATAAATTCAGCCGTGAATTCGTGCAGAACCTGCGCGGCGAAATCGACCTGGCCGATATCGACTACATCATCATTAACCACGCTGAAGAAGACCACGCCGGTGCGCTGACCGAGCTGATGTCGCAGATTCCGGATACCCCAATCTACTGCACCGCCAACGCCATTGACTCCATCAACGGCCACCACCATCACCCAGAGTGGAACTTCCACGTGGTGAAAACCGGTGATAGCCTGGACATCGGTAACGGCAAACAGCTGATCTTCGTTGAAACCCCGATGCTGCACTGGCCTGACAGCATGATGACCTACATGACCGGCGACGCGGTGCTGTTCAGTAACGATGCCTTCGGCCAGCACTACTGTGACGAACGCCTGTTCAACGACGAAGTTGACCAGACCGAACTGTTCGAACAGTGCCAGCGCTACTACGCCAACATCCTGACCCCGTTCAGCCGTCTGGTGACGCCAAAAATCACCGAGATCCTCGGCTTTAACCTGCCGGTTGATATGATTGCCACCTCCCACGGTGTGGTATGGCGTGAAAACCCAACCCAGATCGTCGAACTGTATCTGAAATGGGCGGCGGACTATCAGGAAGACCGTATCACTATCTTCTACGACACCATGTCCAATAACACCCGCATGATGGCGGATGCCATTGCCCAGGGGATCAACGAAGTTGACCCGAACGTAGCGGTGAAAATCTTCAACGTCGCCCGCAGCGATAAAAACGAAATTCTGACCAATGTCTTCCGTTCTAAAGGCGTGCTGGTTGGAACTTCAACCATGAACAACGTGATGATGCCGAAAATTGCCGGTCTGGTGGAAGAGATGACCGGCCTGCGCTTCCGCAACAAACGCGCCAGCGCCTTTGGTTCTCACGGCTGGAGCGGCGGCGCGGTTGACCGTCTGTCTACCCGTTTGCAGGATGCCGGCTTTGAAATGTCTCTGAGCCTGAAAGCCAAATGGCGCCCGGATATCGACGCGCTGGAAGTCTGCCGCCAGCACGGCCGTGAAATTGCCCGTCAGTGGGCGCTGGCTCCGCTGCCAGAAGCCACGGCTAAAGCAGACGCGGTGAAAGAAGCCTGCGCCTGTGCCGCCGCTGCCGCCGCCGACCTTGGCCCAAGCATGCAGTGCAGCGTGTGCCAGTGGGTTTACGACCCGGCAAAAGGCGAACCAAATCAGGACGTCCAGCCAGGTACCCCGTGGAGCGAAGTCCCGGACAACTTCCTGTGCCCGGAATGTTCATTAGGGAAAGATGTCTTTGACGTGATGGCGACGGAGGCAAAATGAATCATGGCATCGTGATCATCGGCTCGGGCTTTGCGGCTCGCCAGCTGGTGAAGAATATTCGTAAGCTCGACGCGGGCGTCAAACTGACGCTCATCGCCGCCGACAGCATCGACGAGTACAACAAACCGGACTTAAGCCATGTGGTGAGCCGGGGGCAAACCGCCGCCGACCTCACCCTGCAAACCGCAGGCGAGTTCGCCGAGCAGTACAACCTGAATCTGTTCCCGCAGACCTGGGTGACAGGCATCGACGCCAACGCGCATGTGGTGAAAAGCCAGAATCATGAGTGGCAGTACGACAAGCTGGTGCTGGCAACGGGCGCGTCAACCATCGTGCCGCCGGTACCGGGCAAAGAACTGATGCTGACCCTCAACAGCCAGCAGGAGTTCGGGGCCGCGCAGAGTACGCTGCGCGACGCCCGACGCGTACTGATTATCGGCGGCGGCCTGATTGGCAGCGAGCTGGCGATGGACTTTAGTCGCGCCGGAAAAGCCGTCACCGTGGTGGATAACTCCGCCAGCGTGCTGGCCTCGCTGATGCCGCCGGAAGTGAGCAGCCGGTTGCAGCATCGCCTGACCGACATGGGCATTCATCTGCTGCTGAAATCTCAACTGCAGTCGCTGGAGCAGACCGCCACCGGCATTCGCGCCACCTTTGACCGCGACCGCCACGTCGAGGTTGATGCGGTGGTGGCCGCCACCGGCCTGCGCCCGGAAACGGCGCTGGCGCGGATGGCGGGCCTTGAAATTAACCGCGGCGTGAAGGTCGACAGCACCCTGCGCACCAGCCACCCGGATATCTATGCGCTGGGCGACTGCGCGGAGATCAACGGTACCGTGCTGCCGTTCCTGCAGCCGATTCTGATGAGCGCGATGTGCCTGGCGAAAAACATTCTCGGCCAGTCCGGTGAGCTGAAGCTGCCGAACATGCTGGTGAAGGTGAAAACGCCGGATCTGCCGCTGCATCTGGCCGGGGAAACCCGTCGTCAGGATTTGAACTGGAAAATTGAAACCCGCGCCGACGGTATGCTGGCGCAAGGCTATGACGAAGGCCAGCAGCTGCGGGCGTTCGTGGTTAGCGAGGAGCGAATGAAAGAGGCCTTTGGTCTGTTGAAGTCGCTCGCCAGTTAAGCCGTAAACTCTCTGTCCACTGTATGACTTAACCTCAAGCGCAAGGAAGCGCTCATGTCTGATTTTAGCCCCGCTGCCCCGGGGCTTTTTTTGTTTTTGCGCTCAGAGCTTCCCCGGCGGCGCTGCGCTTGGCCGGGCTACAGGCTGAATGTAGGCCGGATAAGGCAACGCCGCCATCCGGCAACCAGCTCCATTCAGCCTGATGGCGCTACGCTTATCAGGCCTACCGCACCACCAGCGCGTCATAGTTGCGCCAGCGGTAGTTCACCATCGACACCAGCCAGCACAGCGCGAACAGGCCAATCACCACAAAGCCCGCGTTGCCGAGGTTATCGCTCAGCATCGACACACCGCTCCAGATGCCGCCGGTCAGGTCGAACTTATCAATAATCAGCCCCAGCGCTTCCAGCCCGCCGATAAACAGCGCCACCACCACGGAAGCACCGGTAATGGTCATGTTGTAGTAAAGCTTACGCTGCGGCTTGTTGAAGGCCCAACCGTACGCGCCCACCATCAGAATATTATCCAGGGTGTCGACCAGCGCCATGCCGCTCGCGAACAGCGCCGGGAAGACCATAATCGACCACATCGACATCCCGCTCGATGCGCTGGCGGCAGAGATGCCCAGCACGCCAATTTCGGTGGCGGTATCAAAACCGAGGCCAAACAGGAAGCCGACCAGGTACATGTGCCAGCTCTTGCCAATCAGGCGGAAAGTGCGGCTGAACAGCGCGCTCATCATGCCGCCCGCCACCGGCAGGTCAGCCGCGACCGACTCGCCCTTTTTCAGCGCCTGGAAGCTGCGCCATACGCCGCGCAGAATAATCAGGTTCACCAGCGCCATCGCCAGCAGGAACACCGCCGACACGGTGGTGCCGATGATGCTGCCGGTGTCGTGGAACCAGCTCATCTTATGCTGGAACGCGGTTGCCGTGGCGGCAATCGCCACCGATGCCAGCACCACGATGGAGGAGTGGCCGAGTGAGAACCAGGCACCGACGCCGAACGGGCGCTTGCCCTGCTGCATCATTTTACGGGTGACGTTATCAATCGCCGCAATGTGGTCAGCGTCCACCGCATGACGCAGGCCGTAGCCCCACGCCAGCAGACTGGCGGCCATCAGCGCGCCGTTATGACCAAATGACTGCCATGCCCAACCCCAGGCCAGTAAATTCGCCAACACAAGAACCATAACCAGCAGCGTTGCGCGCGGCTGTTGACGAAGAACATTCCACAACATGAGTAACTCCTTAAACCAGATGGCGAGCTGCAGCAATCACAGACTGCCCGTATGAAATCGCCCCATCCCCCGCGGGTAAACGCTTCGGAAAGAGCAAAGTGAAATCGTGTAAATAGTGGGTAAGACGGCTGCGCAGCAGGGCGTTGTGCAGCACGCCGCCGCCAAAAGCCAGCGTTGAAAGCGACAAACGCTCTGCATGCTGACGCATTAAGGCGGCAATGCCCTGCGCCAGCGCATCGTGAAACGCCCACGCTTTTTGCGCCGGGGTCGCCTGCCAGCCGAGCCACGCCTGCCAGAAAGCGGCGAGATCCAGTTGATTATCAACCACCGGCATCGTCACCGGGTGAACTACGCCCGCGCAGCCTGTCGCCAGCGCCTCAAGCCGACAGGCGGCCTCGCCTTCGTAGCTCAGCGCCAGCGGCGCGCAGCCCACTGCACAGGCCACTGCATCAAACAGGCGGCCGCAGGAGGAGGCCACCGGGCTGTTGAGCCCGCGCTGAATCGCCTGCGCCAGCAGCGGCCAGTTTTGCTGCTGCACGGTCTGCGTTTGCTCAAACGTTTCCCAGCCAGGCACGAACGCCAGACAGTGCGCCAGCAGGTTACGCCACGGCTGACGCGCCGCCAGGTCGCCGCCCGGCAGCGCCACGGCGGGCAGGCCGCCGAGATGTTCGCACTCGCGGTAGCTCACGCGCAGACACTCGCCGCCCCACAGCGCGCCGTGTTCGCCCATACCAATACCGTCGAGCGCCATCGCAATCACCTCGCCGCCGTCAAGCGGCCAGTCGTGTTCGGCAAGGCAGGCGGCAATGTGAGCGTGATGATGCAGCACCTGATGCTGCGGCAGCGCCAGTTCCGTCGCCCACTGGGACGAGCGATAGGCCGCGTGGTGATCCGCCACTACCGCCTGCGGCGTAAAGTCATAAATGGACTGCATCAGCGCCAGCGCCTGTCGCCACTGGGCTTCCACACCGTCATCAGTCAGGTCGCCAAAGTGCTGGCTGAGTACCGCCCGGTCGCCGCGCACCAGGCAAAAAGTATTTTTCATATCCGCGCCGAGGCAGAGCATCGGCGGCACATCGCGAAAGCCCGGCGGCAGGGTTAGCGCATCCGGCACGTAGCCGCGCGAACGGCGCAGCATTTCGCCGCTCTGGCGCACCACCGAATCGTCCATGCGCTGCACGATATCGCGGTTGTGCAGCAGGAAACCGTCAGCAATATCGGCCAGATCGCTCAGCGCATCATCGTTGGTCAGCGCCGGCGGTTTACCGCTCAGATTGCCGGAGGTCATCACCAACGGGCGCGCTAGCGCCTGCATCAGCAGATGCTGGAGCGGGTTAGCGGGCAGCATCACGCCAACCTCAGCCAGTTCCGGCGCAATCTCCAGGCAGACCCCGGAAATCAGATGTTTATCCACCAGCACAATCGGTGCGGCGGGGGTTTTCAGCAGCGAGCGCGCGTCAATCGACAGCGCGTCAGCGTTCGCCACCATCACCGCCAGCGGTTTTGCCGGGCGATGTTTGCGCGCACGAAGCATCGCCACCGCCGCAGAATTTCCGGCATCACAGGCCAGATGGAAGCCGCCAATGCCCTTCACCGCCACAATGCCACCGGCGTCAATCATGGCGATAGCGGCGGCCAGCGCCGCCTCTTTTTCCGCGCGTTGATCGTGGCTTTGCCACGTCAGCCACGGCCCGCATTCCACGCAGGCCACCGGCTGAGCGTGGAAACGGCGATCATAAGGATTACGGTACTCCGCCTCGCACGACGAGCAGAGCGGGAACGCCGCCATCACCGTCAGCGGGCGGTCATAGGGCATGGCGTGAATGATGGTAAAGCGCGGCCCGCAGTGGGTGCAGTTGATAAACGGGTAGCGATAGCGCCGCTCCTGCGGGTCGTTCATTTCCGCCAGGCAGGCCGGGCAGGTTGCCGCATCCGGGACAATCTGGGTGCTCATCGCCCCGGCACCGCTCTGGCGAATAGTAAAATCGGTCGGCAGCGTCGGCCACTCAAATGGCTCGACGTGGGTACTATCAATGCGCGCAAGCGACGGGCAGTACTGGTACAGCGCGGCGATAAAGTCCGCTTCGTCACCGTACAGACGCAGCAGTACCCCGGCGCTGTCGTTACAGACATCACCGAGGCAGCCGCGCTGTTTGGCGAGCTGCCAGACGAAGGGGCGGAAGCCCACCCCTTGTACTTTTCCGCAGATGCGGATCTGCACGCCGTTTGCGTTCATCTGATTACCCGTTGAGCGCCGCGTTGAGGCGCGTTTTCATCGACTGATAGCTGTCCAGCGCATAGATCTCGGCCCAGTTCTGATCCTCAATCGCCTCGATTTTCACCGCGCAGTACTTGGTTTCCGGCGTTTTCGAGATAGGGTCGAGGTTATCCTGGGTCAGTTCGTTACAGGCGCCAATCCACCATTGGTAGGTCATATAAACGCTGCCATGGTTGATGCGTTCGCTGACGCTGGCGCGGCTAATCACCTTGCCGCGACGTGAGGAGACCCACACTAACTGCTTATCATGCACGCCAAGCAGGTTGGCATCCTGCGGGTTCATCTGCACAAAGCCAGGCTCATCGGCGAGCGATTGCAGCACCGCACAGTTGCCGGTCATTGAACGACAGGAGTAGTGCCCGACCTCGCGTACGGTGCAGAGCACCAGCGGGAAGTCAGCGTCCGGCGTTTCGGCTGGCGCACGCCACGGTGCCGCGAACAGGTGGCCTTTGCCATCCGGCGTGGCGAACTGATTGCCTCCGTACAGATACGGGGTCCCCGGGTGATCGAGCGTCGGGCAGGGCCACTGCACGTGCCCCATCTCGCCCATTTTTTCGTAGGTCACGCCGTAGAACAGCGGGCACAGCTCGCGCATTTCGTCCCAGATTTGCTGGTTATCGTCGTAGTGCATCGGGTAGCCCATTTCGTTTGCCAGCAGGCTGATAATTTCCCAGTCGCGCTTCACGTTATAGGTCGGTTCGATGGCTTTTTCGAAGCGCTGGAAGCCGCGGTCGGCGCAGGTGAAGACGCCGCCGTGTTCGCCCCATGAGGTGGCGGGCAGCAGCACGTCCGCCTGCTCGGCGGTCTTGGTCATAAAGATGTCCTGCACCACCACAAAGTCGAGCGCTTCAAACCCTTTGCGCACCAGGCCTAAGTCCGCCTCGGTTTGCAGCGGATCTTCGCCCATGATGTAGTAGGCTTTCACCTTCCCTTCGATAGCCAGATGCGGCACCTCGGTAATGCGCACGCCGACTTTGTCGTCCATCAGGCTGGCGTCAATGCCCCAGGCGTTGGCGAACTTCTCGCGCACGGCGGCATCGACCACGTCCTGATAGCCCGGGAACTGGTTGGGCAGCACACCCATGTCGCACGCGCCCTGCACGTTGTTCTGCCCACGCACCGGGCCGACGCCAACGGCTTCGCGCCCGAGATTACCGGTCAGCAGCGCCAGGCTTGCCAGCCCTTTCACCACGTCAACCGCCTGGCCGAACTGGGTCACGCCCATGCCCCACATAATGGTCGCCGACGGCGCGGCCGCGTAGGTGCGCATTGCCTGACGAACCTGCATGGCCGGGATGCCGGTCAGGGATTCCACCGCTTCCGGCGCGTAGTCTTTGACGATTTCACGCAGCTCATCAAGCCCGGTGGTGTAGCGCGAAACGTATTCGTGGTCGTAGAGATCTTCTTCCAGCAGCACGTGGGCGAAGGCATTCACCAGCGCCATATTGCTGCCGTTACGCATTTGCAGATGCTGGTCGGCGATGCGCGCGGTTTCAATACGACGCGGATCGCAGACGATAATTTTGGCCCCTTTGTCTTTCGCTTTAATCACGCGGCGCGCCACGATCGGGTGCGAGTCCGCGCAGTTGTAGCCAAAGACCAGCAGGCAGCGGGAGTTTTCAATATCGCCGATGCTGTTGCTCATCGCGCCGTTACCCAGCACGTCCTGAAGCCCGGCCACCGATGGGCCGTGACAGACGCGCGCGCAGCAGTCGACGTTATTGGTGTGCAGCACGCCACGGGCGAATTTCTGCATCACATAGTTGGTTTCATTGCCGGTGCCGCGCGATGACCCGGTGGTCATAATGGCGCGCGGCCCGAATTTGGCTTTGATATCGCCAAGACGCTTCGCGGTGTAGCGAATCGCCTCATCCCAGCTCACGGGGGTGAACTTGCCGCCTTTTTCATAGCGGATCATCGGCTGCGTTAATCGCGGCGTCAGCAGCTTGGTATCGTTGAGGAAGTCCCAGCCGTAATAGCCCTTCAGGCACAGCTCATTCTGGTTGGTTTTGCCGTCGGCGGCCTCGGCGCGGATAATTTTACCGTTGTCGACAACCAGCTTCAGTTTGCAACCAGCGCCACAGTAAGGGCACACACTCGTGATTTTTTTCATCAGTAACAGACCTGTTAAAAGAGAAATAAGGATGATTAAAGAGAGATAGACGCGGCGCTATCGAGCGCGGCGCGACGACGTTTTTCCGCACTCAGCTGTTCAAGCTTGCTGCGGTCAACGCAAAACAGTGCGTGAGTCGGGCAGGCTTCCATACAGGCCGGGCCGGCTTCGCGGTGGTAGCAGAGGTCACATTTGTTGGCTTCCGCTTTTTCCGCGCGCACTTTAAGGCCCGCGCCGCTGTTACGAACCACCGGGCGCACCACCACTTCCATCGCACCGTAAGGACAGGCCACCACGCAGGTTTTGCAACCAATGCAGCGTTCCTGCATCACGTGGATAAAGCCTTTATCGCGGCTGATAGCACCGTTCGGGCAGACGTTGGCGCACGGCGCATCTTCGCACTGGCGGCAGGCGGTGGCGGTAGAGACATCTACGCCTTTAATAACGTGAATACGGGGCAGGAAAGATTGCGGCGTCAGCGCGGCGCAGTCCTGATCTTCCTGGTGGGAAACCACGCATGCGACTTCGCATGTCCGGCAGCCAATACATTTACTCGCATCAGCAATGATGAAACGGTTCATCAACTTCTCCAGCAATGACAGTGAATTCGCGGGAGAATGCATTATTCGAGCCAACTTTTAGTTAGCTGTTTTTTAAGGGGATTTTATGACGAGTGATGAGAGATAAGCTGTCATCGTCACTAATGACGATGACAGATGACGACGCTAAGCGTGCGGCCCCGGAACGATGGACTCACGCTCAATCAGTTCACCGGGGAAGGTTTGCTGATATTTAAAATCCCCGCCGTCGAGCATGAATATAAGGCGGTGGATAGTCTCTTTAATCATTTCCGTGACCGGTATGCGCACGCTGGAGAGCGACGGAATCATATAAGGTGCCAGCGTAATATCATCAAAACCCAGCACCGAAACCTGCTGCGGCACGTTTATTCCACGTGCATGCAGACGTTTAATCGCCCCGACTGCCATATCGTCATTACTGGCGACCAGCGCGCTAAAATTAGCCTTGCTGTCTAGCAGTGCATCCACCCCGGCGGCACCGGTCGCGGGCGTCCACTTCCCTTGCACAATCAGCTCATTGCGCACAGCAATGCCGTGCTTCGTCAGCGCGTCTTTATAGCCGGACAGGCGTTCAATACCGGTAGGGGAATCCAGCGAGCCGGTAATAAAGGCGATATCGCGATGCCCAAGGCTAATTAACCGCTCCACCGCATTCTGGCTGGCGGATTTTTGATCGCAATAGACACAATGGCTGCTATTTCGCCGCAGCCGACGGTTGATGACTAATATCGGCTGCTGTTGCTGCTGAATAATCTCGTCAATATCGTCGACGCTCAGAAAACGGGGATAAATAATAATGCCGTCACAGCGCAGGTCGAGCAGGTACTGAATGGCATCTCGCTCCTCCTCGGCGCTGTGCTTACCGTCCGCCAGAAGCAGGCGTCGCCCGTGATCTTCGGTCATGCTCGCCGCGTGGAACAGCAGTTCGCTGAAATAGACCCCGTGATAGAGGGTGTTGGTGACCACCAGGCCCAGCGTCTGGGTTTTGTTGGTTGCCAGGTTACGCGCCAGAAGATTAGGCCGATAGCCACTCTCTTCAATGGCCAGAAACACCCGATCTTTCGTCTCCTGACTGACATAACCGTTGCCCGAGAGCACCCGGGATACGGTGGCTTTCGACACGCCTGCCCGTCGCGCCACCTCCAGCATTGTCGTCATAGTCATACCTTTGAGAAATCATTTGCCAGCAGTGTACTTCACCGTTTCGCTATTTTCAGCAACCACCGATCTGCGCGCTTTTTGTCCAGCGCCAGTTCCTGTGATCGGTTTCACGAATTAACCAAAAACAAAAATTAGATCTTGATGTAACAAAATTAACACATGAATATTATGTGGAACCGGTTTCCTATGCAACGTTTCATCACCCCGCCACACCGGGCGATGAGCGATAAGTACCCTACTGATAAAACAGGATTTTCCGATGTCTAAAAACTATGCGGCTCTGGCGCAATCCGTGGTGGGCGCGCTTGGCGGCGTGGAGAACATCTCCGCCGTCACGCACTGCATGACCCGCCTGCGCTTTGTACTGAAAGATGAAACGCAGGTCGACAGCGCCAGCCTTAAAGGCATCAGCGGCGTGCTGGGCGTGGTGCGTAACGACAACCAGTGCCAGGTGATTATCGGCAACACCGTCTCCCAGGCCTATCGTGAGGTGGTAAACCTGCTACCAGGCAACCTGCAGCCTGCCGCCCCGGTAGGAAAACCGAAGCTCACCTTACGCCGCATCGGCGCCGGGGTCCTCGACGCGCTGATCGGCACCATGTCGCCGCTGATCCCAGCGATTATCGGCGGATCGATGGTCAAGCTGCTGGCGATGATCCTCGAAATGACCGGCGTGCTGCCTAAAGGCGCGCCGACGCTCACTATTCTGACAGTAATCGGCGACGGCGCGTTCTTCTTCCTGCCGCTGATGGTCGCCGCCTCCGCAGCGGTGAAGTTCAAAACCAATATGTCGCTGGCAATTGCTATTGCCGGGGTGCTGGTGCACCCGAGCTTTATTGAGCTGATGGCGAAAGCGGCCCAGGGCGAGCACGTCGAATTTGCCTATATTCCAGTAACGGCGGTGAAGTACACCTACACGGTGATCCCGGCGCTGGTGATGACCTGGTGCCTCTCCTACATTGAACGCTGGGTCGATAAGATCACCCCGGCGGTCACCAAAAACTTCCTCAAGCCGATGCTGATCGTGCTGATTGCCGCGCCGCTGGCGATCCTGCTGATCGGCCCGATTGGCATCTGGATCGGTAGCGCCATCTCCGCGCTGGTGTACACCATACACGGCTACCTCGGCTGGCTGTCGGTCGCCATTATGGGCGCGCTGTGGCCGCTGCTGGTGATGACCGGGATGCACCGCGTCTTTACGCCAACCATTATTCAGACCATCGCTGAAACCGGCAAAGAGGGCATGGTGATGCCGTCGGAAATTGGCGCCAACCTGTCGCTCGGCGGTTCGTCGCTGGCGGTGGCATGGAAAACCAAAAACCCGGAGCTGCGTCAGACCGCGCTGGCGGCCGCCGCTTCCGCGATTCTGGCCGGGATTTCTGAACCGGCGCTGTACGGCGTGGCCATTCGTCTGAAACGCCCGCTGATTGCCAGCCTGATAAGCGGCTTTATCTGCGGCGGCATTGCCGGTGCCGTCGGGCTTGCCAGCCACTCCATGGCGGCACCGGGGCTGTTCACCAGCGTGCAGTTCTTCGACCCGGCTAACCCGATGACCATCGTCTGGGTGTTTGGGGTGATGGCGCTGGCGGTGGTGCTCTCCTTTGTGCTGACGCTGATTCTTGGTTTTGAAGATATTCCCGTCGAAGAGGCTGCCGCCGAGGCGCGTAAACGTCAGGCCACTGCGCCTGCCGGTACGGCGGCGGCACGAATTTCATAAATTTTTAGCGAGGTAACGCATGTCGACATTTCCGCAAGGCTTTCTCTGGGGCGGCGCTATTGCCGCCAACCAGGCCGAAGGGGCTTATCTTGAGGGCGGCAAAGGGCTGACCACCGTGGATATGATTCCGCACGGCGTAAACCGACTGCCGGTGAAGCTGGGGCAAGAGAAGCGCTTTACCCTGCGCGACGACGAGTTCTACCCTAGCCATCAGGCGATCGATTTCTATCATCGCTACAAAGAAGATATCGCGCTGATGGCGGAGATGGGTTTTACCGTGTTCCGCACCTCGATTGCCTGGAGCCGTCTCTACCCGAACGGCGATGAACTGACGCCAAACGAAGCTGGCATCGCCTTCTACCGCGACCTGTTCCGCGAGTGCCAGAAGTACGGCATTGAGCCGCTGGTCACCCTGTGCCACTTCGACGTGCCGATGCACCTGGTCACCGAATACGGTTCATGGCGCAACCGTAAAATGGTCGACTTTTTCGCCCGCTACGCCCGCACCTGCTTTGAAGCGTTCGACGGGCTGGTGAAGTACTGGCTGACTTTCAACGAAATCAACATCATGCTGCACAGCCCGTTCTCCGGCGCGGGGCTGGTGTTTGAAGAGGGTGAAAACCAGGATCAGGTGAAGTACCAGGCCGCGCACCACGAACTGGTAGCCAGCGCCCTGGCGACCAAAATCGCCCATGAGGTGAACCCGCAGAACCAGGTCGGCTGCATGCTGGCGGGCGGTAATTTCTACCCTTACTCCTGTAAGCCAGAAGACGTGTGGGCGGCGCTGGAGAAAGACCGCGAGAACCTGTTCTTTATCGACGTGCAGGCGCGCGGCCGCTATCCAGCCTACTCGGCGCGGGTGTTCCGTGAGAAAGGCGTGACGATTGCGAAAGAAGCGGGCGATGACGAGATCCTCAAGCATACCGTCGATTTTGTGTCGTTCAGCTACTACGCCTCGCGCTGCGCGTCGGCGGAGATGAATGCCAACAACACCAACGCGGCGAATATCGTCAAATCGCTGAAAAACCCGTATATCGAGGCCAGCGAATGGGGCTGGGGCATCGACCCGCTCGGCCTGCGCATCACCATGAACATGATGTACGACCGTTATCAGAAGCCGCTGTTTCTGGTGGAAAACGGCCTCGGCGCGAAAGACGTGGTCAACGCCGACGGGCAGATTGACGACGATTACCGCATCAGCTATCTGCGTGAACATATTCGGGCGATGGGGGAAGCGATTGAGGACGGGATTCCGGTTATCGGCTACACCACCTGGGGCTGTATTGATCTGGTGGCGGCATCCACCGGTGAGATGAGCAAGCGCTACGGGTTTGTCTACGTTGACCGTGATGATGCCGGGAATGGCACGCTGACGCGGACGCGTAAGAAGTCGTTCTGGTGGTATAAGAAGGTGATTGCCAGCAACGGGGAAGATTTGGCGTAAAAGTCACTCTCTGGCTCAATGCATGAGATTGCACCACCTCCTATTTTTATGGGAGGTGTGGCATCATAGCGTGCAGAACACATTGAATTCAGGGGTAATGCGTGTGAAACCGGTAACGCTGTACGATGTTGCAGATCATGCGGGGGTCTCTTATCAGACTGTCTCTCGCGTAGTGAATCAGGCTCGCCACGTTTCCGCCAAAACCCGTGAAAAAGTCGAAGCCGCCATGGCTGAGCTGAATTACATCCCCAACCGCGTCGCGCAGCAATTGGCGGGGAAACAGACGCCGCTCATCGGCGTTGCGACCGCTAACCTCGCGCTGCACGCACCTTCGCAGATTGTCGCGGCGATTAAGTCCCGCGCCGACAGTTCGGGCGCGAGCGTAGTCATCTCGATGGTGGAGCGTAACGGTGTGGAAGCCTGTAAAGCGGCGGTTCATAATCTGCTGACGCAGCGGGTAACCGGTTTAATCATTAACTATCCGCTCGATGAAAATGACGCTATTGAGGTCGCGGCAAGCTGTGGCAGCGTACCGGTACTTTTTCTTGACGTCTCTGACACCTCCCCCATTAACAGCGTGATTTTTTCTCACGATGATGGCGCACGTTTGGGGGTTGAGCATCTGGTGGAGCATGGGCATCAGCGCATTGCGCTTCTGGCCGGGCCGCACTCATCGGTTTCCGCGCGATTAAGGCTCGCAGGCTGGCATAAATATCTGGCGCACTACCAGCTACGGCCGGTTGCTGAAACAGAAGGAGACTGGAGCGCCATGTCCGGTTTTCAGCAAACGCTACAGATGCTTAATAACGGCACCATACCAACCGCGATGCTGGTCGCCAACGATCAGATGGCGCTGGGCGCAATGCGAGCCATCAGCGAGTTCGGTCTGCGCGTAGCGAGCGACATCTCCATTATTGGCTATGACGATACCGAGGATAGCGCCTGCTATATTCCGCCTCTCACCACCATCAGACAGGATTTTTCGCTGCTTGGAAAAACGAGCGTAGACAAACTGCTACAGCTATCTGCCACTGAACCCGCCGCGAACAATCAACTACTGCCGGTATCATTGATTCAACGTAAGACCGTTTGTCCTCCCAATGCCCATGCGGCTTCCCCTGAAGCTTTGGCCAATTCACTCATCCAGCTAGCACGGCAGATCTCCCAGCTCCCACCCAAAATGTGAGCGCGTGAAATTGTGTGAGTTAGCTCACTCATTGGTCATCTCATCCTTTACAGAAAGAACGCTGCGCCCCTATTTTAACAAAAATTTGTGAGCGGATAACAATTTCCATAAGGATACAGATATGTCCCTGAACACCGATTCACTCGCCGCCGTCTTACACCGTCGCGACTGGGAAAACCCTGGCGTAACGCAGCTCAACCGTCTGGAAGCGCATCCTCCTTTTTACAGCTGGCGAAATGCCGATGATGCTCACGCCGGACGAGGTTCTTCACAAAAGCGCAGCCTGAACGGGCAATGGAAATTTAGCTGGTTTGCCTCTCCTGAAGCGGTTCCGGAGAGGTGGCTGACAGGCGATCTGCCTCAGGCAGATACCATCAGCGTCCCCTCCAACTGGCAGATGGACGGCTATGATGCGCCAATTTACACCAACGTGACCTATCCTATTCCGGTTAACCCGCCGTTTGTACCCGCAGACAACCCTACAGGATGTTACTCGCTCACATTTGATATTGACGATGCCTGGCTTCAGGAAGGCCAGACGAGGATCATCTTTGACGGCGTGAACTCAGCGTTCCATCTGTGGTGTAACGGGCGCTGGGTGGGCTACGGGCAGGACAGCCGTCTACCGTCTGAATTCGATCTCCGCGATTATCTGCGTCGCGGTGAAAACCGTCTGGCGGTACTGGTACTTCGCTGGAGCGACGGCAGCTATCTGGAAGACCAGGACATGTGGCGGATGAGCGGGATTTTCCGCGATGTATCTCTACTCCATAAGCCCGCCACGCAAATCAGCGACCTGCAAATTAATACCCGTTTTAACGACGACTTCAGCCGTGCCGTTCTGGAAACGCAGGTCCGGGTCGCAGGTGAGCTGCACGATAATTTACGCGTGACGGTGCAGCTGTGGGATAACGAAAGGTTAATCGGTGAAAACACCGCCCCGTTAGGCAGTGAAATTATTGACGAGCGCGGGGCCTACCATGACCGAGTTACCCTGCGTCTGAATGTCAAAGAACCGGCGCTGTGGAGCGCGGAGACGCCAAATCTGTATCGTGCCGTGGTGCTGTTGCACACCGTCGACGGCACGCTGACGGAAGCTGAAGCCTGTGATGTCGGCTTCCGTCAGGTCAGCATTGAAAATGGTCTGCTGCTGTTGAACGGCAAACCGCTGCTGATTCGCGGCACAAACCGCCATGAGCATCACCCGGTCAACGGTCAGGTGATGGACGAGGCAACGATGGTGCAGGACATCGTGCTGATGAAGCAAAATAACTTTAACGCCGTGCGCTGCTCTCACTATCCGAACCATCCGCTGTGGTACACGCTGTGTGACCGCTACGGCCTATATGTGGTGGATGAAGCCAATATTGAGACGCACGGAATGGTACCGATGAATCGCCTGACCAACGATCCCAACTGGCTGCCTGCCATGAGCCAACGCGTGACGCGGATGGTGCAGCGCGATCGCAACCATCCAAGCATTATTATCTGGTCGTTGGGCAATGAGTCCGGTCATGGTACCAACCACGATACGCTGTACCGCTGGCTGAAGTCAGAAGACCCATCGCGCCCGGTGCAGTATGAAGGCGGCGGTGCAGACTCTGCCGCCACCGACATCATCTGCCCGATGTACGCTCGCGTCGATCAAGATCAGCCCTTCCCCGCAGTGCCAAAATGGTCAATCAAGCAATGGTTGTCGATGCCCGGCGAGCAGCGTCCGCTGATCCTCTGCGAATATGCCCACGCCATGGGGAACAGTTTCGGCGGTTTTGCCAAATACTGGCAGGCGTTCCGTCAATATCCGCGCCTGCAGGGCGGCTTTGTCTGGGACTGGGTGGATCAATCGTTGATTAAATACGATGAGAACGGTAACGCCTGGTCTGCCTACGGTGGTGATTTTGGTGATACGCCAAACGATCGTCAGTTTTGCATGAACGGGCTGGTGTTCGCCGATCGTACACCACACCCGGCGCTGTATGAAGCCAAACACGAGCAGCAGTTTTTCCAGTTTGCGCTGTTGCCGGGGGACAAATGTCAGATTGAAGTTGTCAGCGAATACCTGTTCCGCCACAGCGATAACGAAGTGCTGCACTGGTCGCTGGCGCTGGACGGCAAACCGCTGACTTCAGGCGTGACGACGCTGGATATCCCACCGCAGGGTCGGCAGGTCATTACCCTACCAGAACGCCCGCAACAGGCGCATCAGGGTGAACTGTGGCTGACGGTTCGCATCGAACAACCGCAGGCAACCGCATGGTCAGAGGCGGGGCATATTTGCGCCTGGCAACAGTGGAAAGTGGGCGAGAAGCTCGGCATGCCGTTGCCACAATCCGCCAGCCGCGCGCCTGAGCTTACCGCCAGCGAGAGCGAATACCGTATCACCGTCGACAATAAACGCTGGGAGTTCAGCCGCCAACTTGGCCTGCTCACGCAGTATTCGATTGACGAAGAAGCGCAGCTGTTGACGCCGCTCATCGATCAATTTACCCGCGCGCCCTTGGACAACGATATCGGCGTGAGCGAGTCAACCCGCATTGATCCTAACGCCTGGGTAGAACGCTGGAAGGCCGCCGGTCACTATCAGCTTGAGGCGACCTTACTGCAATGCGAGGCGGACGCACTGGCAACTGCGGTGCTGATAACCACCGCGCACGCGTGGCAGTTCCGCGGAGAGACGCTGTTTGTCAGCCGCAAAACGTACCGCATCGACGGCCAGGGCGCGATGCACATCAGCGTGGACGTTGAGGTTGCCAGCGGGACCCCGCATCCGGCACGCATCGGTCTGAGCTGTCAGCTTGCGCAGGTGGCGGAGCGGGTCAACTGGTTGGGATTAGGCCCACATGAAAACTACCCGGACCGACTTTCTTCTGCCTGCGTCGATCGTTGGGATCTGCCACTGGATGCCATGTACACCCCTTATGTTTTCCCGAGTGAAAACGGCCTACGCTGCCACACCCGCGAGCTGAGCTATGGCGCGCACTGCTGGCGCGGTGATTTCCAGTTCAACATCAGCCGCTACGGTCAGGAACAGCTAATGGCGACCAGCCACCGCCACCTGCTGGAAGCGGAAGCGGGGACCTGGCTCAATATTGATGGCTTCCATATGGGCGTGGGCGGAGACGACTCCTGGAGTCCTTCCGTTTCGCCGGAATATCTGCTGAGCGCCGGGCGCTTCCACTACCAGCTGAGCTGGATTTAAAAATAATAGGCCGGCAGGTTAGCCCCTGCCGACCTTCTTCGAAAGGAAGTCCTTCATGTATTATTTAAAAAATACTAATTTCTGGATGTTTGGTTTTTTCTTCTTCTTTTATTTTTTCATTATGGGTGCCTACTTCCCCTTCTTCCCAATCTGGCTACACGATATAAACCATATCAGTAAAGGGGATACCGGTATTATCTTCGCCTGTATTTCACTGTTCTCGCTGCTATTCCAGCCTATTTTCGGTTTGCTTTCTGATAAGCTCGGCCTGCGTAAACATCTGCTGTGGGTGATTACCGGAATGCTGGTGATGTTTGCCCCATTCTTTATTTACGTCTTTGGCCCATTATTACAGGCCAATATTCTGCTGGGTTCGATTGTCGGCGGGATTTACCTCGGCTTTATTTACAATGCCGGTGCTCCTGCGATTGAAGCCTATATTGAAAAAGCGAGTCGCCGAAGCAACTTCGAATTTGGCCGCGCGCGCATGTTCGGCTGCGTGGGCTGGGCGCTGTGCGCCTCGATTGCCGGCATTATGTTCAACATCAATAACCAGTTTGTCTTCTGGCTGGGCTCCGGCTGCGCGGTCATTCTGGCCCTGCTGCTGTTCTTTTCAAAAACAGAGGTTCCGTCTTCCGCACAGGTTGCGGACGCGGTAGGCGCTAACCACTCGGCCTTCAGCCTTAAGCTGGCTCTGGAGCTGTTCAAGCAGCCAAAGCTCTGGTTCCTTTCACTGTACGTGGTCGGCGTCTCCTGTACCTATGACGTATTTGACCAACAGTTTGCCAACTTCTTCACCTCGTTCTTTGCTACCGGCGAACAGGGGACTCGGGTGTTTGGCTACGTCACGACCATGGGGGAGTTGCTCAACGCCTGCATCATGTTCTTTGCGCCGCTGATTGTGAATCGCATCGGGGGTAAGAACGCCCTGTTACTGGCGGGGACAATTATGTCGGTGCGGATTATCGGCTCCTCATTCGCCACCTCCGCGCTGGAAGTCGTTATCCTCAAAACGCTGCATATGTTTGAGATACCGTTCCTGATCGTCGGCTGCTTCAAATACATCACCAGTCAGTTTGAGGTGCGATTCTCCGCAACGATTTATCTGGTGTGCTTCTGTTTCTTCAAACAGCTGGCGATGATTTTTATGTCAGTACTGGCAGGCAACATGTACGAGAGCATTGGTTTCCAGGGGGCTTATCTGGTTCTGGGAATGATTGCGCTGAGCTTCACAGCCATCTCGGTATTTACCCTTAGCGGGGCAAAGCCGTTCTCCCATAAGCTCGCAAAAAATAGCCAATAAAATCAGGATGAAATAACGCTAATGAACATTCCGATGAGAGATAGAATAAAAACAGGCATGCTGTTCACGGATATGTGTGAAGGATTACCAGAAGAGAGACTGCGCGGCAAAGAATTAATGTATGACTTTAATAACACCCGCCCGTCCGAAGATAAAAAGAGAATTGAGCTCATTTATAAAATGTTCGGTAAAGTGGGAAAAACTCCGTGGATTGAACCACCAATACGCTTCGCCTACGGCAGTAATATTTTTATTGGTGACTGTTTTTATGCCAATTTCAACTTCACCATTGTTGACGATCACACGGTGACGATTGGTGATAATGTCCTGATCGCCCCTAACGTTACGATTTCGGTAACCGGACACCCGGTCCACCATGAATTGAGGGAAAAAGGCGAGATGTTTTCTTTCCCGGTAACGATAGAAAACAATGTGTGGATCGGCAGCAATGTGGTTATCAATCCGGGAGTCACTATTGGAGAAAACAGCGTTATCGGTGCGGGCAGCGTTGTCACGAAAGATATTCCCGCAAATGTCGTTGCGGCGGGCGTACCATGCAAAGTTATCCGAGAAATAACCGACCGGGATAAAGCGTATTACTATAAAGATTTTAAAGTCGAAGCGGCAGGTTAAATGCGTCTGCGCCTAAGCTATCTTTAGGTATCAATAAACGCTTACACGGTCTCTTGAGACGGCGTTCGCCTCAAGAGACCTTTTTCTGGAGAAGATAAACTTACTCTTCATCCTCCACCGCTAACGCTTCGAACCCGCCGTTCCCCTGCCACCCTTCAAGACGCTGATAAACCACCTCAACCGCGTCTTTAATCGCCTGGGTCATCGGGTAATAAAAGCCCACGATATCCGGCTGAATGCCGAGGAAAATCACCTCACCCACGTCTTCTTTCAGCTGATCCACCAGGTAGTTCAGCGGCATGTTGTGGGTGGTCATCATAAACATCTCGGCGATGTCGTCCGGGTCGATAATGCGAATCTCGCCCGGGTTCAGCCCCATATCGGTGGCATCGACAATCAGCAGGCGAGTCGGGTTCAGCTCGCGGATTGCCACAATATCGTTTTCCGGCGCGCTGCCGCCGTCAATCACGACCCACGCCCCTTTCGGCTGGGCTGCACACATTTCTGCCAACAGAGGGCCAGCGCCATCGTCGCCCATCATGCTATTGCCGACACAGAGTAAAACGTCAGTCATGGTATTTCCTCACTCTAAAAAATCAGTCGCGCAGGCGGCGCACCATCAGATAGATGGCGCTCTCCTGATGAATGGCGTGCAGCATATTGAGCATCGCCTGGCTCCACTCTTTTTGCTGCGACGTTTGTGACGCCCGCGCTTTATCAAACGCGTTCGCCAGCATCGACACGTGATTGCTGTCGATGACTATTTCGCCGTACTTCGGCACGCCTTCCATCTTGCGCCGCGCCGTACTGCCCGCTTCAAGCGTAGCAATCCACGCCAGATACTCATCCCACGGGCAGGTCAGCGCGGCTTCGAGGCAGTCGATGACCCCGAGGTGGTGGCCAATCGCCAGGCTGTAATAGACAACCTGCTGCGCCTCGGAAGGCGTGGCATCGTTCTCATCAATAAATTTACGGCTCAGTTGACTGAACACCACCTGTTCGCTCATCGAATACGTGCCTCTTCTACTACGTGGTTAAGCTGCGTGACGATTTCCGTCAGACGCGGATCGTTTTCTGTGGCCAGCCACTGCTGAACCTGAGTGTCACCCTGGCCCAGATGCAGCATATAGTCGTCGGCAATCTGACGACCATAGCGGTAGCCCGCCAGGCGGCGCGCGGCGCGGTCAACCTGCACGCGCAGCGGCTGGACCATGTCCGGATGCAGAATTTCAGCCGGCTGCGCATCCAGTTCACTTGGCGCACGAGCGTGGATTTTCTGCTCCAGCAGACCCAGCGCCATGGCAAAGCCGTACAGCGTTGCCGCAGGCGTCGGCGGGCAGCCAGGAATGTACACGTCCACCGGTACGATTTTATCGGTGCCGCCCCAGACGCAGTACAGGTCGTGGAAGATACCGCCGCTGTTGCCGCAGGCGCCGTAAGAGATACAGATTTTCGGGTCCGGCGCGGACTGCCAGGCACGCAGCGCTGGCGAACGCATGGCGCGGGTCACCGCACCGGTAAACAGCAGAATGTCGGCATGACGCGGTGACGGCACCACTTTAATACCAAAACGTTCGGCGTCGAACAGCGGTGAAAGCGTGGCAAAGATTTCGATTTCGCAGCCGTTACAGCCGCCGCAGTCCACGCGGTAGACGTAGGCGGAACGCTTGATGTTTTTCAAAAGCGACGCTTTCATGCTGGCGATAGATTCTTCTACCGTCATCGGCACCGGCATGCCGTTGTCGTCGCGTGGCCCTATTAAGTTGCTCATCAGATGGCCTCTTTCATGTGGCGAGTCAGGTCAATACGGTCGGAAGGCACCAAACATTTCTGACGCTTACATTCCGGGCAGGTCTCAAAGCTTTCGCGGTGGTTTTCCGCGCGGCTGTCGCCGTTGTGCTTGAGCAGCGCAATGGCGTAATCAATCTCTTTTTGCACCGCAAACGGACGGTTGCAAACGCGGCAGTTGCAGATATCAAAACGGGACTGCTGCAAGAAATCTTCTTTCTTCCACACCGCCAGTTCGTACTCCTGCGACAGCTTGATCGCCGCCGTCGGGCACACTTCTTCGCAGCGGCCGCAGAAGATGCAGCGGCCGAGGTTGAACTGCCACGCCAGCTGATTGCTGACGCGGTCGGTTTCCACCGTCAGGGCGTTCGACGGGCAGGCGTTGACGCACGCCGCGCAGCCGATGCACTGCTGCGGGTTGTGTTCCGGCTTGCCGCGGAAGTTTTTATCAACCGGCATCGGTTCCAGCGGGTAGGACGATGTCGTGACGCCGGTTTTAATAGCTTTTTTAATAAAGGTAAACATAGTTGCTCCCAGCTTGCGTGCGGGGTTTTTACCCTCACCCTAGCCCTCTCCCTAAGGGAGAGGGGACAGATCGGCGTTGTCAGTTAATACACTCTCGCTCTGCCCTTCCCCCTCGCCCCTTTAGGGAGAGGGTCGGGGTAAGGGGAATCCCCACGCAATGCCCCAATTATTTCAGCGGCGAGTTCTTACGCTCGATGCTGTAGCGCTCAAGCTCTTTGTACGGCACGACCTTGCTCTTCTTCTTACGCACGTCGACCACGGTCATACGGTCGGTACAGGAGTAGCAAGGGTCGAGGCTACCGATAATCAGCGGCGCATCGGAAACGGTGTTGCCGCGCAGCATGTAGCGCAGGGTTGGCCAGTTGGCGTAGGTCGCCGCACGGCAGCGCCAGCGGTACAGCTTCTGGTTGTCGCCGGTCATGCTCCAGTGAATATCATCACCACGAGGCGCTTCCGAGAAGCCCAGCGCGAAGCGGTTTGGAATGTAGGTGAACCCTTCTACCGCCAGCGGGCCGCCAGGCAGGTTATCCAGACCGTAGTCAATCATGTTCAGCGCGGTGAACACTTCGTTGATACGCACTTTCAGACGGGAGATAACGTCGCAGCCCTGCTCGCTATGCACTTCCATCGGCAGCAGACCGTAGCCCACAAACGGGTGATCGGCGCGGGTGTCGCGGGCGTGGCCGCTGGCGCGAACCATCGGGCCGACGTTGCTGAAGTCGCGGGCGATTTCCGGGTCCAGGCGGCCGATACCGACGGTGCGCTGTTCCATGTTCGGGGTGCTCAGCAGAATATCCACCAGATCCTGCACGTCGCGACGCATCTGCTGCGCCAACTGACGGGTCTGGATCATGTCGTCTTTCAGGAAGTCACGACGGATGCCGCCAATCAGGTTCAGGCCGTAAGTTTTACGCGCGCCGGTGAGGATTTCCGCCATTTTCATGGAGGCTTCACGAACGCGGAAGAACTGCATAAAGCCGGAGTCGAAGCCGGTGAAGTGGCACGCCAGGCCGAGGTTCAGCAGGTGCGAGTGCAGACGCTCAACTTCCAGCAGAATGGCGCGGATCATCTGCGCACGTTCCGGCACCACGATGCCCATCGCGTTCTCGACGGAGGTGGTGTAGGCGGTGCTGTGGGCAAAGCCGCAGATGCCGCACACGCGGTCGGACAGGAAGGTCACTTCGTTGTAACCCATGCGGGTTTCCGCCAGTTTTTCCATGCCGCGGTGGACATAGAACAGACGATAGTCGGCGTCGATAATGTTCTCGCCGTCAACGAACAGGCGGAAGTGGCCCGGTTCATCGGAGGTGACGTGCAGCGGGCCAATTGGCACTACGTTGTTTTTCTTGCTGCCCAGCTCGTTGATGAACTCGTAGGTTTCGGCATCGGTGGTCGGTGCCGGGCGCTGACGGTAGTCCATGCTGTCTTTACGCAGCGGGTACAGCTCGTCCGGCCAATCATCCGGCAGCACCAGACGACGTTCGTCCGGCAGGCCCACCGGGCGCAGGCCGTACATGTCGCGCACTTCGCGCTCGCCCCAGACCGCCGCCGGAACGCGTGGCGTCACGGACGGGTATTCGAGGGTGTTAGGGTCGACTTCGACGCGCACGGTAATCCAGCACTTGGTGCCTTTTTCCATCGACAGCACGTAGTAGACCGCATAGTGTCCGTTCAGTTTACGTTCGTCGTTGCCGAACAGCACCGACAGCCAGCCGCCCTGCTGGTAGTAAAGAAACTCGACGACTTCCGGCAGGTAGTTCACCTTCACGGTAATCGTTAACTGGTCTTTGGTCTGCCAGGCTTCGTCCAGCACCACGCCCGGAAAGGCCTGGTGCAGCGCAGCGAGGTAGTGTTGACCCACTTTTTCTTCAGACATGCTCAAAACTCTCTTATCACGCCACCAGCAAGGAGACGAAGGCTAAAAAGGCTAAACCGAACCCGGTCCAGGTGATGCGACCGGTAATATCCAGACGCAGACGCGCCATGCTGTTTTCGAACAGCGCGATAATCAGCACGCCAACCACCAGCTTGACGATAGCGGCAATCACGGCAATCACCAGGCCACCAACGCTAAAGCTGGTCATCTGTCCCCACGGGATGAAGACGCCAACAAACATCTGCAGCACCACCAGCTGTTTCAGGCTGATGCCCCACTTCAGCACGCCGAAGCCGCTGCCGCTGTATTCAGACAGCGGGCCTTCCTGCAGCTCCTGCTCTGCTTCCGCTAAGTCGAACGGCAGTTTGCCCATTTCGATAAAGGTGGCGAAGGCGCAGGCGCAGAAGGCCAGCGCCAGCGGAATGCTGCGGCTAACCGGCCAGTGGTACAGAGTGTTGGTGATATTGCTGATATGGGTAGAGCCCGCAACCAGCGCGGCGACCCACAGACCCAACAGCAGCATCGGTTCAACCAGCACGCCGAGCATCGCTTCGCGGCTTGCGCCGATGGCGGTGAACGGGCTACCGGTGTCGAGACCGGCAATGGCAAAGAAGAAACGCGCGACGGCAAACAGATAGATAAGGGTAATCAGGTCGCCCAAGCCCGGCATTGGGGACGCTACGGTCACCACCGGCAGCGCGGTAGCAATCGTCAGCATCACGCCGACCATCACAAACGGCGTCAGGCGGAACACCCAGCCGGAAGCGTCCGGGCCAATGCTCTGACGGCCCAGCAGTTTGATGATGTCGCGATACTCCTGCATCACGCCCGGCCCGCGACGGTTATGCAACCGTGCGCGCAGCACGCGGGTGATACCAGACAGCAGCGGCGCCACGGCGAACAGCACCAGCGCCTGCAGTACAGCAAATAGGAACGTCATGTTCAGGCTCCTCGAGAGATGACAATCACGACCAGCACCGCCAGTTCAACCAGCGCCAGACGTTGCAGCAGCAGCGGCGCCGCCGCGTTCTGCCAGCCCGGAACCAGAGAGACCGGGTTGAGCCATTTGCGCAGTTTCAGCACCGGGGCAAAGGCCTGTTTCACCGGCATCGCAAAACCGTGCGCGGTGATCACCATGGATTGTTCGTGGTCGTAACCGCAGACCCACGCCGCGCCGCGAGAACGGCTTGGCAGGCGGTTGCCTTTGAGCAGCGCCAGAATGATGAATGGCAGCAGCGGGCAGGCAATCAGCAGCAGGGTAATCATCGGCTGGGAGACGACAGTGTGCGCGGTAGACATCGGCAGCGGCACGGCAGCGCTCAGCATTGGCAGCAACCACGGTGCGGCAACGCCGCCAACGATACACAACAGCGCCATCACCACGGTGCTAATTGCCATCAGCAGCGGCGCGCAGCAGGCGTTTTCCGCCTCTTTAGTACGCGGTGCGCCAAGGAAGGTGACGCCGTAGACTTTCGCCATACACATCACCGCCAGCGCGCCGGTAATCGCCAGGCCAACGGCCAGCAACGGCCCCAGCAGACGGCCAATAAACGCCCCGCTGGTGCTCAGCTTGAAGAAGGACTGGTAGATAACCCACTCACCGGCAAAGCCGTTCAGCGGCGGCAGCGCAGCCATCGCCATCAGGCCAACCAGCATAGCGAGCGAGATCATCGGCATACGTTTACCGATACCGCCCAGCTTCTCGATGTCGCGGTGGCCGGTACGGAACCAGACCGAGCCCGCGCCGAGGAACAGCGTGGTTTTGAACAAGCTATGGTTGAGCAGATGGTACAGACCGCCGATCAGACCCAGCGCCACCATCGCCGGCTCCTGCAGTGCCAGGCCGGTCACGCCGACGCCTAAACCGAGCAGTATGATGCCGATGTTTTCCAGCGTGTGGTACGCCAGCAGACGCTGAATATTGTGTTCCATCAGCGCATACAGACCGCCGACAAACGCGGTTACCATGCCCAGCACCAGCAGCGCAATGCCCCACCACAGCGGCTGAACGTCACCGAGCAGCGACACGGTGAGAATGCCGAGCAGACCCACTTTCATCACCACGGTAGAGAACAGCGCGGCGGCCGGTGCGCTGGCGCTGGCGTGCGCCTGCGGAACCCAACCGTGCAGCGGGATGATCCCCGCCAGCAGGCCGAAGCCAATGACGCAAAGTACCCAGATATCAGAACCGAGCGGCAGCATCTGCGCACGTTCGTTCAGCAGCACCAGATCCAGCGTGCCGTAGCGCTGCCACAGCAGCAGGCAGGCAATCGCCAGCAGAATAGTGCCCAGACGGCCCAGCGCAAACCACAGCTTGCCGGAAGCGGCGCAGCCGGTGAGGAACGCGCCGCACAGCGCCATGATTTCCGCCATCACCACCAGCGAACCGAAGCTGCTCGCCACCATCGCGCAGACGGCAGCCGCCAGCAGGATGTTGATCAGCAGACCGTTGCTTTTGACGTTCGGGTGACGATGCCAGTCAATGTTATAGAGGCTGACAAACAGGCCGCACAGGCCGAGCGCAATCAGCCAGACCGCGTTCAGCGGGGAGACCAGCACGCTGTAGTGAACCAATGACAGGCTGCCCATCACCGGGAAACCGTGAACCAGCACCTGAACGCCCGCCAGGCCCACGCACAGGCTGCCCAGCGCGCCGCCGATACCGGCCACAAAACCGCTCAGGGATTTATTAAACGACAGCACAAAGGAGAGCACGGCGGCGGCGGCAAACCAGGCCACTGCGCTATTAATCAACGTCATGACGCTCATTTTGCCTCTCCTTGTTGCGCCTGGAACAGCGTCAAATCGCCTAAGTCGGTATGGAAGGTCAGCTCACGTTTGCGTTTGCTAACGCGGGCCATGTCCATATTGTTCACCAGATGCAGCGCTTTGGTCGGGCAGGTGCGCACGCAGGCCGGGCCCTCTTCGTCGAAGTGGCACAGGTCGCATTTCACCGCGATGGCGCGGATACCAGGCACCCAGTCCAGCAGCGTACTGACGCGAGCCGGAGCCGGTGGCGCAGGCAGCGCTTTCGGAGTGTTGGCGTTGGCCGGGATATCCAGCGGACGGCTACCGGAAAACTCAATTGCCCCAAACGGACAGGCAATACCGCACAGTTTGCAGCTGACGCACAGGCTTTCATTGAGCTGTACGGCGCCATCGACGCGGGTAATCGCATTTACCGGGCAAACCGTGGCGCACGGCGCGTCTTCACAGTGGTGACACATCTGTGGCGCGGATTCTTTTTCATTGAGCATTACTCTAAGCCGTGGCATAGATTGCAGGCCGTGGTGGCGATGCGTTTCCGCACAGGCCGCTTCACAGGTACGGCAACCGATACAAAGGGTAGAGTCAGCAATTACAAAACGATTCACCAGGTCTTCCTCAGGTGACAGTCATTTTTGACGAAATCATGCAGAGCAAGTGTCATTTCGACACCCGTCGACACACCGATAATCAAGCGTGAGAAGCCCGTTGAGGCTCTTGTGCCAGCTGGCTGAAACTCACCGGGCTGTCGCTTTCAAGCGCCGCATACAGGGTGTCGTATACCGGCGAAATTTTTTCCAGGTAATGTTCCAGCACCTGCTCGCGGTCGCGGATATTGACGGTGCCGTCAATAAAGCCGTTCATGCTCATCTCGGCGCTGCCCACGCACTGTTTATTCAGGCCGTCGCGGGTTTCAACTACATACTCAACGGTGTGGCTGTTAAAGCCGCTGGCCAGGCTCACGGAAACCACGAAGTGTTCGAACAGCACGAAGCTCAGCTCTTTCTCCGGTGCGCAGTTCATAGCGTGATGCAGACGCGCTTTGGACAACGTAATCCCTTGAACCAAAGAGTTGCAGTAGACACGCCATTGATCCTGATGGCGGCGGTGACGATCGGCGATATAGTCGGCCTTCTCGCTAATTTCCCAAATAGTCATGTCGGTTACCCGGTTAATAGAAACAAGCCTCCTAAGCACTTTTCATGCCATGTTTTTAATTAATTGATTTTATTAATATTTAATGAAATAACACTGCCGGAGTGACATGTCATTTCGTCAGTACGACATCGTCATCGACAGTCTTTAATGACCTTTCTTCATCTCTGGCATTGTTATTGCATTACTGCTGCGAGTTATGTAACAGGAGGCGTTATGCACGAAATCACGCTCTGCCAGCGAGCACTGGAAATTGTCGAACAACAGGCGATGCAGAACGGCGCGAAGCGCGTCACCGGCGTCTGGATGAAGGTCGGCGCTTTTTCTTGTGTAGAGACCAGCGCAATGACCTTTTGTTTTGATCTGGTGTGCCGCGGCACGCTGGCTGAAGGCTGTACACTGCACGTCGAGGAACAGGAAGCGGAATGCTGGTGTGAATCCTGCCAGCAGTATGTTCAGCTCGTGTCAGTTCACGTGCGCCGTTGTCCGCAGTGCCATAGCGACAATCTGCGCATCGTCGCCGACGACGGTTTACAGATTCAGCGAATTGAAATTGATCAGGAGTAAAGTATGTGTACCACCTGTGGTTGTGCCGATGGCAACCTCTATATAGAGGGCGATGAACGTAACCCGCACTCGCTGTTCCGCAGCGCGCCTTTCGCCCCGGCAGGCCGTCCGGCAATGTCCATTACCGGCGTCAGAACCCGAGAATTTGAACCGCAGGCCGCGGACAACGGCGACCTGCACTATGGCCACGGCGAAGCGGGAACCCACGCGCCGGGCATGAGCCAGCGCCGGATGCTGGAAGTCGAAATCGACGTGCTGGATAAAAACAACCAGATTGCCGCCCGCAACCGCGCGCGCTTTGCCGCCCGCGAACTGCTGGTGCTGAATCTGGTTTCCAGCCCTGGCTCCGGTAAAACCACCCTGCTCACCGAAACGCTGATGCGCCTGAAAGACCGCGTCTCCTGCGCCGTTATCGAAGGCGACCAGCAGACGGTGAACGACGCCGCGCGTATTCGCGCCACCGGCACCCCGGCGATTCAGGTTAACACCGGTAAGGGCTGCCACCTTGATGCCCAGATGATTGCCGATGCCGCCCCGCGCCTGCCGCTTGAGAGCAACGGCATTCTGTTTATCGAAAACGTCGGCAACCTGGTCTGCCCGGCAAGCTTTGATCTGGGCGAACGCCACAAAGTCGCCGTGCTGTCGGTCACCGAAGGTGAAGACAAGCCGCTGAAGTACCCGCATATGTTTGCCGCCGCGTCGGTGATGCTGCTCAACAAAGTTGACCTGCTGCCGTACCTCAACTTCGACGTTGAGAAGTGCCTCGCCTGCGCGCGTGAAGTGAACCCGAATATTGAAATCATCCTGCTCTCCGCTACCAGCGGTGAAGGCATGGATAGCTGGCTGAACTGGCTGGAGACGCAGCGATGTGCATAGGCATTCCGGGACAAATTTCTGCCATTGATGGCGTACAGGCGAAGGTGGACGTGTGCGGCATTAAGCGCGACGTTGACCTGACGCTGGTCGGCGCGGTGGACGAAAACGGTCAGTCGCGCATCGGCCAGTGGGTGCTGGTGCACGTGGGCTTTGCCATGAGCATCATCAACGAAGAAGAGGCGCGCGATACCCTCGCAGCGCTGGAAAATATGTTTGAAGTCGAGCCCGACGTTGGCGCGCTGCTCTTTGGCGAGGAACGATAATGCGCTTTGTTGATGAGTACCGCGCGCCCGAGCAGGTGATGCAGCTGATTGCCCAGCTGAAAAACCGGGCGCAGCATCTGGCCTATACCGCCGAACGCCCACTGCGCATCATGGAAGTGTGCGGCGGCCACACGCACGCGATTTTCAAATTCGGTCTCGACCAGTTGCTGCCGGAGAACATCGAATTTATCCACGGGCCGGGCTGCCCGGTGTGCGTACTGCCGATGGGGCGCATCGACACCTGTATTGAAATCGCCAGCCATAAAGAGGTGATTTTCTGCACCTTCGGTGACGCCATGCGCGTGCCGGGGAAAAACGGCTCGCTGATGCAGGCCAAATCACGCGGTGCGGATATCCGTATCGTCTATTCGCCGATGGATGCTTTAAAGCTGGCGCAGCAGAACCCGGATCGTAAAGTGGTGTTCTTCGGCTTAGGCTTTGAAACCACCATGCCGACCACCGCCATCACGCTGCAACAGGCGAAGGCGCAGAAGGTCAGTAACTTCTTCTTTTTCTGCCAGCATATTACGCTTATACCAACCCTGCGCAGCCTGCTCGATCAGCCGGACAACGGTATCGATGCGTTTCTGGCGCCGGGCCACGTCAGCATGGTCATCGGCACTCACGCCTACGGCTTTATCGCCAGCGACTATCAGCGCCCGCTGGTAGTGGCGGGCTTTGAGCCGGTTGACCTGCTGCAGGGCGTGAATATGCTGGTGGAGCAGAAAATCGCCGCCGCCCCTTGCGTCGAAAACCAGTACCGCCGCGTAGTGCCGGACGATGGCAACCTGCTTGCGCAAAACGCCATTGCCGAGGTGTTTGCGGTCAAGGGCGACAGCGAATGGCGGGGCCTGGGGTTAATCAACGACTCCGGCGTACAGCTGACGCCAGACTATCAAGCGTTTGATGCGGAAGCGCACTTCAAACCGCAGCCGCAGCGCGTCTGTGACGATCCGCGCGCCCGCTGCGGCGACGTGCTGACCGGCCGCTGCAAACCGCATCAGTGCCCGCTGTTTGGCGCCACCTGCAACCCGCAGAGCGCGTTTGGCGCGCTGATGGTGTCGTCGGAAGGCGCCTGCGCCGCCTGGTATCAATATCGCAGTCAGGAGGCAGAAGCATGAAAAGTATTCAGTTAGCGCACGGGAGCGGCGGTCTGGCGATGCAGCAGCTGATCGACAGCCTGTTTATGAAAGCCTTTGCTAACCCCTGGCTGGCGGAGCAGGAAGATCAGGCGCGTCTGTCGCTGGCTTCGCTGACCGCCCACGGCGACCGTCTGGCCTTCTCCACCGACAGCTACGTGATTGACCCGCTGTTCTTCCCCGGCGGCAATATCGGCAAGCTGGCGATTTGCGGCACCGCCAACGATGTGGCGGTGAGCGGCGCGGTGCCACGCTATCTCTCCTGCGGCTTTATTATTGAAGAAGGGCTGCCGATGGAGACGCTGGAGGCGGTGGTCAACAGCATGGCGGAGACGGCCAAAGCAGCGGATATCGCCATCGTCACCGGCGACACCAAGGTCGTGGGTCGCGGCGCAGCGGATAAGCTGTTTATCAATACCGCCGGAATGGGCGCTATCCCGTCCGATATTCACTGGGGCGCGGCTACGCTCACCCCGGGGGATCTGCTGATTGTCAGCGGCACGCTCGGCGACCACGGCGCGACCATCCTCAACCTGCGCGAACAGCTTGGCCTTGACGGCGAACTGCAAAGCGACTGTGCGGTGCTGACGCCGCTTATCCAGAGCCTGCGCCCGATAGCTGGCGTGAAAGCGCTGCGTGATGCCACCCGCGGCGGCGTAAACGCGGTGGCCCATGAGTTTGCCGCCACCAGCGGCCACGGCGTTGAAATTCATGAACAACACATTCCGCTGAAAGACGCGGTGCGCGGCGTGTGCGAATTATTAGGGCTTGACGCGCTTAACTTCGCAAATGAAGGTAAACTGGTGATTGGCGTGACCCGCGAGGCAGCCGATGAGGTACTCGCCGCACTGCGCGCCCATCCGCTGGGGCGTGATGCCGCTATCATTGGCGAAGTCACGGAACGCCGCGGGGTTCGCGTTGCCGGGCTGTACGGCGTGAAACGCACGCTGGATCTTCCTCACGCCGAACCGCTGCCACGAATCTGTTAACTTCTGAAATACTCGTCACTTAAGACGTTGATGTTGGATGTAGGCCAGATAAGGCGTTTACGCCGTCATCCGGCAATTTACGCGAATTCTGCCGGATGGCGCTTCGCTTATCCGGCCTACAACTGAAATTTATTATTATTATTAGTTATCGCACCGAGCGCGGTGCATTTATGGGCAAGCTACATGTCGTATACACCGATGGGCGATCTCGGCCAGCAAGGGCTGTTTGATATCACCCGGACTCTTCTCCAACAACCCGATCTGGCCGCACTCAGCGAAACGCTGGCGCAGCTGGCAAAACAATCTGCGCTAGCGGACAGCGCGGCGATCATCCTGCTGCAGCCGGGAAACCACCGCGCGAGCTACCACGCCACGCACGAAGCGGGCCAACCGCTCGCCTATGAAGACGACAGCGCGCTGGCGAACGGCCCGGTCAGACGGCTGCTGTCTCGCCCCGACGCTCTGCACTGTAGCTACAGCGAGTTTCACGAAGCCTGGCCCCAGTTGGCCCACAGCGAGCTTTACTCGCCGTTCGGTCACTACTGTCTGCTGCCGCTGGCGGCGGAAGGACGCATCTTCGGCGGATGCGAGTTTATCCGCCAGAACGACCAGCCGTGGACGGAAAAAGAGTACCAGCGCCTGCACACCTTTACCCAGATTGTCGCCGTCGTCACCGAGCAGATCCAAAGCCGGGTGACTAACAACGTCGACTACGATCTGCTGTGCCGCGAGCGCGATAACTTCCGCATTCTGGTGGCGATTACTAACGCCGTGCTGTCACGCCTCGACATGGACGATCTGGTCGGCGCGGTAGCGAAAGAGATCCACTACTACTTCAATATCGATGCCATCAGCGTAGTACTGCGCGGTAACCGCAAAGGCAAGCTGAACATCTACTCGACGCACTACATCGACGTCAACGATCCGGTCCACGATCAGAGTGAAGTGAACGAGGCGGGCACACTGAGCGAACGCGTGTTCAAAAGCAAAGAGATGCTGATGCTCAACCTGCACGAGCAGGATAAACTTGCCCCATACGAACGCCAGCTGTTTGAGATGTGGGACGATCAAATTCAGACCCTGTGCCTGCTGCCGCTGATGTCCGGCGACAAAATGTTCGGCGTGCTGAAGCTTGCCCAGTGTGATGAAAAAGTCTTCTGCGCCGCCAACCTCAAGCTGCTCAAGCAGATTGCCGAGCGCGTGGCGATCGCCGTCGATAACGCCCTCGCCTACCAGGAAATTCATCGTCTGAAAGAGCGTCTGGTAGACGAGAATCTCGCGCTGACCGAACAGCTCAACAACGTTGACGGTGAGTTTGGCGAGATAATCGGCCGCAGCGAAGCAATGTACAACGTGCTTAAGCAGGTTGAGATGGTAGCGCCAAGCGACAGCACCGTGCTGATCCTCGGCGAAACCGGTACCGGTAAGGAGCTCATTGCCCGGGCTATTCACAACCTTAGCGGTCGCAGCGGCCGCCGAATGGTGAAGATGAACTGTGCGGCAATGCCGGCTGGCCTGCTGGAAAGCGACCTCTTCGGCCACGAGCGCGGCGCATTTACCGGTGCCAGCGCCCAGCGCATTGGCCGCTTTGAGCTGGCGGATAAAAGCTCTATGTTCCTCGATGAAGTGGGCGATATGCCGCTGGAGCTGCAGCCGAAACTGCTGCGCGTGTTGCAGGAGCAGGAGTTCGAACGCCTCGGCAGCAATAAGCTGATCCAGACCGACGTGCGCCTGATCGCCGCCACCAACCGCGATCTCAAACAGATGGTGCTGGATCGCGAATTCCGTAGCGATCTTTACTACCGCCTGAACGTCTTCCCGATCCACCTGCCGCCGCTGCGCGAGCGCCCGGAAGATATTCCGCTGCTGGTGAAAGCCTTCACCTTTAAAATCGCTCGACGTCTGGGGCGCAACATCGACAGCATTCCGGCGGAAACGCTGCGCACCTTAAGCCAGATGGAGTGGCCGGGTAACGTGCGCGAGCTGGAAAACGTGATTGAGCGTGCGGTGCTGTTGACCCGTGGCAGCGTGCTGCAGCTTTCTCTGCCGGAGCTGACCTTTGCCCACGAAGAGCCACCGGAGCCGATGCCACTACCGATGGCGGAAGCGCCGAAAGAGGGAGAGGACGAATATCAGCTGATTGTTCGGGTGTTGAAAGAGACCAACGGCGTAGTGGCCGGGGCGAAAGGCGCGGCGCAGCGTCTGGGGCTGAAGCGCACGACATTGCTCTCAAGAATGAAACGCCTGGGTATTGATAAAGATACGTTAACGTAAAAACTGTGGCTATACTGACCTCTGATTCGGTAACGAGTGAATGGAGGCAGTATCGTATGGCAGTTTCAGCACGTAACCAATTAACAGGCACCATCAGCGCAGTCTCAACCGGCGCGGTCAACGACGAAATCGAACTGACCCTACCGGGCGGCGCAAAGCTGGTAGCTATCGTCACTCACAGCAGTAAAGAAGCGCTGGGCCTGATCAATGGGAAGGAAGCCATTGCCCTGATTAAAGCCCCGTGGGTCACGCTGGCAACTGAAGACTGCGGTCTGAAATTCTCCGCCCGCAACCAGTTTGCCGGTGAAGTGACTCAGGTTACCGAAGGCGCAGTGAACGCCACCGTACATATCAAAACCGATGCTGGCTTTGAGATTGTTGCCGTGGTCACCAACGAAAGCCAGAGCGAGATGAAGCTGGCGAAGGGCAGCCGCGCGATTGCGCTGATCAAGGCTTCCGCGATCCTTATCGCCACCCGCGCGTAAGTTTTCCCCGGCGTCGCTGCGCTCGGCCGGGCTACGCGACGCCGTAATCATACCCACCTCACACCTTCTCGTTTCTCTATTTATGAAACACCGTTTTGTGAATACATTCCCGTTATCACGATTTAATGGATGATAAATAAGCGTTTTCCCCGTGGAGACGTCTATGATTCGCTTACCGCTGTCCGCCGCTCTGGCTCTGGCATTTTCCGTACAGACGGCTGTTGCCGCCCTACCCGTTTTTTCCATCTGGCCCGGTGGCGAAGCGCCCGGTGCTAAAAACAGCCCGGTGAGCTACGCGCTGGTTGAACGCAGCAAAGATCCAAATCTTCCGGACCGTGCCGTCACCGGCATCCGCGCCCCGGAAATCACCGTCTATGCCCCAGAGCACCCCAACGGCGTGGCGCTGCTGGTCACCCCCGGCGGCTCTTACCAGCGGGTGGTGCTGGATAAAGAAGGCAGCGATTTAGCCGCGCCGTTTAACGCCAAAGGCTACACGTTGTTTGTGATGACCTACCGCATGCCCGCCGATGGCCATGCCGAAGGGGCCAATGCGCCATTGGCTGACGCCCAGCGAGCGCTGCGCACCTTACGCGCCAACGCCGCAACCTGGCATATTGATCCGCAAAAAGTCGGCGTGATGGGCTTCTCGGCAGGTGGGCACGTGGCCGCAAGCCTGGAGACGCGCTATGACGAAACGGTTTATTCCCCACTCGATGCCGTCGATAAACAGAGCGCGCGCCCTGATTTCGTGGTGCTCGGCTACCCGGTAATTTCGATGGATAAAGCCATTGCTCACCCCGGCTCACGCACGGCGCTGATTGGCGACACGCCATCCGCCGAGCAGATTAAGCACTACTCTCCTGAACTGAATGTCACCGCACAAACGCCGCCAACCTTCCTGATGCACGCGGTGGATGACCCGTCGGTACCGGTCGATAACTCGCTAGTGATGTTCAACGCCCTGCGCGCGCACAACGTGCCGACTGAACTGCATCTGTTTGCCGAAGGGAAACACGGATTTGGTATTCGCGGGGCAAAAGGTCTGCCCGCCGCCGCATGGCCGGAGCTGGCGATGAACTGGATAGCTTCGCTGCGTTAGTCGCGCCTGATGGCGCTGCGCTTATCAGGCCTACAGCCTGCACGGACCTGTAGGCCGGATAAGGCAAAGCCGCCATCCGGCAATCAGGCTTATTACCCGGACAAAATTGAGATCTCATTTTTCCCTTTTGATCACAATAATCCAGTAAATCACCTCATTCTCTTCTGTCTCCCCGCCCCGCATTTGCCTAACGTAGATCCCATAACAAACGTCAGGTTAATCTCCCGAGGAGCCCGCAAAATGACTAATCGTATTCAGCGCCTGAAAGACGCCCTCTTTGCCAACCCGCGCGAAATCTCCCTTGAACGCGCGGTGCTCTACACCGAAAGCCATCGTCAGACCGACGGCGAGCCGGTGATGATTCGCCGCGCCAAAGCTACCGCCCATATTCTCGATAACGTCGCCATCAGCATTCGCGACGATGAACTGATTGCCGGCAACCGCACCATCAAACCACGCGCCGGGATTATGTCGCCGGAGATGGACCCGTACTGGCTGTTAAAAGAGCTGGACCAGTTCCCGACTCGCCCGCAGGACCGCTTCAATATCAGCGACGACGACAAGCGTCTGTACCGCGACGAACTGTTCCCGTACTGGGAAAAGCGCTCGATGAAGGACTTCATCAACGCCCAGATGACCGATGAAGTGAAAGCCGCCGTCAGCACGCAGATCTTCAGCGTCAACCAGACCGACAAAGGCCAGGGCCATATCATCATTGACTACCCGCGCCTGCTGAATAACGGCCTGAACGCGCTGGTCAATGAGATGCACGCCCACCTACGCGAACAGCCGGATAACCCCTTTTACCAGGCGGTGCTGATTCTGCTGGAGGCCTCCCAGCGCCACATCCTGCGCTACGCCGCGCTGGCCGATGAGATGGCAAGCGGCTGCAATGACCCGCAGCGTCGTCAGGAGCTGGAGACCATCGCCCGCATCTCGCGCCATAACGCCGGGCAAAAGCCGGAAAACTTCTGGCAGGCCAGCCAGCTGTTCTGGTACATGAACATCATTTTGCAGTATGAGTCCAACGCCAGCTCCATCTCGCTTGGCCGCTTTGACCAGTACATGCTGCCGTTCTGGCAAGCATCGCTGAACCACGGCGAAGACCCTACGTTTATGCAGGAATTGCTGGAGTCGCTGTGGGTGAAGTGCAACGATATCGTGCTGCTGCGTTCCACCAGCAGCGCCCGCTACTTCGCAGGCTTCCCAACCGGCTACACCGCCCTGCTCGGCGGCCTGACCGAGAACGGCCGCAGCGCGGTGAACATCCTCTCCTTTACCTGTCTGGACGCCTACCAGAACGTACGCCTGCCGCAGCCGAACCTTGGCGTGCGGGTCAACGAGCTGATTGACCGCCCGTTCCTGCGCAAAACCGCCGAAACCGTGCGCCTCGGCACCGGCATTCCGCAGATTTTCAACGATGAGGTGGTGGTCCCGGCGTTCCTTAACCGCGGCGTGTCGCTGGAAGATGCGCGGGATTATGCAGTGGTCGGCTGCGTCGAGCTGTCGATTCCCGGGCGTACTTACGGCTTGCATGACATCGCCATGTTCAACCTGCTGAAGGTGATGGAAATCGTCATGCACGAGCACGAAGGCGATGAGCAACTCACCTACGACAGCCTGCTGGCGAGCATTCGCGACAAGATTCGTCACTACATTAAGCTGATGGTCGAAGGCAGCAATATCTGCGATATCGGCCACCGCGACTGGGCGCCGGTGCCGCTGCTCTCCTCGTTCGTTGAAGACTGCATTGCCAACGGCAAAGACATTACCGACGGCGGCGCGCGCTACAACTTCTCCGGCGTGCAGGGCATCGGTATTGCCAACCTGAGCGATTCGCTGCATGCGCTAAAAGGGATGGTGTTCGACCAGCAGCGCATGAGCTTTGATGAACTGCTGGCGGTGCTGAAAGCTAACTTCGCCACGCCGGAGGGCGAAAAGGTTCGCGCACGGCTGATGAACCGCTTTGAGAAATACGGTAACGACATCGACGATGTTGATAACATCAGCGCCGATCTGCTGCGTTTTTACTGCAAAGAGGTGGAAAAATACCGTAACCCGCGCGGCGGCCAGTTTACGCCAGGCTCCTATACTGTTTCCGCCCACGTGCCGCTGGGGTCGGTGGTTGGCGCAACGCCGGACGGGCGTTTCGCCGGGGAACAGCTGGCGGATGGCGGGCTGTCGCCGATGGTTGGCCAGGATGGTCAGGGGCCTACGGCGGTGCTGAAATCGGTGAGCAAGCTGGATAACTTCCTGCTCTCCAACGGCACGTTGCTGAACGTCAAGTTCACCCCGGCGACGCTGGAGGGGGAAAGCGGCCTCAACAAGCTGGCAGATTTCCTGCACGCCTTTACCAAGCTCAAGCTCCAGCATATTCAGTTCAACGTGGTGAACGCCGAAACCCTGCGCGAAGCCCAGCAGCGCCCGCAGGATTTCGCCGGGCTGGTGGTGCGCGTGGCGGGCTACAGCGCCTTCTTTGTCGAGCTGTCGAAGGAGATTCAGGATGACATTATCCGCCGCACCGCGCATCAGCTGTGAGGTGATTGAGGCGCGCGCCGACACGGCGCGCATTTTCAATATCCAGCGCTATTCGCTTAACGACGGCCAGGGCATCCGCACGGTGGTGTTCTTTAAAGGCTGCCCGCATACCTGCCCGTGGTGCGCCAACCCGGAGTCGATGTCGCCGAAAATCGAGACCGTGCGCCGGGAGAGCAAGTGCCTGCACTGCGCCACCTGTTTGCAGGATGCCGAGGAGTGCCCGTCCGGGGCGTGGGAACATATTGGCCGCGACGTGACGCTGGAATCTCTCGAACGGGAAGTGCTCAAAGATGAGGTGTTTTTCCGCGCGTCGGGCGGAGGCGTGACGCTCTCCGGCGGCGAGGTGCTGATGCAGGCCGAGTTTGCCACCCGCTTTTTGCAGCGCCTCAAACAGTGGGGTATTCGCACCGCCATTGAAACCGCAGGTGATTCCTCCCCTCGCCGCCTGCTGCCGCTGGCGCGGGCGTGCGATGAGGTGCTGTTCGATCTCAAAATCATGGACTGCGCGCAGGCGCGTCAGGTGCTCAGCATGAACCAGCCGCGGGTGCTGGAGAACTTTCGCCTGCTGGTCGCCGAAGGGATTAAGGTGATTCCGCGGCTGCCGCTGATCCCCGGTTACACCCTCAGCACCGAAAACGTCGCGCAGATTCTGGCGTTTCTGGCGCCGCTGCCGGTTGAGGAAGTGCATCTGCTGCCGTTCCATCAGTACGGTGAGCCGAAGTATTCCCGGCTGGAGCGCGAGTGGGCGATGGCGGGGATAAAAGCACCGGAAGCCGAAGAGATTGCGCCGATTCAGGCGATGGTGGAGCAGGCGGGGTATCGGGTGGTGGTGGGAGGTTAACGATTCCAGACCGCATCGAACAGTCCCCTCGCCCCTTTGGGGAGAGGGTTAGGGTGAGGGGAAACAGGCCAGCGCAGTGATAAACCCTCACCCCAACCCTCTCCCTTAGAAAGGGAGAGGGGGCCGTCCGTGCTGATACGTTAAACTTTTATTCCACATCCAACAGCCACTTCTGCGCCGGGGTCAACCGGCTCGCCGTTTCCGGGGTTAACCAGCGGCGCTGATCCTGCTGCGCCGTATCCGCCCGGTCGATATACAGCCCGTGCAGCACGCGGCGGCGAGAGCCTTCGCGGTTGGTAGTGCCGCCGTGCCAGGCGTGGGCGTTGTAGATCATCACGCTGCCTGCCGGCGCCTCAAAAATCACCTCATCCGGATGCGGCAGCCCCACATCCTCCAGCACATCTTCCGGCAACTCCGGGCGCAGATGGGTCGCCGGAATAATGCGCGGTGCGCCGTTGGCGGCATAGAGATCGTCAATCGCCCAGATGGTGTTGACCAGGTGAACCTTCGGGAAATCCGGACGCGGCTTTTTCCAGTCGGCATGCAGCGGCTGATGACCACCGTTGTACAGCGCCTCGCGGGCGTTGAGGCTGGAGATTTTAAACTCGCCCTCAAAGATATAGCGGCACGCCGACAAAATCAGCGGATGCGACCACACCTTCTCCCACACCACGCCCTTATTGACGAGGTTCGCCACGCGCGTCGCCGTCTCTTCCTGGTGGTGCTCTACCGCCAGGTTCTCCCCTTCTTTCTCCACCAGATAGTCAATCCGTTCGCGCATCGCCGCCAGCCAGTCGGCATCCGCCACGCCGTGGACTATGGTGTAACCCTGAGTATCCAGTTCATGTTTCATTGTCGCTGACAGTTCGCCACTCGCGCCCAGCGCCTCCAGCCAGAATGCCGCTTGCTTGTCCATACCGCCCTCTCTTTTGTTAACCATTTCACAACATGTATGAAAAGTTACTGCACGAGCGGCCGCCATTCTGTATGAGATAGCTACACAACACTGGATTTTTGTGTACAGCAAAATAAAGTGTGATGAGATTCAAAATCCAGAATAATAACCAGGACATGAGCATGTCAGAGCAATCCCTCGTCCCCGTGCTGGAGCAACTGCTTGCCCGGCAAAGTGACCTTGTCGTGCGGTTTCCGCAAACCTCGCAGCCCGCGCCGGAGCTGGCGATGAGCGTGTCGTTTCCCCGTCTGGAGATCGTGCTGGAAGGCGAGCTTGCCGACGGCTGCCTGAGCGCGCCGCTGGGCCCGCTACAGGCGCTCTATCTGCCCGGTGACCGCTGGAACGCCCCGCAGTGGCAAGGCCCGGCCACCACGTTAAGCATTCTGTTCAGCAAGCAGAAGCTGGGCTTCAGCCTGCAGCGCTTTGACGGCAAAAAATTCGTGGAGATCCGTAAGCAGCACGTGGCGCGGCTGGGGCCGCGAGTGGGATCGTATCTGCTGCTGGCGATGAACGAACTGGCTATTCGCCCGGTGATGCCCACGGCGCAGATAGTGCTGAGCGGGCTGCTGAGCCACTGTATCGATCAGCTCACCCATCTGGCGGATACCGTGAGTAAGAGCAAAGAGCTGTTTCTCGCCGTTCAGGAATATATCGACGAGCATGCCGCCGAGGCGCTCAGCCGGGAGACGGTGGCGAAGAAGTTCCACATCACGCCGAACTACCTGTCACACCTGTTTCAGAAGTCCGGTTCGGTGGGATTCAATGAGTATCTGACCGCCGTGCGGCTTGAGCTGGCAAAGAAATTACTGCGCGGGTACGAGATGAAAATCAAAGAGATAGCCCACCACTGCGGCTTTGAGGACAGCAACTATTTTTGCCGGATTTTCCGTAAGCACACGGCGCGTTCGCCGTCGGAATATCGCCGTCACTGCCGCACGATGTAGCTATTTTTTCGGGCGATATTTTTCCGGCAGCTCCGGCACCGGGCGACGGTCGTCAATCAGATGGCGGATGGTCAAAATCGGATGACGCCACAGCATACGCGGGCCTGCCCAGCGCATTATCTGCTTCATCTCTTCGCGTTTGGCGGGCTGATAGCAGTGAACCGGGCACTGCTTGCAGGCCGGTTTTTCCTCGCCAAACACGCATTTATCCAGTCGTTTATCGGCATAGGCATTCAGCGCCTGGTAGTGTTCTGCATCGTCCTGTGCCTGCGGGCAGCGTTGCTGATAAAGCGCAATCATGCTGCGGATGGTCCGTTTTTCCCGGTCGATGCGTTTGCCTGCCATAGCCTGTTCCTCACCAATAAAGATGCATTAATAATACACGTTTAATGGCGCTTTCGCAGCCGCTTTATGCCTCGTGTTTGTCTACGTGGCCCAGCGGTTTTTCCGGGAAGCAGACATCACGCACCCGGCGTTTCAGCTCGGCGGCATCCGGGAAACCCTCGTCACGTTTGCGATCCCAGATAAGCTCCTCACCGACGGTAATAGTAAAAATCCCACCGGTGCCGGGCACCAGCGTCACCGAGGCGATATCGGTACTGAAGGTGTGCAACAGCTCCTGCGCCATCCAGCTGGCGCGCAGCATCCAGTTGCACTGGGAACAGTAGGTGACCGTAATGGCGGCTTTCTGCGTCATGGTGTTCTCGCGATAGGTTTAAAGCGTAAGTGTAAACAAATTGTTGCATGCGGTGATATTTATTTGCAAACTTTATTGCAAATGATAATCCCTATCATTACTATTCGCATCACATTAAAACGGAGTCGTTCGAAGCGCTTAAGGAAAAGCCGACTTCTGGAAGTAGCGAGTGAGCCAATACTAATAACGAAGAAAGGCATGGCAACTATGTACAAATCCATTCAATCAGAGGCGTGGCGCAAAAAAAGCCTGCTGGTAACCTCTTTGCTCGCGGCGATGTATCAGACCTCCGCCGTTGCGGCTGACACACAGGACAAAACCGCTGCCGTCGATACAGCAGAGCAGATGACCGTCACGGCGCCCGCTCCGGTACTAAAGTCAGGCAATCAACACGCCATTAGCGCGCAGGAACTGCAGGACAAAGGGGCCAACGACTTTGGCTCCATCATGCGTTATGAACCCCTGATTGGCGCGACCGGCTCCAGCGGCGGCTCTGGCAACGGCAAAAGCGGCTTCGACCGCGGCGGCTACACCGGCTACAACATTCGCGGGCTCGAGAGCAACCGCGTCGGTATCGACGTGGACGGTATCGCCCAGCCAAACGCCACCGGCCGTAGCTACGTGAGCCGCGCGGGGCAAAACACCTTCGGTATTGGCCGTGACTATATTGACCCGTACATGTACGGCAGTGTCGATATTCAGTCCGGCGCGACCGACACCGAAACCGCCAACTCTTCCATCGGCGGTAACGTCTCCTTCCAGCCAAAATCGGCGGACGACTATCTGCACCCGGGCAAAACCAGCGCCTTTAGCTACCGCAGCGGTTACGACTCCGCTGACCGCAGCTGGCACAACGGCCTGACGGCAGCGGGCGGTGATGAAACCCTGCGCGGGATTTTCGTCTACAGCCGTCGCGATGGTCAGGAGACCACCACCAATAGCTCAAGCGTCGACGCCTTCCCGGCAAACTGGCACTCCGATGCGTTTATGACCTCGGGGATCTGGCAACCAAACGATCAGCATAAACTGACCAGCACCCTCGATTACTACCATAAAACCAACCATACCCATTACGACGTCTGGAACGACAGCGGCAGCAAGACCATTGGCAACGCGCAGCAGACCAGCCAGACCCGTCGCTGGGGGCTGAGCCTGAAAGATGACTGGACGCCGATGAACGACTTCATCGACAGCATGTCCACCAAGGTGTACTACCAGCACACCGAAGCGCACGACCAGACCTACATGCCGGACAGCTTCACCAATACCATGGAAACGGTCTACTCGAATTACGACACCGATACCTGGGGTATGCAGACGGCGCTGGCAAAAACCCTTGGCCGCCACGACCTGAGCGCCGGCTTTAACGCCAGCACCACTAAAACCCAGCGTCCGTTCAGCCAGTCGCCGATCCCGAGCGTCTTCAGCGAGATCATGCAGCCGGAAGCAGACAGCCGTGAATACACGATCGCCGGCTTCCTGCAGGATCAGATCAACTTCGATCTCGACGGCCATAACGCTGCGGTGATCCCGGGCGTCCGCGTGGTGCATCAGTCCACCAAGCCTGAGAACCTTAGCAGCCTGACCACTAACAGCACGGTGCTGACGGAGTCGTCGGTTTCTAATCTGTATGGCAAAAATTCAGATACTCAGGCGCTGCCGTCGCTGACCTTCCAGTACGACATCACGCCGCGCATGATGACCTATCTGCAGTACAAACGCGGCGCGGAGTTCCCGAACACCAGCCAGCTGTACGGCTCATGGAACCTCGGCTCCAGCTACGCGGGCCGCGGCCAGTACGCACTGATCGGCAATACCGATCTGAAAACCGAGACCAGCGACAACTTCGAGTGGGGCATGAAGGGCGAGGTGACCGAAGGGATCACCATGCGTACCGCGCTGTTCTACAACAGCTATAAAAACTTTATCGCTTACACCCGTTACACTCGCTCAAACAACCCGGGCCAGTTCACTAACGTACCGTCAAACATCTACACCATTTATCAGGCGGAAAACCGCGATAAAGCCTATATCTACGGCGGTGAGATCAGCGCGAAGTTCAACTTCGGCACCTGGTTTGAGCAGGTTGATGGCCTGAGCGCCACCCTCGCCTACGGCTACAGTGAAGGGCAGTCGAAGTCCAGCTACAACGGCGACAAATATGTTGACCTTGATAGCGTTGCGCCAATGAAAGCCATCGTCGGCGTGGCGTGGGATGACCCGTCTAAAGTTTACGGTACCGCGCTGACCGCCACCTTCGTGAAAGGCAAACGCGCTACCGCCACCAACCGTGAAAGCTACACCAACACCGGCAGTGCGCTGACCGATTCCACCAGCGAATACATGCGCGTTCCTGGCTACGGCATGCTCGACTGGACGGCCTACTGGCGCGTGGCGAAGAACGTCCGCATCAACGGCGGCGTGTATAACCTGACCGACCGTAAATACTGGGACTACCTGAGCAGCCGCAACATTGAAACGTCCACCAACCAGGACGCCAATGATAAATCGCTGGCGGTCATGCCGGGCCGCACCTGGCAGTTGGGCGTTAACGTCGATTTCTGATAACAACATCAATGAAACCTGCCCCCGGCCGCTGGCCGGGGTAATTATAAGGAAGAGAGCTATGCAAAACGTAACAACCGAACTGTGGCAGCGCTATCAGGATGTTAAAGCCAGCGGCACCGCCAAATATGCCCGCGACATCGCCGCCGTGATGGGTATCAGCGAAGCGGAGCTAACCGAAGCGCGCATCGGCCACGATGCCGTTCGCCTGCAGGATAACGCCCGCGCAATTCTCACCGCGCTTGAAAGCGTGGGTGAAACCAAATGCATCTGCCGCAACGAATATGCAGTTCACGAGCAGGTTGGCGCCTTCACCCACCAGCACCTCGACGGCCATGCAGGCCTGGTGCTGAACCCGCGCGCGCTGGATCTGCGCCTGTTCCTGAGCCAGTGGGCGAGCGCGTTCCACGTCAACGATCAGGGTCGCGAAAGTATTCAGTTCTTTGATCCGCACGGCGACGCGGTGCTGAAGGTTTATACCACCGATGCCACGGACAGTGCGGCCTGGCAGGCGCTGATTGCCGAACAGACGCAATCAAACCCAACGCCGCTGACCCTGCGCCCGGTAGAAAATGCCCGCTACGCCGAGACGGCAGACGGTGCGGCGCTGGAAAAAGAGTGGCGCGCGATGACCGACGTCCATCAGTTCTTCGTGCTGCTGCGCAAATACAACCTCTCACGCCAGCAGGCTTTCCGCCTGGTGAGCGATGACCTGGCCTGCCGTATCGACACCGAGGCCCTGCCTCGCCTGCTGGAAACCATCCAACAGGACGGCAACGAATTTATGATTTTCGTCGGCAACCGCGGCTGCGTGCAGATCTTCACCGGAACGCTGGAGAAGCTGACGCCAATGCGCGGCTGGATCAACATCTTCAACAGCACCTTCACCCTGCATCTGCGCGAAGAAACCATCGACGAAGTGTGGGTAACCCGTAAACCAACCGTGGACGGCCACGTCACCAGCGTGGAGCTGTTTGCCAAAGACGGCACCCAGATTGCGCAGCTGTACGGCCAGCGCAGCGAAGGTCACCCGGAGCAAACGCAATGGCGCAGCCAGGTGGATAGCCTGACGGCAGAAGGCCAGACCGTATGAAACGCCTGCTGATACTGTTAGCCGCGCTACCGCTGTTCTCCAGCGCCGCCGAGCGCATTATCACCCTTGGCGGCGACGTGACTGAAATCGTCTACGCGCTGGACGCGCAGTCTCAGCTGGTGGCACGCGATAGCACCAGTACCTCGCCGGCGGCAGCGCAATCGCTGCCGGACGTCGGCTACCTTCGCCAGCTCAGCACTGAAGGCATTCTCTCGCTGCGCCCGACGCTGGTCCTTGCCAGCAGCCAGGCGCAACCGTCGCTGGTGCTGCAAAAAGTGGAAGGCAGCAAGGTGAAGGTGGTGAACGTGCCGGGCGGCTATGATGCAACGGCGATGGACAACAAAGTTCGGGTGATTGCCGACGCGTTGGGCAAACAGACGCAGGGTGAAGCGCTGCGTAAAACGCTGCACGACGATATGGCGAAAATCCCGGCGCAGCCGCTGAACAAGCGCGTGCTGTTTATCCTCAGCCACGGCGGCTCCGGCGCGCTGGTGGCCGGCCAGCAAACGGCGGCAGACGGCGCCATCACGCTGGCTGGCTTACAGAACGCTATGCAGGGCTTTGACCACTACCGCACCATGTCACAGGAAGGGGTCATTGCCAGCCTGCCGGACCTGGTGGTGATCTCCGCTGATGGCCTGAAAGGTATGGGCGGCGAAGCGGCGCTGTGGAAGCTGCCGGGGCTGGCGCAAACGCCTGCCGGGCGCAACAAGCAGGTGCTGGTGATTGACGATATGGCGCTGCTGGGCTTCGGCCCGCGCACGCCGCAGGCGCTGCAACAGCTGCGCCAGAAAGCGGAGCAGCTGCACTGATGAACGGCACCGCCTCACGTCAGCTGTGGCTGATGGTGCTGCTACTCGTTGCCCTGACGCTGTTTGCCACCACGCTCGGCGCCATGCGCCTGCCGCTGGCGAGCATCTGGCCGTCGGGCGATGAGGTGCTGCGCCATATCTGGCTCACCATCCGCTTGCCACGCGTTCTGCTGGCGCTGCTGGTTGGCAGCGCGCTGGCGCTCTCCGGCTGCGTGATGCAGGGGCTGTTTCGCAACCCGCTGGCGGACCCGGGCCTGCTCGGGATCAGCAGCGGCGCGGCGCTGGCGGTGTCATTCTGGGTGGTGCTGCCGATTTCGGTGCCTGTGCTGGTGGCGCTCTACGCGCCGATGCTGGCGGCGTTTATCGGCAGCCTGGCGGTGATGGCGGTGATTTTTGTCCTCAGCAAAGCGGGAGACGGTTCGCTCTCCCGCCTGCTGCTGGTCGGGATTGCGATTAACGCCCTGTGCGGTGCGCTGGTAGGCATGCTGTCGTGGATTAGCAACGACACGCAGCTTCGCCAGATGTCGCTATGGGGCATGGGCAGCCTGGGGCAGGCCGAGTGGCCGACGCTGCTGGTTGCCGCCACGCTGATTATCCCCGCCTCGCTGGTGGTCTGGTGGACGGCGGCGCGCCTGAACCTGCTCCAGTTGGGTGATGAAGAGGCGCACTACCTCGGCGTTAACGTGCGGGTGCTGCAACGGCTGCTGCTGCTGTGCAGCGCGGTGCTGGTGGCGGCCTCGGTGGCGATAAGCGGCGTCATTGGTTTTATTGGGCTGGTGGTGCCGCACCTGATGCGGATGTGGCTGGGGCCGGATCACCGGGGGCTAATCCCTGGTTCTCTGCTGGCGGGGGCGATTTTACTGCTGATTGCCGACACCCTCGCGCGCACCATCGCCGCGCCTGCCGAAATGCCGGTTGGCCTGCTGACCAGCCTGCTCGGCGCACCGTGGTTCCTGTGGCTTATTTTCCGCCAGGAGAGGGGGATGCGTGGATAACCAGTACCTTGCTCGTTCGCTATCGCTGAAGCTCGGTAAACGCCGGGTGATTGATGACGTTTCGCTGTCGCTGCGCCCCGGCGAAGTGACGGCCCTGATTGGCCCTAACGGCGCAGGAAAATCGACCCTGCTGCGGCTGCTGACCGGGTTTTTAACCGCCGACAGCGGCGAGCAGCATATCGAAGGCAAAGCGCTTAGCGCCTGGTCCGCCCCCGCCCTCTCCCACCGCCGGGCGGTGATGCTGCAGCGCACGCAGCTTAACGCCAACTGGCCGGTAGAAACGGTGATTGCGATGGGCCGCGCGCCGTGGGGCACAGAGGTTGACCCGGCGCTGATTGCGCGGGTGATGGCCGAAACCGGCTGTACGCATCTGGCAGGCCGCCTTTATCCGGCGCTTTCCGGCGGCGAACAGCAGCGCGTGCAGCTGGCGCGCAGCCTCGCGCAGCTGTGGTGTGACGATGGCCCGCAGGGCTGGCTGTTCCTGGATGAGCCCACCTCGGCGCTGGATCTTTACTATCAACAGCATCTGCTGCGGCTGCTGAAAAAGCTGACCCGACGCGGCAAGCTGCATGTTTGTATCGTGCTGCACGACCTCAACCTCGCCGCGCTGTGGGCCGACACGATACTGCTGCTGCATCAGGGAAGACTGGTGGCGCAGGGCACGCCGCAGGAGGTGATTCAGCAATCGGTGATTCACCGTTGGTACGGCGCGGAAATTGCGATGCGCCAGCACCCGGAAGCGGCAGTGCCGCAGATTTATCTGACACCTTAATAAATATCCTCCGGCATAGCCGGAGGTTTTTCTGATGCGCCTATAAGGCTCTCTTACCAGCCGCGCCCTAACAGGCGCATACGATCTGACATT
>NZ_JBKHUI010000017.1:0-109817 GCF_046569695.1 Kluyvera sp. 142486
GGCCACATCTGGCCCTGAAGTACAAAACGCCCGATGACGTTCATCAGGCGTTTTATCGACAGAAAACTGTCAACCTATATCAGGACTAGTCACTTGTTTTAATTTAAATGAAACTGAAAAGGCATTTTAAATATTTTGTGATTTGAATCACAAAACTGTTGATCGATAAATGTCCGAGGAGTAGACTTCTTTTTGTGACATGAGTCACAGAAAACACCACTACTATCGCAGGATTAAAATCATGAAACTGATCAACAAAATCATCGCTCTTTTCAGCGCTATGAACATCTCTTTCGGTACTTTCAACCTGTAAGGTTGATGACCGCACTGGCCGCCTCACCTGTAGGTCAGATGCCGTTCTGTTAAGCGCTGTACCGCTAACGAAAACCACAACACATGCGGTGTAAACAGAACCAAAAACGAAGAAGGTCGCCTCACGGCGACCTTTGTATTTTGTAGGCCGGATAAGGCGTTTACGCCGCCATCCGGCAATGTCTTTGTGGCTTGCCTGATGTCGCTGCGCTTATCAGGCCTACAACACTAAACTACGCATCAATCCTTATTCAGGAAATTCCCAGTATTAAAACTCCCGTCCGCATTACGGGTCAGTGGCTGCGGTAACTCCAGCGACTGGAAATCTTCCGCGCGCAGCTCCTTCCCTTCCGTATTAACGCTTTTTCCCTTCTCGATAAAGTAGTTAGTTGCATCAACGTTCCCCACCACCGCATCGTCATATTTCCCCGGCTGACTGCGCAGCGAAATATTGTCGCTGAACACGCCCTGAGTAGCGGCGTCGCCGTATGGGCTTGGGCGGAAGATAAAGTTGAAGCGCTGGTTATCCACGGCAACGTTATTCACCACCACCAGTTTGCCTGGGTTGAAGTTATCGGTAAAACCATCGAGATGGTTGCCAATAGCAATGCTATTGCGGATTTCATGGGCCACCGGCTGGCCTTCGCCGCCAAGTTTAAAACCGTTGCTGGTATTATTGCGAGCAATGGAGTTCTCTATCACCACTACGCCATTCGCACCATCTTCAATCTTGTTGAACAGATCGAAACCGTCGTCGATATTGTCATGGGAGTAGCACCCTTCCAGGCGGTTACCTTCACCCACGCGCATCTTCACCGCAAAACCGTCGGCGTTGATCTTACCCGGATCTTCGTTGCTGTAAGACTCGGAGTTCACCACGCGGTTATAGCTAGCCCACAGCGGGCGACCGATCTTATCGACGGAAGAGATCTGAATTCCGGTGTCATCATTGTGATAGGCGGTGACGTTTTCGATAAGGTTGTGGCTTCCCTGAATACGCAGGCTCTTGTCGGTAATATCCACGCCGCGAATCGTCCAGTAGTGACCGTCTAGCAGCATGCCGTGGATAACCGCTTTACCTGCAGCTTCCAGCGTTTTACGACCCTTTTCAAGGCCGCTCGCGGAGAGTGGAATATCGGTCTTCGCGTAGTCACCAGCCGCCAGTACCACTTTACCGCCCGGTGGCACAAGCGCGATGGCGGTGGCCAGATCCATTGGGGCTTCGGCCGTGCCTTTGGCATCGGCTTTACCGTCGGCGGCGGCGTACAGCGTACTGCTTACCGTGGCTTTGTGCTGGCTAACAGAAAGCTGCTGTTCAACCGGCGAACGATCGCGCCCGCTGGTGGGGGTAAAGGTAATCTGGAAGTTGTTGCTCTCGGCGAGCTTCGTTGGCAGGGTAAACATCTCACCGGCTTTCACCGGTTTATTCTCCCCGATCACCACTTCGTTCTGGCGAACCGAGAACTGACCATCGTAGTTGGCGCGCGCCTGTAAGATATAGTTCTGGCCTGAATTCTGGCTGCCTGATGCTACCTGCATAACCACCGGCCAGGATTTTGCCACGAACGGCTTAGCGGCAACGGTCTGGGCTGCTGATGTCGTTAGTGAAGCATCGCTGACGGTGATTTTCGCATTACGGGAAGCAAAGAAGCCCACGTAGTACTGCTTTTTATTCTGCACCGAAATCATATCGGCATCCGGTACCTGCTGGGTAACCCACTCTTCGCTGCCGACCGGCGCCCAGGCGGTAATAAAGCCTTCATTGGTTCGCTCGAGCTTAAGGCGGAAGGCCGGCGACTCTCGCAGGTCAACGCCTTCCTTGTAGCTCACCTTTTTAATCTCAGAGCCCGCATTGCCCCAAGGTTGGGTGATGCCGTTGCGCGAGATGGCCTGTAGCTTCACGCGGTAATCGTCTTTTTTATCCTGGGTCATGATGGCGTTCATCACCATGTTTGAAGCCGCAGGAAACTCTTCATAGCCCTCTTTCAACGGCTCCTGACGAGGCGTGCCGATAATATCGCGTACCAGCAGTCCAGCCCCTTCCTGAGCGGCTGGTTTGGCGCCATTTTCCGGGCCAAACTGATCGACGGTAACCGTAGCGGAGAGAACAAAATTCTCATCGCTCGGTAGCGTGGTGTAGAAAAAAGTCAGGCCGTCGTGCGAGTTGGCAATTTTACCGCCGCGGCTTTCAATGGTGATGGGTTTACTGAGTGAGGCAACTTGCTGCGGGGCCAGCGTCTTACCGTCAATCGTCACGTTGTTAACGCCCACTTTCTCCGGCAACACGTTAGAGGAGAAGTTAACGTCAGTGGATTGCCCAAAAGCGATCGCCTTCCATTGCTGGGGCGCCTGGGCCTGTGCCGAGAGGGAGAGTGCTGCGCTACAAAGAGTCAGAGCCAGAGGTAATTTCTTTTTCATATCATCTTCCTGAATGGTTTGGCGCTGTAATTATCAACAAATCAAAACACTGTTTCTTTTTTGTTCGTCACAATATCGAGTAAATAAAACAGTGTTTTAAATATGGTGTGCCCTTTATTCAGGTGTCAAAAAAACAATATAAGCAGAGAGATAGCGCGCTAACCCGCGATTAGGCTGATTTCTTACGAGACAAATGCGTTTGATATGGACGAAAATAAGGGAAGAAAAACAGGGCGAAAGGTAATGTTGAGCGTTTTATCAGCAGGCCATTTCATGGCGAAAAATATGTAGAATTTTCAACGTTAACCCGCTTTACTTCATACTTAATCTACAGACAGGATACCTATGTCTAACCGTACCATGAGCGTTGTGATCCTTGCCGCAGGCAAAGGCACGCGTATGTATTCCGATCTTCCAAAAGTGCTGCACACCCTGGCCGGCAAGCCGATGGTGCAGCATGTCATTGATGCCGCGAATCATGTTGGCGCGAATCAGGTCCACCTGGTGTACGGTCACGGCGGTGATTTACTGAAGCAAGCCTTATCCGATGACAACCTGAACTGGGTGCTGCAGGCTGAACAGTTGGGCACCGGTCATGCTATGCAGCAGGCTGCACCGTTCTTCGCGGATGACGAAGATATTCTGATGCTCTACGGCGACGTGCCGCTGATTTCCGTTGAAACGCTGCAGCGCCTGCGCGAAGCCAAGCCGCAGGGTGGAATTGGCCTGCTGACGGTAGTGCTGGACGACCCAACCGGCTATGGCCGCATCACCCGTGAAAACGGCAAGGTGACCGGCATCGTTGAACACAAAGATGCCACCGACGCACAGCGTCAGATTCAGGAGATCAACACTGGTATCCTGATTGCTAACGGCGCGGACCTGAAGCGCTGGCTGGCGAAACTGAACAACAACAATGCACAGGGCGAGTTCTATATCACCGATATTATCGCCATGGCATACCACGAAGGCCGCGAAATTGCCGCGGTTCATCCGGCGCGTATCAGCGAAACTGACGGCGTGAATAACCGCCTGCAGCTTGCCCGTCTTGAGCGTATTTATCAGTCCGAACAGGCCGAAAAACTGCTGCTGGCAGGCGTGATGCTGCGCGACCCGGCGCGTTTTGACCTGCGTGGCACTTTGTCTCACGGGCGCGATGTCGAAATTGATACTAACGTTATCCTTGAAGGCAACGTGGTGCTGGGCCATCGCGTCAAAATCGGCGCAGGCTGCGTGATTAAAAACGCCACCATCGGCGATGACTGTGAAATCAGCCCGTACAGCGTGGTGGAAGATGCTCATCTGGAAGCGGCCTGCACCATCGGCCCGTTCGCCCGTCTGCGTCCTGGCGCTGAGCTGCTGGAAGGCGCACACGTGGGTAACTTCGTCGAAATGAAAAAAGCGCGCCTGGGTAAAGGCTCAAAAGCCGGTCATCTGACCTACCTCGGCGATGCGGAAATTGGCGACAACGTGAATATCGGCGCGGGTACCATTACCTGCAACTACGATGGCGCCAATAAATTTAAAACGATTATTGGCGATGACGTCTTTGTCGGTTCCGACAGCCAGCTGGTGGCGCCGGTCACCATTGGCAAAGGTGTCACTATCGCGGCCGGTACTACCGTGACCCGCGACGTTGCTGATAACGAACTGGTGCTGAGCCGCGTACCGCAGGTACACAAGCAAGGCTGGCAGCGTCCGGTGAAGAAGAAGTAGTTTTATGTAGGCCTGATAAGGCGTAGCCGCCATCAGGCAGACAAGGGTGAGGAGATAACATAATCTCCCGCCCAAAAAGCAGTACCTATAAAAATAACCCCACTCTCTACAAGGCTCGGGGCGCCCGGAATACGGGCAACAGGTTGACCGACAACGCATGGCATAATGCCAAAATCGGAATAGAAAACTATGTGTGGAATTGTTGGCGCAGTCGCGCAACGTGATGTAGCTGAAATCCTTCTCGAAGGTCTCCGTCGTCTGGAATACCGTGGTTATGACTCTGCGGGTGTGGCCGTGGTAGACGCAGAAGGTCATATGACCCGCCTGCGTCGTCTGGGGAAAGTCCAGATGCTGTCACAAGCCGCGGAAGAACACCCGCTGGTGGGCGGAACCGGTATTGCTCACACCCGCTGGGCAACCCACGGCGAACCGTCGGAAGGCAACGCGCATCCGCATGTTTCTGACCACATTGCGGTGGTGCATAACGGCATCATCGAAAACCATGAACCGCTGCGCGAAATGCTGCAGGCGCGTGGCTATGTTTTTGTTTCAGCGACCGACACCGAGGTGATCGCTCACTTAGTGCACTGGGAGATGGAACAGGGCGGTACGCTGCGTGAAGCGGTGATGCGCGCTATCCCGCAGCTTCGCGGTGCCTACGGCACGGTGATTATGGACTCCCGCGACCCAAGCACGCTGCTGGCTGCGCGTTCCGGTAGCCCACTGGTTATCGGCCTTGGCATGGGTGAGAACTTTATCGCCTCTGACCAGCTGGCGCTGCTGCCGGTGACCCGTCGCTTCATCTTCCTTGAAGAGGGCGATATCGCCGAAGTGACGCGCCGCTCGGTCGCGGTCTTCGACAAGTCCGGTGCCAGCGTAAATCGTCAGGAGATCGAATCTAATCTGCAATACGATGCGGGCGATAAAGGTATCTATCGCCACTACATGCAGAAAGAGATCTACGAACAGCCGAACGCCATCAAAAACACCTTAACCGGGCGTATCAGCCACGGCGAAGTGGATCTCAGCGAGCTGGGCCCACAGGCCGACGCGCTGCTATCTCGCGTTGAGCATATCCAGATTATCGCCTGCGGCACTTCCTATAACTCCGGGATGGTCGCGCGTTACTGGTTTGAATCACTGGCCGGTGTGCCGTGCGACGTCGAAATTGCCTCTGAATTCCGCTATCGCAAATCGGCCGTGCGTCCAAACAGTCTGGTCATCACTCTGTCGCAGTCTGGCGAAACCGCCGACACGCTGGCCGGCCTGCGTTTGACCAAAGAGCTGGGTTATCTTGGCTCGCTGGCGGTTTGTAACGTTGCGGGCTCCTCGCTGGTGCGTGAGTCCGATCTGGCGCTTATGACCAACGCCGGGGCGGAAATTGGCGTGGCGTCCACCAAGGCATTCACCACCCAGCTAACGGTACTGCTGATGCTGGTGGCGAAGATGGCGCGCCTGAAAGGGGCGGATGCGTCCGTAGAGCATGAGATTGTTCATGCGCTGCAGGCACTGCCAAGCCGCATTGAGCAGATGCTGTCGCAGGACAAACGTATTGAGCTGCTTGCAGAAGATTTCTCCGACAAGCATCACGCGCTGTTCCTGGGCCGTGGCGATCAGTACCCGATCGCGCTGGAAGGCGCGCTGAAGCTTAAAGAGATCTCCTACATTCACGCGGAAGCGTATGCCGCGGGCGAGCTGAAACACGGCCCGCTGGCGCTTATCGACGCGGATATGCCGGTTATCGTGGTCGCGCCGAATAACGAACTGCTGGAAAAACTGAAATCCAACATTGAAGAGGTGCGCGCGCGCGGCGGTGAGCTGTACGTGTTTGCCGACAGAGATGCGGCATTCAGCAATAGCGACAATATGCACATCATCGAGATGCCGCATGTGGAAGAGGTGATTGCGCCTATCTTCTATACCGTGCCGCTGCAGCTGCTGGCTTACCACGTGGCGCTGATCAAAGGCACCGATGTGGACCAGCCGCGTAACCTGGCGAAATCGGTTACCGTCGAATAATCGCGTTACCCTGAAAACTATCCGGCTCTGCCTTAGGCACAGCCGGATTTTTTTTATCACCAGAAACTGTCATAAAGCGTGATTTTTGGGCTGTCATAAAAAGAAAATTTTACTGTAATTTCATTGTAAATTATTTTTATAACAAGCTGATTTATAATGGTTTAATAATATTGTTTTTCGCATGGTTTTCGTTGTCATTAAACTGTAATAAACCTTACATATAACTGTCACCTGTTTGTCCTATTTTGCTCCTCGTAGCCACTAAACAATCATTTACGGATTCTTGCAGGAGACATTATGAAAGTTATGCGTACCACTGTCGCAACTGTTGTCGCCGCGACCTTATCGATGAGCGCTTTCGCAGCTGGAGCTGCAGCAAGCCTGACGGGTGCTGGTGCAACCTTCCCGGCGCCAGTGTATGCCAAATGGGCAGATACCTATCAGAAAGAGACCGGTAGCAAAGTAAACTACCAGGGTATCGGCTCCTCCGGTGGCGTAAAACAAATTACCGCTAACACCGTTGATTTCGGCGCATCTGATGCTCCGCTATCTGACGACAAACTGGCTCAGGAAGGCCTGTTCCAGTTCCCGACCGTTATCGGCGGTGTCGTTCTGGCTGTTAACATCCCTGGCCTGAAATCCGGCGAGCTGGTGCTTGACGGTAAAACCCTGGGTGACATCTACCTGGGTAAAATCAAGAAGTGGGATGACGAAGCCATCACCAAACTGAACCCGGGCGTTAAGCTGCCTTCTCAGAACATCGCCGTTGTGCGTCGTGCTGATGGTTCCGGTACCTCTTTCGTGTTCACCAGCTACCTGTCTAAAGTGAACGAAGAGTGGAAATCCAAAATCGGTGCGGGCTCTACCGTAAACTGGCCGACCGGTTTGGGCGGTAAAGGTAACGACGGTATCGCGGCATTCGTACAGCGTCTGCCAGGCTCCATCGGCTACGTTGAATATGCTTATGCTAAGCAGAACAACCTGGCTTACACCAAACTGGTTTCTGCCGATGGCAAGCCGGTTAGCCCGACTGAAGACAACTTTGCTAACGCCGCTAAAGGCGTTGACTGGAGCAAATCCTTCGCGCAGGACCTGACTAACCAGAAAGGTGACAACGCGTGGCCGATTACCTCCACCACCTTCATCCTGGTACACAAAGAGCAGAAGAAACCTGAGCAAGGTGCTGAAGTGCTGAAGTTCTTTGACTGGGCGTATAAAAACGGCGGCAAACAGGCGAACGAGCTTGATTACGCCACTCTGCCAGAGAGCGTGGTTGAGCAGGTTCGTGCTGCATGGAAAACCAACGTGAAAGACAGCAGCGGTAAAGCGCTGTACTGATTACTGTCGCCCGGCGGAAACGCCGGGCAACGTGTAAGCGTCGTGGCGGATTTTAAACTGGAAAGAGTGATTTATGGCTGCAACTAAGCCTGCTTTTAACCCACCGGGTAAAAAGGGTGACATGATATTCAGCGCGCTGGTAAGACTGGCTGCGCTGATTGTGCTATTGATGTTGGGCGGGATTATCGTCTCCCTGATCATCTCTTCTTGGCCAAGTATGGAGAAGTTCGGCTTCGCCTTCCTGTGGACCAAAGAGTGGGATGCGCCTAACGACATCTACGGTGCGCTGGTACCGATTTACGGTACGCTCGTGACCTCCTTTATCGCGCTGCTGATCGCCGTACCGGTGAGCTTCGGTATCGCACTCTTCCTGACTGAACTGGCACCCAACTGGCTGAAACGCCCGTTAGGTATCGCGATTGAACTGCTGGCGGCCATTCCCAGCATCGTTTACGGCATGTGGGGCCTGTTTATCTTTGCTCCGCTGTTCGCGACCTACTTCCAGGAGCCAGTCGGCAATATCCTTTCTAACATTCCGTTTGTCGGTGCGCTGTTCTCCGGCCCGGCGTTTGGTATCGGTATCCTGGCGGCAGGGGGTATCCTCGCCATCATGATCATCCCGTATATCTCCGCCGTTATGCGTGATGTGTTCGAACAAACCCCGGTGATGATGAAAGAGTCGGCCTACGGCATCGGCTGCACCACCTGGGAAGTTATCTGGCGTATCGTGCTGCCGTTCACCAAAAACGGGGTCATAGGCGGCGTCATGCTCGGCCTGGGCCGCGCGCTGGGTGAAACGATGGCGGTGACCTTTATCATCGGTAACACCTACCAGCTCGACAGCGCATCGCTGTATATGCCGGGCAACAGCATTACCTCCGCCCTGGCGAATGAATTCGCTGAAGCGGAATCGGGTCTGCATGTATCTGCGCTGATGGAACTGGGTCTGATCCTGTTTGCGATTACCTTTATCGTGCTGGCGGCATCGAAGTTTATGATTATGCGCCTGGCGAAAAACGAGGGGGCACGCTAATGACGACGCTGGAAATGCAAAACACCGCAGCGCTGGCGGAGTCTCGCCGCAAAATGCAGGCGCGTCGCCGCATGAAGAACCGCATCGCGCTGACGCTGTCGATGGCCACCATGATCTTCGGCCTGTTTTGGCTGGTGTGGATCCTGATGTCTACCGTGACCCGCGGCATCGACGGTATGTCGCTGGCGCTGTTTACTGAAATGACGCCGCCGCCAAACACGGCGGGCGGTGGTCTGGCTAACGCCCTGGCGGGCAGCGGCCTGCTGATCCTGTGGTCGACCGTTATCGGTACCCCACTGGGCATTATGGCGGGCATCTACCTGGCGGAGTACGGGCGTAAATCCTGGCTTGCTGAAGTGATTCGCTTCATTAACGACATTCTGCTCTCCGCACCATCCATCGTAGTCGGCCTGTTCGTCTACACCATCGTGGTGGCGCAGATGCAGCACTTCTCCGGCTGGGCGGGCGTGATTGCGCTGGCGCTGCTGCAGGTACCTATCGTTATTCGTACCACCGAGAACATGCTGAAACTGGTGCCGGATAGCTTGCGTGAAGCAGCCTACGCGCTGGGTACGCCGAAATGGCGAATGATCTCCGCGATTACGCTGAAAGCGTCTATCTCCGGGATTATGACCGGCATCCTGCTGGCTATTGCGCGTATCGCCGGTGAAACGGCTCCGCTGCTGTTTACTGCGCTCTCCAACCAGTTCTGGAGCACCGATATGATGCAGCCTATCGCCAACCTGCCGGTGACCATCTTTAAATTTGCGATGAGCCCGTTTGCTGAGTGGCAGCAACTGGCCTGGGCTGGGGTGCTGATTATCACTCTGTGCGTACTGCTGCTGAACATTCTGGCGCGCGTTATTTTCGCGAAGAAGAAACACGGCTAAGAAGAATTGCCGGATGGCGGCGTAAACGCCTTATCCGGCCTACGGTTGAACACATTTGTAGGCCTGATAAGCGTAGCGCCATCAGGCATCATTTTACGGCGTGGCGGATGCGGCGCTGGATGAGGAAGAGATTGAGATGAGTATGGTGAACACTACCCCGGGTAAAATTTCAGTACGTGACCTGAACTTCTACTACGGCAAATTCCATGCCCTGAAGAACATCAACCTGGATATCGCCAAAAACCAGGTGACGGCGTTTATCGGCCCGTCAGGCTGCGGTAAATCGACGCTGCTGCGTACCTTCAACAAGATGTTTGAACTGTACCCGGAGCAGCGTGCAGAAGGCGAAATTCTGCTGGATGGCGATAATATTCTCACCAATACCCAGGATATCGCCCTGCTGCGTGCCAAAGTGGGTATGGTGTTCCAGAAGCCAACGCCGTTCCCAATGTCGATTTATGACAATATCGCCTTCGGCGTGCGCCTGTTTGAAAAGCTCTCCCGCACCGATATGGACGAACGCGTGCAGTGGGCGTTGACCAAGGCCGCATTATGGAATGAAACCAAAGATAAACTGCACCAGAGCGGGTACTCTCTCTCTGGTGGTCAGCAGCAGCGTCTGTGCATCGCGCGCGGCATCGCGATTCGCCCGGAAGTTCTGCTGCTGGATGAGCCGTGTTCAGCCCTTGACCCGATCTCCACCGGGCGTATCGAGGAGCTTATCACCGAGCTGAAAGAGGATTACACCGTGGTGATCGTGACCCACAACATGCAGCAGGCTGCACGTTGCTCCGACCACACGGCATTTATGTATCTGGGCGAGTTGATTGAGTTCAGTAACACGGACGATCTGTTCACCAAGCCTGCGAAGAAACAAACTGAAGACTACATTACTGGCCGCTACGGTTGATCGGGAGAGAACTGTGGATAATTTAAACCTCAATAAACATATTTCCGGCCAGTTCAACGCAGAACTGGAAAGCATCCGCACCCAGGTGATGACCATGGGTGGCATGGTAGAGCAGCAGCTTTCTGATGCGATTACCGCCATGCACAACCAGGATAGCGAACTGGCGAAGCGCGTCATCGACGGCGACAAGCACGTCAACATGATGGAAGTGGCGATTGATGAAGCCTGCGTGCGCATCATCGCCAAGCGCCAGCCAACGGCGAGCGATCTGCGTCTGGTGATGGCGATTATTAAAACTATCGCCGAGCTGGAACGTATTGGTGACGTGGCGGATAAAATCTGCCGTACCGCGCTGGAGAAATTTTCCCAGCAGCACCAGCCGCTGCTGGTGAGCCTGGAATCGCTGGGCCGCCACACCGTGCAGATGCTGCATGACGTGCTGGACGCGTTCGCGCGCATGGATCTTGACGAAGCGGTGCGTATCTATCGTGAAGATAAGAAAGTTGACCAGGAATATGAAGGCATCGTGCGTCAGCTGATGACCTACATGATGGAAGACTCGCGCACCATTCCAAGCGTGTTGACCGCGCTGTTCTGTGCACGCTCTATCGAGCGTATTGGCGACCGCTGCCAGAATATCTGCGAATACATCTTCTACTTCGTGAAGGGGCAAGACTTCCGTCACGTGGGCGGCGATGAGCTGGATAAGCTGCTGGCGGGGAAAGACCCGAAAGAGTAATGCTATTTTTTCCGTCCCTCTCTTCACCTGAAGAGAGGGAATATTAATGAATACCCATCCTTATATTCCTCATCTAAATATTTATATATTCCTAAAATAATCTCAAATACGATATCGGGGATGTTAATCACACTTCCTTACTCTCGGCGTTGCATTTTAATATGGAAAGAACAAAAATCCATTTCGATTAATATTTATAAAAATAGATTCAAATGCTGTATTAATGACTGGATTGTTACTGCTTATGCAGGCAAAACCTGATTGCGTCAGTTTTTACTGATAATGTCGGGTTTTTTTTGTTTTTAAAAAAGGTCATACAGATGATTATGCAGATCGCCAGAGTTTTGAATAATAACGTTCTGGTTGTTGTCGATGAAAACCAGCGCGAAAAAGTGGTCATGGGCCGAGGTATTGGTTTTCAGAAGCGGGTCGGTGAATATGTTAGTGCTTCGGGCATTGAGAAAGCATATTCATTAAGCAGCCATGAACTGAATAGCCATTTAAGTGAATTGTTAAGCCGTATTCCACCGGAGGTGATGGCGACATGTGATGTCATCATTGCACTGTCCAGGGAAAAACTGGGAAACCTGCAGGACAGTATCTACATTTCGCTAACCGATCACTGCCAGTTCGCCATTGCGCGTGCACAACAGGGCATTGTGCTGCCAAATGCCCTGTTGTGGGATATCCAGCGCCTTTATCCGAAAGAGTTTTGGCTGGGGGAGCAGGCGCTGGCGGTGATTCATCAGCGTCTGGGGGTTCAACTCCCGAAGGATGAAGTGGGGTTTATTGCGATGCATCTGGTGAGCGCCCAGATGAGTGGAAATATGGAGGATGTCAAAGAAATCACTCAACTTATGCGAGAGCTGCTACAGCTGATTAAATTCCAGTTTGGAATTACGTATCAGGAAAAGAGCTTAAGTTATCAACGTCTGGTAACGCATCTGAAGTTCTTCGCCTACCGTATATTTGAGCATGCCTCAATTGGCGATGACGATCTGGCATTACAACAGACAATAAAGCAGAACTATTTTGAAGCATGGATATGCGCTGAACGCATTGCTGTTTTTATTCGACATCAGTATCAGCGAGAAACAACCTCTGAAGAAATTATGTTTCTCGCAATTAATATCGAACGGGTTCGCAAAGAACATTAATAATACATCGCTGTTTTAACTTCAGCATTGTTACCGCATCGCGGGCAAAACCTGAAGAAGATGATCTCCGCACGGGGGTTATTTTCTTCAGGTTTTTTTGATTGCCGCATCGCGGTTGAGGATCACACATGAAGGAATTAGCCAAAAAGATTGTTGCTGGCGTTGGGGGCAAGGATAACATCATCAGCCTGATGCATTGTGCCACGCGTTTACGTTTTAAGTTAAAAAACTACAGCCTGGCGCAGGCTGAAGCGCTAAAAAACACCGCTGGAATTATAATGGTGGTGGAAAGTGGTGGACAGTTTCAGGTGGTGATTGGTAATCATGTTGCCGATGTTTTTGCGGCGGTGAATGCGCTGATCGGCCTCGGCGTTACTGAACATGCAGCACAGGACGATGAGAGTAAAGATGGCCTGTTAAGCCGTTTTGTTTATATCATTTCGGGCATTTTTACCCCATTAATCGGCTTACTGGCCGCCACCGGGATCCTCAAAGGGTTGTTGGCGGTGGCACTGGTGTGCCAGTGGACCAGCGAACAAAGCGGTACCTACCTGCTCTTGTTCAGCGCGAGCGATTCTCTGTTCTATTTTTTCCCCATCATTCTTGGCTATACCGCCGGGAAACGATTTGGGGGGAACCCGTTCCTGACCATGGTGGTTGGCGGCGCGCTGGTCCACCCGCTGGTTCTGCGTGCTTTTGAGAGCGCACAGGCGCCGGATCCGACTGCGTTGCACTTTCTCGGTCTGCCGATCACCTTTATCAATTACACCTCATCGGTGATCCCGATTATTTTCTCCGCCTGGCTTTGCAGCCTGATGGAGAAAAGGCTTAATGCCTGGCTCCCCTCGGCAATTAAGAACTTCTTCACTCCACTGCTGTGCATGGCGGTGATTATTCCGGTCACCTTCCTGGTGATTGGCCCGCTGTCGACCTGGGTGAGTGAACTGATTGCAGCGGGTTATCTCTATCTCTACCATGCTGCGCCCTGGTTTGCTGGTGCGGTGATGGGGGGACTGTGGCAAATCTTTGTGATGTTTGGCCTGCACTGGGGATTAGTGCCGCTATGCATCAATAACTTTACCGTTCTGGGTTATGACACGATGCTGCCGTTACTGATGCCAGCGATCATGGCGCAGGTGGGGGCAGCGCTGGCTATCTTTATGGGTGAGCGGGACGGGCAGAAAAAAATCGTTGCGGGCTCTGCGGCGATTACCGGGCTATTTGGGATCACCGAGCCTGCGGTATATGGCGTTAACCTGCCGCGAAAATATCCGTTCATTATTGCCTGCGTGAGCGGCGCGATTGGCGCTGGGGTCATCGGTTTTGCACAAACAAAAGCGTATTCGTTCGGTATTCCCAGCATCTTCACCTTCATGCAAACCATCCCAGCCACCGGCGTCGATTTCACCGTTTGGGCGAGCGTAATTGGTGCCGCCATTGCGGCAGTCGGTGCGTTCGCCGGAACTGTCATCTTCAATCTGACGGTGAAAGACAAATCGGTGACGACTGAGGCCCCAACGGAAGCGCTTCCCCGCCCGGAAGTTCTCATTTCTCCCCTCAGTGGAAACGTTGTCGAACTGGCAACGGTAAGCGATGCGACCTTTGCCAGTGGGATGCTGGGTAAAGGCGTCGCCATTGTGCCGACGCTAGGTGAAGTTCGATCGCCGGTCGATGGGCGTATCGGCTCGCTTTTCGCCACGCTTCACGCCATTGGTATTGAATCCAATGGGGGTAGCGAAATTCTGATTCATGTGGGTATCGATACGGTCAAACTGGCGGGGCAATATTTTACTGCCCATATCAATATTGGCGATGAAGTCAAAGCGGGGGATCTTCTGCTCACCTTCGACCTTACCGCGATTGCCGCCGCGGGTTTTGATTTAACCACACCGGTATTAGTCAGTAATAGTGATGATTATACCGATGTTCTTATTATGGAGGCCGATGCTGTTAATATTCAGGAGCCGTTACTTACTATTATTCAATAACATAAAACCAGGATGGATATTTCCATCGTTGTGGTTGTTTAGATGGATGATGTCTGGCAGTTCGTTATATTTTACTGTTAATTATATAGGGATATTATGTTTAGAAAAAAACTGATTGCCTCTGCCATTCTGTTAATGGCTCCACTCTCTTTTTCGCCCTGCTCTTTTGCCAAGCCATTAACCATTGAGCAACGGCTTGAGCTTCTTGAACAGGCATTAAGAGAAACGCAAACCGAATTAAAAAAATATAAAGATGAAGAGCGTCAAAGAAATATTTCGATAGTGGCTAATCAGGTGCGTAAAGAGGATGTGGCGACATCAAAAACAAAACCTGATGCGGTGCTGGTAAAAACTGACAATGGCAATGGAACCGGTGGCAGTGATATTTATTCTTCGATGACGATGAAAGACTTTAGTCAGTTCGTGAAGGATGAAATTGGCTTTAGCTACAACGGCTACTACCGCTCTGGCTGGGGAACAGCATCTCACGGGTCACCAAAATCCTGGGCGATTGGTTCTTTGGGGCGCTTAGGGAACGAATACAGCGGCTGGTTTGATCTGCAGTTGAAACAGCGCGTGTATCAGGAAGGAAACAAACGCGTGGATGCCATCGTGATGCTGGATGGCAACGTTGGTCAGCAATACTCTACCGGTTGGTTTGGCGACAATGCCGGCGGCGAGAACTATATGCAATTCTCCGATCTGTATGTCAATACCAAAGGGTTCTTGCCGTTTGCGCCCGAGGCCGACTTCTGGGTTGGTAAACACGGCGCACCTAAAATTGAAATACAGATGCTCGACTGGAAAACGCAGCGCACGGACGCTGCCGCTGGCGTAGGTCTTGAAAACTGGCAGGTTGGGCCGGGGAAATTCGATATCGCGTTGGTACGTGAAGATATCGATGATTACGATCGGGCACTGGAGAATAAACAGCAGATTAATACCAATACGCTGGACGTTCGCTATAAAGATATCCCGCTGTGGGATAAGGCAACGCTGATGGTGTCTGGTCGTTATGTGGCGGCGAATCAGAGTTCTTCAGAGAAATATAATGAAGATAACAACGGTTTCTATGAGTGGAAAGACACCTGGATGTGGGGCACAACGTTGATGCAGAAATTGGATAATGGGGGCTTTAACGAGTTTTCATTCCTGATGGCGAATAACTCTATTGCCAGTAGCTTCTCGCGCTATGCCGGTTCCAGTCCATTCACCACGTTTAACGGTAAATATTACGGCGACCATACCAACGGTACCGCGGTGCGTTTAACGTCGCAGGGTGAGACTTATATTGGCGATCGTTTCATTGTCGCCAATGCACTGGTTTATTCCTTCGGTGATGACGTATACAGCTATGAAACCGGCGCGCATTCTGACTTCGAATCGATTCGTGCGGTAATTCGCCCGGCGTATATCTGGGATAAATATAATCAAACTGGCGTTGAATTGGGCTATTTCACTCAGCAGAACAAAGATGTGAAGGGTAAAAAATATAACGAGTCGGGCTACAAAACGACGCTATTCCATACCTTCAAAGTGAATACCAGTATGTTGACGTCTCGCCCGGAAATTCGTTTTTATGCCACTTATATTAAAGCGGAAGATACCGACCTGGATGGCTTTACCTTTGAAGACGATAAGCCGGATCAGTTTGCCGTTGGCGCTCAGGCAGAAATCTGGTGGTAACGTAAGAATCGCGAAAGGATGATTGTGATGAAATTAAAAGTAGCTTATTTATCCATTTTGATTGCCGGTACGTTTGTTGGCCCGATCAGCTTCGCAGCAGACTTGCCTGCAAGCCCTGCGTCCTCTGTTCCGGTTAACCACTATGTCACACAGGTGAATGCGGATCGCAGTGTGACCTACCGCTTTTTTGCTCCAACTGCAAAAAGCGTTTCTGTTGTCGTCGGAGGGCCTTCTCCTGATGCGATCCACCCAATGGTGAAGGACAACAACGGTGTCTGGAGCTGGCATAGCCCGGTGATGGCGCCCAATTTGTATGAATACTTCTTTAATATCGATGGTGTCCGCAGCATTGACACCGGCACCGCGATGCCTAAGCCGCAGCGCCAGGTGAACAGCAGCATGATCCTGGTTCCCGGTAGCATTCTGGACGTGAAGTCCGTCCCTCACGGCGATTTGATTGCCGTCACCTACCACTCCAACGCGTTGAAATCTGAGCGTCAGATGTATGTCTGGACGCCACCTGGCTATAACGGACAGGGTAAGCCGTTGCCGGTGCTCTATTTTTATCACGGGTTTGGCGATACCGGCCGTTCGGCTATCGATCAAGGGCGTATCGCACAGATGATGGATAACCTGCTCGCAGATGGAAAAATAGTGCCGATGCTGGTGGTGGTGCCCGATACCGAAACCGATGCGAAAGGCATTGTTCCGGAAGATTTTGTCCCCGAGGAACGGCGTAAAGTGTTTTATCCACTCAACGCGAAAGCGGCGGATAACGAACTGATACACGATATTATCCCGCTGATCGGCAAGCGTTTTAACGTGCGAAAAGATGCTGATGGCCGCGCGTTGGCCGGGTTGTCACAGGGTGGATATCAGGCGCTGGTCTCCGGAATGAATCATCTGGACAGTTTTGGCTGGTTGGCGACCTTTAGCGGCGTCACGACCACAACGGTGCCTGATGAAGGGGTTAGCGCACGGTTGAATGACCCGCAGTCTATCAATCAGCAGCTACGTAACTTCACCGTGGTCGTGGGTGATAAAGATGTGGTGACCGGTAAAGACATTGCCGGGTTGAAGGCTGAGCTCGAGAAGCAAAAAATCAACTTTGACTATCATGAATACCCAGGCCTTAACCACGAAATGGACGTCTGGCGGCCGGCTTACGCCGAATTTGTGCAGAAGATCTTCAAGCAGTAATTGTTACGCCCCGACGTCAGAACGCTGACGCCGGGCATCACACCTCAAGGAGCAAGAGATGAAGTTAATCATTACGGAAGACTATACCGAGATGAGTCGGGTTGCCGCGCAGCACCTGCTGGGTTATATGTCTCAGCCTCATCAGGTTAACCTGGCGATTACGGCGGGTAACACGCCAAAGGGGATGTATGAACATGTTACCGAAGCCGTGAAGGGTAAGCCGTGGTATCAACACTGCTATTTTTATAACTTTGATGAGATCCCGTTTCGCCATAAACCGGGTGATGGCGTCACCGTGACAAATCTGCGGAAGCTGTTTTTCACGCCTGCAGGCATTGATGAGGCGAATATCCGAAAGCTAACCCTCGATAATTTCCGCGAGCATGATGCCCGAATTGCGGCCGAAGGCGGTCTGGATTTGGTGCTCATGGGGCTTGGAGCCGATGGACATTTCTGTGGCAACCTTCCGGGTACCACCCGTTTTCACGAGCTCACGACCGAGGTGCCGATTGAAGGTGCGATGGTCGACATTGTCGTGCACGGTGAGTTAGGCGGAGATTACTCGCTGGTGCCGGATAGCTACGTCACGATGGGGCCGAAAAGCATTATGGCGGCGAAAAACCTGATCCTGATTGTCAGCGGTGAGGGAAAAGCGCAGGCGCTTAAACAGGTACTTGAAGGTCCAGTAAGTGAAACGGTTCCCGCTTCGGTGCTGCAGCTTCATCCGTCATTAACGGTGATTGCGGATAAAGCCGCTGCGTCGGCGCTCGCCTGATTCTGCGGAGATGCCGGATGGAGGCGCTTTGCGCCTTATCCGGCTCACGCCCACTATCGGACAATCATCACGGTACCGTTATCGCGTAATATCCCAGCCGCGTGCTTTCCACAGCGCCGGGAGCTCCGCCAGATCGGTAAACGTCGTCACCTTCGGGTGAACGATCGGTTTATTGTGCGGGTCGGCGCAGAAGTAGAACACCTCCATGCCCGCATCAATCCCTGACTGCGCGCCAGCGGAGGAGTCATCCACCAGAATGCACTTCTCCACATCCACGTTCATTGCCTTTGCGGCATGGTGCATCAGCGCCGGGTCTGGCTTCCAGCGCTGGATATCGTAGCCGCTGAACAGCTTATCCGGGAAATGGTGCAACATATCCAGCTTGCCGAGCGAATGCTGCATTTTGCTGACCGGGCCGTTCGACACGACGCACATTGGCACACTAACTGCGTCGAGCAGCGCGTTCGCCCCAGCAATCACCTCCAGCTCGGTGTCGAACAGGCGTGCGACCTCGGCGCGGTAAACCGGTTCTAACTCCGCTTTTTCCAACTGAGTGCCGTGTTCATCGTTGATGATGTCGATGATCTCGTAGAGCTTTACGCCCTTGAAACGTTTAAAAATCTCTTCCAGATCGAGCGTGATGCCAAATGTTTTGAACATATGGACGTAGGCCCGTGAACAGATCACTTCGCTGTCTACCAGCGTACCGTCACAGTCGAAAAAAACCGCTTCAACTCCGGACATGTCATTTCCTTTTTAACAAGTTTAACGTTTACGTAATGCCGAATTGAGAGACGCAATCGTTGCCGTATAAGCAAAATCAATGAAAAAAAGTATCTCGCAACCGCGCCTATTGTCGCATTTTGGTATAGGATAGCGACGAATTTTCCTTCCATGTCTGCGGAAATTAATAATGAGTCAACAACACACCACCCCGGCTTCCGGTCAGGGGATTCTGGAGCGCGTGTTTAAACTGCGCGAGCACGGCACGACGGCACGTACCGAAGTGATCGCCGGTTTCACGACCTTCCTGACGATGGTCTACATCGTTTTCGTTAACCCGCAAATTCTTGGCGTAGCTGGCATGGACACCAGCGCAGTGTTTGTTACTACCTGCCTGATCGCGGCGCTGGGCAGTATTCTGATGGGCATTTTTGCCAACCTGCCGGTGGCACTGGCTCCGGCGATGGGCCTGAATGCATTCTTCGCGTTCGTGGTGGTGCAGGCGATGGGCCTGCCGTGGCAGGTCGGGATGGGCGCTATCTTCTGGGGCGCTATTGGTCTGCTGCTGTTGACGATTTTCCGCGTGCGTTACTGGATGATTGCCAATATCCCGGTGAGCCTGCGCGTAGGGATCACCAGCGGTATCGGTCTGTTCATCGGTATGATGGGCCTGAAAAACGCCGGCGTTATCGTGGCAAACCAGGACACGCTGGTCTCTATCGGTAACCTGACCTCGCACAGCGTACTGCTGGGCGTGCTGGGCTTCTTTATCATTGCGATTCTGGCCTCTCGTAACATTCACGCAGCGGTGCTGGTCTCTATCGTGGTAACCACGCTGTTGGGCTGGATGCTGGGCGATGTGCACTACAGCGGCATCGTTTCTGCGCCGCCGAGCATTACCACCGTGGTCGGTCATGTTGACCTGGCGGGCTCCTTCAACCTGGGGCTGGCGGGCGTTATCTTCTCCTTCATGCTGGTAAACCTGTTTGACTCCTCCGGTACGCTGATTGGCGTGACCGACAAAGCTGGCCTGGCCGATGCGAAAGGCAAGTTCCCACGCATGAAGCAGGCGCTGTTTGTCGATAGCGTCTCCTCGGTTGCCGGCTCCTTTATCGGCACCTCTTCCGTCACTGCGTATATCGAATCCTCCTCCGGCGTGTCCGTGGGCGGTCGTACCGGTCTGACGGCTGTAGTGGTTGGTCTGCTGTTCCTGCTGGTTATCTTCCTGTCGCCGCTGGCGGGTATGGTGCCGGGCTATGCGGCAGCGGGCGCGCTGATTTACGTGGGTGTCCTGATGACATCCAGCCTGTCTCGCGTGAAGTGGGATGACCTGACCGAAGCGGTTCCGGCGTTTATTACCGCGGTGATGATGCCGTTCAGCTTCTCAATCACCGAAGGTATTGCGCTGGGCTTCATCTCTTACTGCGTGATGAAGATTGGTACCGGTCGTTTCCGCGACCTCAGCCCGTGCGTTATCGTTGTCGCACTGCTGTTTATTCTGAAGATTGTGTTTATTGACGCAAAATAAACAGTAAGCCCTTTTCATCGAAAAGGGCTTTAGTGTTTGTACCCTCTCCCACAGGGAGAGGGCATCAGCCCGCACTTACGCTTTAACGCGCTGAATGTACTCGCCAAATGCGGTCAACTGACCGGTCAAATGATCCAACGTCCCCTGTTCAATCACTTCACCCAGCTGCGGGTCGACCTTATTTTGAATCACGCCGCCCATAAATTCCGGCTTGTTCATTACCATCGCATCCAGGAACACCAGAATCTGACGCAGATGATACTGGCAGCGCGCGCCGCCTATAGCGCCCATGGAGCTGGTCTGAATCAGAACCGGTTTACCTGAAAGCGGCTGATCCGGCAGACGAGAGAGCCAGTCGATGGCGTTCTTCAGGCCACCCGGCACGGAATAGTTGTACTCTGGCGTGACGATAACCACGCCGTCGGCCTGGCGAATCTGTTCTGCCAGCGCTTCCACGCTTTGCGGGAAACCGTCTTCCTGTTGTAGGTCCGCGTCGTACAGCGGGATATCGCCAATCGACGGCAGTGCGGAAACGGTCATGCCCGCGGGGGCGATTTTAGGCAGGGTGCGCGCCACCATACCGTTGAATGAGCCTTTACGCAGGCTTCCCAGTAACGTCACAACGTTCAATGTTTCAGACATGACTACTCCTTTCCATCATGGCGGCTGAAATCCAGCCGAATCAATTGAGTATAAGCGCTTTCTCCGCCGGTAGGCTGGTGAATCTCATCAGGCGTGCCGAGGGTTCGTTGGCCCGGGTCTGAGCATCAGGCAGGCTACGCCAGCCGCACTTACCATCAAACTCCCAAACTTTGAGCTTGTCGATAGACGGTGAAGCAGCCAGCGACCAGACCAGCACGTCTTCGGCATCGCAGATGACTTCAAGCTGGTCGGTTAATGCCGAACGCAGGCGGCCTGAGCCGGGCAGTAGCTGGAGCGTCTGAGGAGAGTCGTGATGAACGTCGCCTGACAGTTTGAGGACGCTCTGACGCAGCGTGATGAGTTGTGCGCGCGCTTCATGTGGATCGTTCTGGTTGTTGATCCACAGATTCTCATTGCTGGTAAAGCGGTAGCTTTCCATCATTGTGGCCTGCGGAGTGTTACGCAGCGTGCGCAGCAGCTCCATATCAAGGCCGCACTGGCCTTCGGTGGTCAGGGCAACGCCGACGATATTACCGGCATAAGCGATAGAAAAATCAGGTAGATGGCTATCCTTAAAGTACGGTTTACCTTCTTGCTGAGTCTCGATTTCAGGCAGTTCGCTAATGCCATACAGCATAAACAGCAATTCCGCCAGCAAAGCGCGGGAAGCCAGGTAGCGGGTCCGTCGATGGGCCGGCAGCTGGCGCGCAATATTATGGCTGGTGGATGAGAGCCTGACCGATAGTAGATGTCCGTCCTTAAGGATCCCTCTTGCAAAGTGCGTCGCCATTTTTCGCTCCGTGATTAATGGACTGTGTGTATGGCGAGAGTAACATTTACGCCAGTTATGATCAGGTTTTACTGCCTAAAAGTGCGATTGAAAAGGGGTATTACGCGACTTTTACACTTTGCCCTAACTGAAACGTATTATTTTTACGAATATTGATTCAGGAAACAGCGAGATATAAGGCTTTTAGGGTATCACGGAGCCAGATAATTTTCGGGTTGTGACTATTTCGTTTATGCCAGAGTAGGGTAAATGGCACCTGCAGTTTTTCCCGCTGCACAGCATCAAACGGTAGTGGGCGAGGTACTAAAGGCAGGTTGTGCAGTTGATTATAATGCTGACAGTAGCGCGGTGCTGTCGCGATCATCTGGTGGTCCGGCTGAGCGGCCATAAACAGCGACTGTTCAAAGCCCGGCAGGCTGAGCGCGATATGACGTTCACGCCCCATCTCCTGCAATACGTCGTCCAGCGCCCAGGTATCGCTCTGTTCCCAGCAGATGCTGATGTGCGGGTAGCGCAGGAACGTCTCCAGATTCCACTCTTCCAAAAGCGCTGGATGGTCTTCACGCAGCCATACCCAAGGCAGGTCGGTAAACAGCACCTCGTAGTCTATCGACAGCGGCAGCAGGCTCAGCAGCTCGCGTGAGCGTGGGTGGCTTTCGCGCCCGGTGAAGCCGATGTCGACCTCACCGCGAATAATCGCGTCCAGTGAATCATAATCCCAGTTACGCACTTTGATCGTCGCCTGCGGGTAGCGCTGGTAAATCTGGCTGGAGAGTTCGTTGAACATGATCATCACCAGCGGCGTCTCGGCAACCAGATCAAACTTCAGCCCGCGCGGCGTTTCGTGATGCGGTTTATCCAGCAGCTGATTGCCCATCTGCATCCACTCGGCCAGGTTTTGCTCCATGCTGACCATCAGCGGCGTTGGCGTCAGCCCAAGCGGGGTATTCACAAACAGCGGATCGTCAAACCAGGCTCGCAGCTTCGACAGCGACTTACTGACCGCCGACGGCGTGACGTTCATCCGTTTGGCGGTTTTGGTGACGCTGCGCTCCTGCATCAGCAGCTGCAGGCATAGCAGTAAATTAAGATCGAGACTGGAGAGAGGCTTCTTCATGTGTTGGCGCAGACCGGTTAGGAGCCACTGAGATAATCAGCAGTATGCACACTATGCTACAGGCAATCAGAATACCGATCAGCATATTCAGCGCATTAAGGCCCAGGATGGCCGACAGCCATATCCACAGCGACGAACCGCAGACCTGAGCAATACCGAGCGCCGAACTGGCAACCCCGGCCCGCAGCGAGAACGGCCCCAGCGCCTGGCTCATGGCAACGCCAAAGCCTACTGAGAAGCCTGCGCAGATTAAGGTCAGCCCGAAGAGCGTAACCGCGTGCGTAGCGGAAAGCGTTAGCACAATCCCCGCCGCCAGGAACAGTACCTGCGATGCCAGCATGAGGGTGCGGGGTTTAAACAGGCTCAGGGCAAACGGCGTCGAGAACGAAACCGCCATGCTGACGCCTGCGGTCATCGCCATGGTCGTGGCATATTCGCCGCGGTCAAAGCCCATGACCTCCATCAGCAGCACCGGCGAGGTGTTCACAAAGGTGAGGATCACCGACACGCTCAGCGTGGTGATCGCCAAACGGCTGAGGAAAAAGCGATTCACCAACGACTCGGCTCCTGGCGTATAGCCTGCCGAGGCAGGACGCGTCGCAGGGCGCGATTCTCGCAGCACAAACACCGACAGCAGGCAGACCACCACGCCCATGCCAATCATCGTGTAGAACAGGCTCTGCCACGGGTATTTGAGCATAATCAGGTGCCCCATCACCGGCGCGAGTACCGGAACGATGCAGGTGATCCCATTAAGCAGTGACAGTACCTTGGCCCGCAGGCGATCGTCGAGCGTATCGCGCAGGATAGCGAACGCCACGACGTAGCAACAGCCAGCCCCGATCCCCTGAATAAAACGGCCTACCAGGAAAGGAGTGCCGCTCTGTGCCAACGAACAGATAGCGGAGGCAGCGATGTAGATCAGCGCTCCGACAATCGCTACCGGCTTGCGGCCCGATTGGTCAGCCACTTTTCCGGCGAACAGCATGGCGGTTGCCATCCCGGCCAGATAGACCGAAAACGCGATGTGTAGCTGCGCTTCGCTGGCCTGTAAATCAGCGGCGATACGCGGTAATCCCACCAGATACATATCAATACCGGCGGGATAGAGTAAAACCAGGGCAAAACAGCAGACCAGAAAACGTGTCATGGCGACCTCACGAGAAATGAGGCGTCAGCATAATGGGGCGCGTGTGATGACACGAGTTGCCATTTGGACAACTGTGATTTCCTGTGAGGAAATTTACTTCCAGACTCTCGCCATTCCTTCGCTTTCCGGGCGTACGGACTCGAAGCCAAATTTAGCGTACAGCTCCGGAACGTCGGCGACCAGAGAGACATAGCTGCCTTTAAATGCATGGGCGTCTAGCCAGGCCATAAGTGCTTCCATGATTTTACGCCCCAGCCCTTTGCCCTGATGGTCAGGGTCGACAGCGATATCGACAATTTCAAAATTCAGCGCGCCGTCACCGACGATCCGCCCCATGCCGACCGGCGAACCTTGCCAAATAATATGCACGCCGTAGCAGCTCCGCGGCAGGCCGATTTCGGCGGCTGCGAGCGGTCGGGCAGACAGGCCGGCTATTTTGCGTAGGTGGCAGAACGTTTCGGCGGAAGGAACGGATTCAATCAGAGTGTATTCAGTCGTCATTGCGGTAGCCTGTTCATCAGGAAATAGAAACATTTAACAAGCTTAGCTTAGGGAGAGCAATTGCAGCGGGGGATAGAAAAGAAAACCCGAATTAACAGTGAGTTAATTCGGGTTTGATGGCTTACTTACCAATACAGAAACTAGAGAAAATCCGTCCCAGGAGATCGTCGGAGGTAAATTCCCCGGTGATCTCACTCAGGCTCTGCTGCGCCAGGTGCAGCTCTTCTGCCAGCAGTTCTCCGGCCCAGGCACCGAGCAGCTGGGCTTTACCCTGCTCCAGATGCTCTGCGGCATCGGAAAGCGCCTGCAGGTGGCGACGGCGCGCCAGGAAGCCGCCTTCCATGTTGTTTTCGAAGCCCATGCTCTGTTTGAGATGGTTACGCAGCACGTCGACGCCTTCGCCGGTGCGCGCGGAGAGGCGCACAAGTGAGTGGCCATTTACTTCGCTGAGCCCCAGCGTTTCGCCAGTGATATCGGCCTTGTTGCGCACCACGGTGATCGGCAAGTTTGCCGGCAGACGGGCGATAAAGTCCGGCCAGATGTCTGCAGGGTCGGTGGCGTCGGTTGTCGTGCCATCGACCATAAACAGCACGCGGTCAGCTTGCTCAATTTCCTGCCAGGCGCGCTCGATGCCGATACGTTCAACTTCATCGTTGGCATCGCGCAGACCGGCGGTATCGATGATATGCAGCGGCATGCCGTCGATATGGATATGCTCGCGCAGCACGTCGCGGGTGGTGCCTGCGATGTCGGTAACGATAGCCGCTTCACGGCCCGCCAGGGCGTTCAGCAGGCTCGATTTCCCGGCGTTCGGGCGACCGGCAATCACCACCTTCATCCCTTCGCGCAGCAGGCTGCCCTGACGCGCTTCGGCGCGCACGGCGTCGAGATCGCCCATTACCGTATTCAGCTGCGCTTCGATTTTCCCGTCGGAGAGGAAGTCTATCTCCTCGTCCGGGAAGTCGATAGCTGCTTCAACGTAGATGCGCAGGTGAGTGAGTGCTTCCACAAGATGGTTTACGCGCGCCGAGAAGGCTCCCTGCAGCGAGTTCAGCGCGGAGCGTGCTGCCTGCTCAGAGCTGGCATCGATCAAGTCGGCAATGGCTTCTGCCTGCGCCAGGTCGAGCTTATCGTTTAAAAACGCACGCTCGGAAAATTCACCGGGATTGGCAATGCGTACACCCGGCAGCGTCAGAATACGTTTTAGTAGCAGGTCGAGGATCACCGGGCCGCCGTGGCCCTGAAGCTCCAGCACGTCTTCACCGGTGAACGAATTCGGGCCGGGGAACCACAGCGCAATGCCCTGATCCAGCGCGCTGCCGTCGCTGTCTTTGAACGGCAGGTAATCGGCGTAGCGCGGTTTAGGCAGTTTGCCCAGCACCGCCTGCGCGACATCTCTCGCCTTCAGGCCGGAGATGCGCAGAATGCCCACACCACCGCGTCCCGGTGGGGTGGCCTGGGCGACGATAGTGTCGTTTTGGCTCATGGTTTGTCTCTACAGTGTCGCAATAAAAAAAGGCGGTCATATGACCGCCTTTTGATTGTAGGCCTGATAAGCGTTAGCGCCATCAGGCAGCGCGGCGCGCATAGCCGGATGGCGGCTTCGCCTTATCCGGCCTACACCGAATCAGGATTTTTTCTTCTCGCGGCTATGCAGGCCACGTTTTTCCAGACCACGGTAAATCAGCTGCTGCTGAATGATGGTAACCAGGTTGCTGACGATGTAGTACACCACCAGGCCAGATGGGAACCACAGGAAGAACACCGTGAAGATGACCGGCATAAAGGTCATGATCTTCTGCTGCATCGGGTCGGTCACGGTCGTCGGAGACATCTTCTGAATGAAGAACATCGTCGCGCCCATGATGATCGGCAGGATGTAGTACGGGTCTTGTGCAGACAGGTCGTGGATCCACAGGATAAACGGCGCATGACGCAGTTCAACCGAGGCGCTCAGCATGTAGTACAGAGCAAGGAAGATTGGCATCTGAATAATCAGCGGGAAGCAGCCACCCAGTGGGTTAACTTTTTCCGCTTTATACAGGGCCATCATTTCCTGGCTTTGACGCTGTTTGTCGTCGCCCAGACGCTCACGCATGGCCTGAATCTTAGGCTGCAGCATACGCATCTTCGCCATGGAGGTGTACTGCGCTTTAGTCAGCGGGTACATGATGCCACGAACGATAAAGGTGATAACAATGATGGAGAAGCCCCAGTTACCCAGGAAGCTATGGATCCATTTCAGCAGTTTGAACAGCGGCTGAGAGATGAACCACAGCCAGCCGTAGTCAACGGTCAGATCCAGGTGCGGCGCAACGGCAGCCATTTTGTCCTGGATTGCTGGGCCGACCCACAGGGTGCTCTGCAGTTTATCTGCCTGACCTGGCTGTACCAGAACTGGCTGAGATTTGTAGCCGATAGCCACTACGCCGTTACCGAGGTTAGCGGTGTAGAAGTTATTGGTACCGTTGTTCTGTGGAACCCATGCAGTAGTGAAGTACTGCTGCAGCATGGCAACCCAACCGTTTTTAGTGTTGGTGTTCAGGTTCTCGTTATCAACGATAGTATCGAATTTATATTTTTCGTATTTCGAATCAGACGTTGAGTACGCTGCGCCACGGAAGGTGTGCATGGTAGACAGGCCGCCAGACTGCGTATCGCGACTGGTTGGCAGTGCTGCCGTCTGCTTCAACTGACCGAAGGTAGAGACTTCCAGCGGTTTCTCGCCGGCGTTCTTCACGTCATAGCTCACGTTCACCGCATAATCACCGCGTTTCAGGGTGAAGGTTTTGGTGAAGACGTTGCCTGCTTTATCGGTATAGGTCAGCGGAATGACGATTTCGTTCTGGCCATCGGCCATCACAAACGCATCTTTATCGACGTTATACAGCGGACGCGGGCCGTTAGCCGGGTTATCCGGGCCATCACGACCGGTTAAGCCGCTTTGTGCCTGATAGACAAACTGTGGGGTGGTTTCCAGTAACTGGAACGGTTCGTCAGATTTCAGTGCTTTCGGGTAAGCCGGAAGCAGCGCTTGCTCAATATCACCACCGCGAGTGTTGATAGTCAGCTCAAGCACATCAGTTTTAACCGTAATCAGTTTCCCTTGGCCACTGGCCGGTACGCCCTGGTCTGCGGCGCTACCCGCTGCTGTGGTCGTAGTCTGCGTGGTCTGCTGCTGGGCTTGAGGATTGTTATCCTGCTCCCAGGCTTGCCAGATCATGAAAGACACGAACAACAAAGCGATGATAAGGAGATTGCGTTGCGAATCCATCGTTAGTGTTCTCTGGTATCAAATGGTCCAGGCGGGACGGGGTCGTCACCACCAGGGTGTAAAGGGTGGCATTTTAATACGCGTTTCACTGTCAACCAACTGCCTTTTATCACTCCAAACCTGCGCAATGCCTCAATTCCGTATTGAGAACAGGTTGGCGTGAAACGGCAATGTGGCCCGAGTAGCGGACTAATCAGGCGCTGATAGACCCGGATAAGGCCTATCAGGACCCGCGAGCCAGGCGACAATGGCGGCGCCATAATTTTTCCAACGCTTCCGAGAGAGCACGGTTATCGAGGTCGGCAACCCCTCTCTTTGCCACCACCACGAAATCCATTGGCGGGAGTTCATGCTGACGCAAACGGAAACTTTCACGCGTCAGACGTTTAATCCGATTGCGTTCATGTGCGCGTTTGACGTTTTTCTTGGCGACGGTGAGACCGATACGGGGATGCCCCAGCGAATTCAGGCGGCCGAGAATGGTGATTTGCGGCGTGCCAGCCCGTTGTGGCTGCTGGAAGACGAATGTGAAATGAGTGGGAGTTAACAAACGTAACTCCCTGGGAAATGCTAGCTTAACCACTCGAGGGGTTAGCTTTATTACTTAGAAACGGTCAGACGAGAACGGCCTTTAGCACGACGACGTGCCAGAACCTGACGACCATTTTTAGTAGCCATACGAGCACGGAAGCCGTGAGAACGGTTGCGCTTCAGTACAGACGGTTGAAAAGTGCGTTTCATGGCGATTTCTACCTAAACTTGAATAAATTCAATGGCTTTATTGGATATCCGAACGAAAATCGAACGATGGACACCGAAGCCATGGGTGATTAAAGAGGCCGGATTGTAATAATTGTACACTCCGGAGTCAATTCTCTTTCCTTATTTACCGCGTAAAAAACCACGTATCACCGCAGTTTTTCGCCCGGTAAATGAGCAGCGTCCTTCACCAAAATTCGCGCAGAACATGCCGGGTGGGGGATTATACGGCCTGCCCATTAAAGCGCAAGGATCATCCTGGATCTTTGTTAGATCATTTAAGCAGAAATTTGTCGCTAGTCATTAATTTTTCCAATATGCGAAGGAAATCGTGCCTTCTCTTTATCGGGATCGTTTACACTTAGCGCTTGCCGGATCCACCCTGTGGATAAATCGGGAAGAAACTGTGAGAAACAGAAGATCTCTGGCGCAGTTTACGCTATGATCCTCGGCCCGATCGCGATCGGTGGATCGTAAAAGGGGAAAATAACCGCGCCATTTCAGCACCGTGTCTGAAAGAGGTGGTTGAAAACCGCAGATAGCGGTTCGCGCGTCACCCGCTTGCATCGGGTCTTTTCGACGTGTGCCAAAAATCACGAATTTTTAATCTTATACACAGCATTGTTCGGGCTGCATCTATGCAGCAACTGAATGAATCCCCGCCAGTATTCAGTTTTGCTGGCGGCAGGATCGTCAGAGGTAGCCTGCAGGTTTGCCTGGAGGATGATGTGTATCGACTTTTTTCGAGTGGAGTCCGCCGTGTCACTTTCGCTTTGGCAGCAATGTCTTGCCCGATTGCAGGATGAGTTACCAGCCACAGAATTCAGCATGTGGATCCGCCCATTGCAGGCGGAACTAAGCGATAACACGCTGGCACTGTATGCGCCAAACCGTTTCGTACTTGATTGGGTTAGAGATAAATACCTCAATAACATCAACGGCCTGCTGAATGATTTCTGCGGCGCCGATGCCCCGCAGCTGCGCTTTGAGGTTGGCACTAAGCCCGTCACCCAAACGCTAAGAGAGACGGCGAACGTCAGCGCTCCGGCCCAGATGGCCCAGGTTCATACCCCGCGCGTTGCCCCGGCACCGCGTGCAGGATGGGACAACGTCCCGGCACCTGCCGAGCCTTCCTATCGCTCCAACGTCAACGTTAAACATACTTTTGATAACTTCGTTGAAGGTAAGTCGAACCAACTGGCCCGCGCGGCGGCGCGTCAGGTGGCAGACAACCCTGGCGGCGCGTATAACCCCCTGTTCCTCTACGGCGGCACCGGTCTGGGGAAAACGCACCTGCTGCACGCGGTAGGCAACGGTATTATCGCCCGCAAACCGAACGCGAAAGTGGTGTATATGCACTCCGAGCGCTTTGTCCAGGACATGGTAAAAGCCCTGCAAAACAACGCGATCGAAGAGTTTAAACGCTACTATCGTTCAGTGGATGCCCTGCTGATCGATGATATTCAATTCTTCGCCAACAAAGAGCGCTCTCAGGAAGAGTTCTTCCACACCTTTAACGCCCTGCTGGAAGGTAATCAGCAGATCATCCTCACGTCGGATCGCTATCCGAAAGAGATCAACGGTGTAGAAGATCGTCTGAAGTCCCGCTTCGGCTGGGGTCTGACGGTGGCCATTGAGCCGCCTGAGCTTGAGACCCGCGTCGCTATCCTGATGAAAAAAGCCGACGAAAACGATATTCGTCTGCCTGGCGAGGTGGCGTTCTTCATTGCCAAGCGTCTACGCTCTAACGTGCGTGAACTTGAAGGGGCACTGAACCGCGTTATCGCCAACGCCAACTTTACCGGCCGGGCGATCACCATCGATTTCGTGCGCGAAGCGCTGCGCGACCTGTTAGCGCTGCAGGAAAAGCTGGTCACCATCGACAATATTCAGAAGACGGTGGCGGAGTACTACAAAATTAAAGTCGCGGATCTGCTCTCCAAACGACGTTCTCGTTCGGTAGCGCGTCCGCGCCAGATGGCGATGGCGTTGGCGAAAGAACTCACCAACCACAGTCTGCCGGAGATTGGCGATGCGTTTGGTGGCCGTGACCATACCACCGTGCTGCACGCCTGCCGTAAGATTGAACAGCTGCGTGAAGAAAGCCACGATATCAAAGAAGACTTTTCCAATTTAATCAGAACATTGTCGTCGTGATCCTATGAAATTTACCGTAGAACGTGAACATTTATTAAAACCGTTACAACAGGTGAGTGGCCCGTTAGGCGGGCGTCCGACATTGCCGATTCTGGGTAACCTGCTGCTGCAGGTCGCGGACGGCACGCTGTCGCTGACCGGTACCGATTTAGAAATGGAAATGGTAGCGCGCGTGGCGCTGCTGCAGGCACATGAACCGGGCGCGACTACCGTCCCGGCGCGTAAATTCTTTGATATTTGCCGTGGCTTGCCGGAAGGTGCTGAGATTGCCGTACAGCTGGAAGGCGACCGTATGTTGGTGCGCTCTGGCCGTAGCCGCTTCTCGCTTTCTACGCTGCCTGCCGCCGACTTCCCGAACCTGGACGATTGGCAGAGCGAAGTCGAATTTACTCTGCCGCAGGCGACCATGAAGCGCCTGATTGAAGCCACGCAGTTCTCGATGGCGCATCAGGACGTTCGTTATTACTTAAACGGCATGCTGTTCGAAACCGAAGGTGAAGAGCTGCGTACCGTGGCAACCGACGGCCACCGTCTGGCGGTCTGCTCCATGCCTATCGGGCAATCGCTGCCGAGCCATTCGGTGATCGTGCCGCGTAAAGGGGTGATTGAGCTGATGCGTATGCTCGACGGTGGCGATACGCCGCTGCGCGTGCAGATCGGCAGCAACAACATCCGCGCGCACGTCGGTGATTTCATCTTCACTTCCAAGCTGGTTGATGGCCGTTTCCCGGATTATCGCCGCGTATTGCCGAAGAATCCGGACAAACATCTGGAAGCCGGCTGCGATATCCTCAAGCAGGCCTTTGCCCGTGCGGCGATTCTCTCTAACGAGAAATTCCGCGGCGTGCGTCTGTTTGTCAGCGAAAACCAGCTGAAAATCACCGCCAACAACCCAGAGCAGGAAGAAGCGGAAGAAATTCTGGATGTCTCCTACCCGGGCACCGAGCTGGAAATCGGCTTCAACGTCAGCTACGTGCTGGACGTTCTGAACGCGCTGAAGTGCGAGAACGTGCGCATTCTGCTGACCGATTCCGTATCGAGCGTACAGATTGAAGATGCCGCATCACAGTCGGCTGCCTATGTTGTAATGCCAATGAGACTGTAATGTCGCTCTCCCGCCTGTTGATCCGCGATTTTCGCAATATCGAAAACGCGGATCTCGCGTTATCCCCCGGCTTTAACTTCCTGGTTGGCGCCAACGGCAGCGGCAAAACCAGCGTGCTGGAAGCCATCTATACGCTCGGCCATGGCCGGGCGTTTCGCAGTTTGCAGATTGGCCGCGTTATCCGCCACGAGCAGGAATCATTTGTCCTGCACGGTCGCCTACAGGGCGCGGAGCGTGAAACGTCTATCGGCCTGACCAAAGACAAGCAGGGCGACAGCAAGGTGCGTATCGACGGCACCGACGGCCATAAAGTGGCCGAACTGGCGCTGCTGATGCCGATGCAGCTGATTACGCCTGAGGGGTTTACTTTACTCAACGGCGGCCCCAAATATAGAAGAGCGTTCCTTGATTGGGGATGCTTCCACAACGAAGCCGGATTCTTCAACGCCTGGAGTAACCTGAAACGGTTGCTCAAGCAGCGCAACGCCGCGCTGCGCCAGGTGAGCCGCTACGCGCAGTTACGCCCGTGGGATATGGAACTTATTCCACTGGCCGAGCAAATCAGCCGCTGGCGCGCGGAATACAGCGCCGGTATCGCCGAAGATATGGCGGATACCTGCAAACAATTTCTCCCGGAGTTCTCTCTGACCTTCTCCTTCCAGCGCGGCTGGGAAAAAGAAACTGACTATGCCGAAGTGCTGGAGAGAAACTTCGAACGCGACCGTATGCTGACCTACACGGCACACGGCCCGCACAAGGCGGACTTCCGCATTCGCGCCGACGGCGCGCCGGTGGAAGACACCTTATCGCGCGGGCAGCTTAAGCTGCTGATGTGCGCGTTACGCCTGGCACAGGGCGAGTTTTTAACTCGCGAAAGCGGGAGACGCTGCCTGTACCTGATAGATGATTTTGCCTCGGAACTTGATGATGCGCGGCGTGGCCTGCTGGCCAGCCGTTTAAAAGCTACACAGTCTCAGGTTTTCGTCAGCGCGATCAGCGCTGAACACGTTCTGGACATGTCGGACGAAAATTCGAAGATGTTTAACGTGGAAAAGGGTAAAATAACGGATTAACCCAAGTTTAAATGAGCGAGAAACGTTGATGTCGAATTCTTATGACTCCTCCAGTATCAAAGTCCTGAAAGGGCTGGATGCGGTGCGTAAGCGCCCGGGTATGTATATCGGCGACACGGATGACGGCACCGGTCTGCACCACATGGTATTTGAGGTTGTGGATAACGCTATCGACGAAGCGCTCGCTGGTTACTGCAAAGATATCGTTGTTACTATTCACAGCGATAACTCCGTTTCCGTACAGGATGACGGCCGTGGTATCCCAACCGGTATTCACCCGGAAGAGGGCGTTTCTGCTGCGGAAGTCATCATGACCGTTCTGCACGCAGGCGGTAAGTTCGACGATAACTCCTATAAAGTCTCCGGCGGTCTGCACGGCGTGGGTGTTTCCGTAGTTAACGCCCTGTCCCAGAAGCTGGAACTGGTTATCCAGCGCGATAACAAAATTCACCGTCAGATTTACGCGCACGGCGTGCCACAGGCACCGCTGGCCGTGACCGGCGATACCGAAAAAACCGGTACCATGGTGCGTTTCTGGCCGAGCTACGAAACCTTCACCAACGTCACCGAGTTCGAATACGACATCCTGGCAAAACGTCTGCGCGAACTGTCGTTCCTGAACTCCGGCGTCTCTATTCGCCTGCGCGATAAGCGTGACGGTAAAGAAGACCATTTCCACTATGAAGGCGGCATCAAGGCGTTCGTTGAGTATCTCAACAAGAACAAAACGCCAATTCACCCGAATATCTTCTATTTCTCCACCGAAAAAGACGGTATCGGCGTCGAAGTTGCGCTGCAGTGGAACGATGGTTTCCAGGAAAACATCTACTGCTTCACCAACAACATTCCACAGCGTGATGGCGGTACTCACCTTGCAGGCTTCCGTGCGGCGATGACCCGTACCCTGAACGCCTACATGGATAAAGAAGGCTACAGCAAAAAAGCGAAAGTCAGCGCCACCGGTGACGATGCCCGTGAAGGCCTGATTGCGGTGGTTTCCGTGAAGGTACCGGACCCGAAATTCTCCTCTCAGACCAAAGACAAACTGGTCTCCTCCGAGGTGAAAACGGCAGTAGAACAGCAGATGAACGAACTGCTGAGCGAATACCTGCTGGAAAACCCGTCTGACGCGAAAATCGTAGTAGGCAAAATTATCGACGCGGCACGTGCGCGTGAAGCGGCGCGTAAAGCCCGTGAAATGACCCGTCGTAAAGGCGCGCTGGACTTAGCAGGCCTGCCGGGCAAACTGGCTGACTGTCAGGAACGCGACCCGGCGCTGTCTGAACTGTACCTCGTGGAAGGGGACTCCGCGGGCGGCTCTGCGAAGCAGGGGCGTAACCGTAAGAACCAGGCGATTCTGCCGCTGAAGGGTAAAATCCTCAACGTTGAGAAAGCGCGCTTCGACAAGATGCTCTCCTCTCAGGAAGTGGCCACGCTTATCACCGCGCTGGGCTGCGGCATCGGTCGCGACGAGTACAACCCGGACAAACTGCGTTATCACAGCATCATCATCATGACCGATGCGGACGTCGACGGCTCGCACATTCGTACGTTGCTGTTGACCTTCTTCTATCGCCAGATGCCGGAAATTGTTGAACGCGGCCACGTCTACATTGCACAGCCACCGCTGTACAAAGTGAAGAAAGGCAAGCAGGAACAGTACATTAAAGACGATGAAGCGATGGATCAGTATCAGATCTCCATCGCGCTTGATGGCGCAACCCTGCACACCAACGCCAGCGCGCCAGCGTTAGCGGGTGAGCCGCTGGAAAAACTGGTTGCCGAGTTCAACGCGACTCAGAAAATGATCAACCGTATGGAACGTCGCTTCCCGAAAGCGCTGCTGAAAGAGCTTATCTATCAGCCAACGCTGGTGGAAGCTGACCTGTCCGACGAACAGAAAGTGACGCGTTGGGTGAACGCGCTGGTTACCGAGCTGAACGAAAAAGAACAGCACGGCAGCCAGTGGAAGTTTGATATTCAGCACAACGTTGAACAGCAGCACTTTGAGCCGATTATTCGCGTTCGTACCCACGGCGTGGATACCGACTACGTGCTGGACAGCGAGTTTGTTAACGGTGGCGAATACCGTCGTATCTTCACGCTGGGTGAGAAACTGCGTGGCCTGGTGGAAGAAGACGCGTTCATCGAACGTGGCGAACGCCGTCAGCCGGTTGCCAGCTTCGAGCAGGCGCTGGATTGGCTGGTGAAAGAGTCCCGTCGTGGTCTGGCTATCCAGCGTTATAAAGGTCTGGGTGAGATGAACCCGGATCAGCTGTGGGAAACCACTATGGACCCGGACAGCCGCCGTATGCTGCGCGTAACCGTGAAAGATGCGATTGCCGCTGACCAGCTGTTCACCACCCTGATGGGTGATGCCGTTGAGCCGCGTCGTGCCTTTATCGAAGAGAACGCCCTGAAAGCCGCGAACATCGATATCTAACGCTGTAGGCCGGATAAGGCGTTTACGCCGCCATCCGGCAATGTCCTGCATTGAGCCTGATGGCGCTACGCTTATCAGGCCTACAGATTAAAAACGCCTGAATTTTTCAGGCGTTTTTTTATGCCTGTCGCCCACGAACTATACTTCTCTACGTCTTCTATTAACCGTCATTCCGAGGTGGAAAAATGGGGCTTTTTGATGATGTCGTAGGTTCGCTGCTCAGCGGCGATGCGGGTAAATATCAGGCTATCCTGAACTGGGTAAACGAGCAGGGCGGTATTCAGGCGCTGCTGGAGAAGCTGCAAAGCGGCGGGCTCGGTGACATCGTTTCATCCTGGATAAGCAATCAACAAAGTAATCAATCGATTAGCAGCGATCAGATCGTCTCTGTGCTCGGCGCGCCCGCCGTGTCGGATCTGGGCGAAAAGCTGGGCACCGATGCCAGTTCCGCCTCAACGATGCTGGCGGAATACCTGCCGAAAATCGTCGATGCGCTGTCGCCAAAAGGCGAAGTGGACCCGCAGGCGCATAACAATTTGCTGTCGGCGGGCATGGATCTGCTGAAGGGCGGCAAGCTCTTCGGTTAGCGATGCGGCAAAAGGGGAGCACGCTTCTCGCGTTGTATCCCCGTTTTAGGCGCTACGGGCTACTGTTTTTTGAGCTTAATCGCGTTAGCATGAGAACAGACTCATCTAACCTGGGGATCTCATGGCTATTAAACTTATTGCAATCGACATGGACGGAACATTGCTGTTGCCGGACCACACTATTTCTCCAGCGGTAAAAAACGCGCTGGCTGCAGCACGTGCAAAAGGGGTTAACGTGGTCCTGACCACCGGGCGTCCGTACGCCGGTGTGCACAGCTACCTGAAAGAGCTGGGAATGAATGAGCCGGGAGATTACTGCATTACCTATAACGGTGCGCTGGTGCAGAAAGCGGGTGATGGCAGCACCGTGGCGCAGACTGCGCTGAACTACGATGACTACCGCTTCCTGGAAGAACTGTCGCGTAAAGTCGGCTCTCACTTCCACGCGCTGGACCGCAACACGCTGTACACCGCGAACCGCGACATCAGCTACTACACCGTGCACGAATCCTTTATCGCCACCATCCCGCTGGTGTTCTGCGAAGCAGAGAAAATGGACCCGGCAACCGAATTCCTCAAGGTGATGATGATCGATGAGCCGGCCATTCTGGATAAAGCGATTGCCCGTATCCCGCCGGAAGTGAAAGAGAAATACACCGTACTGAAGAGCTCGCCGTACTTCCTCGAGATCCTCGATAAGCGCGTCAACAAAGGCACCGGCGTGAAATCGCTGGCCGACGTGCTGGGCATCAAGGCCGAAGAGGTGATGGCTATCGGTGACCAGGAAAACGACATTGCGATGATTGAATACGCGGGCGTTGGCGTGGCGATGGATAACGCGATTCCGGCGGTGAAAGAGGCGGCGAACTTCGTCACTAAATCAAACCTGGAAGATGGCGTTGCCTGGGCGATCGAAAAGTACGTCCTGTCCTGATGTTCCCGTTGCCCGGCATCGTCCGGGCACTAACCTTAAGATTGTTTGCAAACTTGTTATTGTATTATCAGGTGTTAAATCGCACGGAAGTCCCCGTAATCAGTCCGTAATTTCATTACTCTCCTCCCCCTCTTTTATCTCCCGGCATACCTGCCTGTAAATACGCTTCATTTATGATCAACAAACGCATCCGTCTGGTGCTGATGATGTCATCCTGTATGGTTTTTCAGACCTGGGCTGCGACGGATTCTGACTCGACGCTGACACCGCTTTATGGCTATCAGGATGATAGTCAGGCCACCCCTTTGCCTGCGAAACCTGTGGCCGTGGCGCCGGAAGAAGGCCACTCCGTTTTACCTTTCTTAGGTGATGAAGCGCGTAAACGCGGCTATGAGCTGCCATTACCGTTTGGCGTGAATATTAACTACATGAATATCCGGCAGAATATTGATGTAGATAGTATCAATTTTAATGGACTGTCTCTGAAAGGCCATTCGCTAGATAACGCCTTTAAAATCAACGTGGGCAATACCCGCGAAAGAAGCAAAACCGAAACGGTAAAGCTGGATGCCTGGCTGCTGCCGTTTATGAATGTGTATGGCCTGGTGGGGTATACCGATGGGCACTCCGTTTCGCAGATTGGCGTGGGGATAAAAGGGCCGCGAAAATATCGCTACCCTGGTAATTTGCAGAACCTGGCTTTTCAGCTCGATTTTAAGGGTACCACCTACGGAGTCGGTACCACGCTGGTCGGCGGCGTCGGTAACTGGTTTACCGCCTTCGACGCCAACTACACCCAGACACGGTTCGATATTCTGGATGGCAGCATCGACGCGTTCACTATTTCTCCGCGTATTGGCTACCGTTTTAACACGCCGGGCATCGATACCCTGCATCTGCCTTCCGGTAAGTTAAACCTGTGGGTGGGCACCATGTATCAGGACGTGCAGCAGGAATTTAAAGGCAGCCTGAGCGACCTCACCATGCCGTCTGCGGCGCTGCAGGAAATGGTGAATGCGGCGAACCGTGATGGCAAAGGCCGCTTCGACGTAAAACAGCATCTGTCATCGCCGTGGAACGTATTGGTAGGCGCGCAGTATGAACTCACCCGCAACTTTAACGTCACCACTGAGATTGGTTTTGCTGACCGCAACAGCTTCTTTGTGGCGGGAGAGTATCGCTTTTGACACGCCTCGCTCTGCTCCTGCCTTTTTGTCTGTTTGCCGGTCAAGTCCAGTCGGCGCTGCCGACTCGCGACCAGGTTGATGGCTGGCTGAAAACGCTGGGGGCTAGCGATGATTTTGATGCCAGCAAGGGCATTGATTGGGGCGTGATGCCGGGGCCATTTTACACCCCGGAACTAGGGCTCGGCGTGGGTACGGCGGTGGTGGGCATGTACCGCCCCGATCCCAATGATACGGTCAGCCAAAACTCAACGCTGACCCTAAGCGGCTACTTTAGCTCGACCGGCGCTTTTGGCGTGACGATGCAGAATTATGCCTTTTTCGCCGACGATCGCTGGCGTTTCTTTCTGGATGGCTCGCTGACCGACACCCCAACCTACTACTGGGGACAGGGTTTTAGCGCGGGAGATAAAGACAGTAAGAAAGAGCAGTATACCGCCCAGGATCTTGACCTGCGCCCGACGCTGTACCACCGGCTGGCGCCCAACGTCTATCTGGGTATCGGCTGGTCGCTGAATGCCCAGCATGCGACGCAAATAGACGATAACGATCCGCCAAAAATTAGCGAAACCGCGCAGGGCGCGTCGGTATTGAGTTCCGGCAGCAGCGTTGATCTCAGCTGGGACGACCGCGACTTTGTCCCTAATCCGCGCAAAGGGCAGTACGCCGATCTCCGTTATACCCGCTTTACCCCGGATGTCGGCAGCGATACCCGCTTCGATGAATACCAACTTCACTACAGCCGCTATCACTCGCTGGACGATAACAACGTTCTGGCGTGGGAGATGGACGGCGCGTTTACCCAGGGCGACGTTCCCTGGACGATGATGCCGCTGCTTGGCAGCAATCAGCGGATGCGCGGCTACTACGAAGGCCGCTACCGGGATAAAAACGCCGTCAGCGGTCAACTGGAGTACCGCCGCAAGCTCGACTGGCGGCACGGTATCGTTGGTTGGCTGGGGGCGGGGACTATGGGGCCATCGTTCCACTCGCTGGACGATGGACGCTGGCTGCCCTCGGCGGGCGTTGGCTATCGTTTTGAGTTCAAGCCGCGCGTGAACGTCCGGCTGGATTACGGCATCGGCAAAGGCAGCAGTGGATTTTACTTTCAGGTAGGAGAGGCATTTTGAAGGCGTTGATTAAAATGGTATCGCTGCTGGCGCTGTGCGCCGTGGCGCAGGTCTACGCCGCGCTGCCGGTGGCGTTGGATTTAGGCGCTCAGGCCACTTCACAGGCCAGCAGCGCCTGGCCCGCCATGCCGCCGCAGCCGCTGCCAAAAGGGTTGCGACCGTGCTGCGCCTTTGGCTACAACCTGCACGCCGAGTTGCTGGGCATGCCGGTACCGTTCTACCAACTGGATAACGTGGCCTATGCCAGCCAACTTGGGCAGCATCAGTACAATGATAAAATGTTGGCTGGTCTCGCGAATCTGACCGGCTTGAGCAGCGAGAATAACGGCATTCTCTACACCGCTCGCGGTGGTTTCATTGATACCGCCCACGTCCGCGATACGGCGGATATGACGGTCTATATCTTTAGCCAGCTGCTGCCGCGGCTTGGGCAGGCGTTTACGCTCGATCTGGAGAGTGAGCTGGCGCAGCGTCGTATGGTCTTTGCTGCTTTTACTCCTCCCACCGCTCCCGCTGAACGTTACACGCTCGCCGCCTGGCTTGCCGCGCATCTGGCGTATCAGGTCGCGGAGTGGCACGAGATTGCCCAATGGTACGGTTTTGAGTCTGTTCCCGGCTTTTCGGAGGAAGTTTCCGCCTTTTCGCCGGAAGATCTCTACTCAAACCTGCTCGGCGCGCGCTTAGCCGTCTCGCTGATCCTTGACGGACAGACCGTTTCTCAGGGCGTTTACAATGCGGCGATGGGCACTGCGCTCACCCAGGCGCTAATGCATCTGGGTGCTCAGCCTCCGGCGGTGACCCGCTTCCATTTCGATATGCTGGACGGCCGCTGGTGGAACAGTCAGCGCCGCGTGCCGGAAAAATACCTGGTGCTGCATCGCAACTTCCAGATGGGTGACAACCGTCTGCCAACTCGCGTACCGGGCGAGCAGAGCGCGCCGCAGCGCCTGACGTTACCGCATCGCTGGCAGGGCATCACCCTTGCTGACCTTGGGCAACTGCAGCTATGGCCGGGCGCGTCTATGAAGCAGCTTCCGCCGCCGGCGCGTTACTACACCGCGGAGGATTTTTCTGCCCTGGCGGCCAGCGCGCAGCAGGCGGATGCTCAGCCCCGTCGCTAAAGGCTTATGGGTTCGCGCCCCCGCGTGGTAAAAAGGGGCGGTATCTTTCTACCGGGACTCCTGCATGAAACAACTCACCTTTGCGCCGCGCCATCATCAGCTTACCAATACCCGAACCTGGACGCCGGACAGCCAGTGGCTGGTTTTCGATGTGCGCCCGTCCGGCGCGTCGTTTACCAGTGAAACCATCGAGCGCGTGAACGTGCACAGCGGTGATATTGAGGTGATTTATCGTGCAAGTGAAGGCGCGCACGTCGGCGTGGTCACGGTGCATCCCGCTGAAGAACGATACGTGTTTATCCACGGCCCGGAAAACCCGGATGCCCAGTGGCAGTACGATTTTCACCATCGTCGCGGCGTGGTCACCGCACAGGGGAAAACTCAAAACCTGGATGCGATGGATATCACCTCTCCCTTTACCCCCGGTGCGCTGCGCGGCGGTAGCCATGTTCATGTCTACAGCCCGTGCGGGCAGTACGTTAGCTTTACCTATAACGATCACGTCATGCACGAATACAACCCGGCGCTGGATCAGCGCAACGTAGGCGTGGCGGCACCGTTCGGCCCAGTTACGCCGAATGGCCAGCATCCGCGTGAATACGGCGGCAGCCATTGGTGCGTGCTGGTGAGCCAGACGACAGCGCAACCGCAGCCCGGCAGCGATGAGATCAACCGTGCCTACGAAGAGGGGTGGGTTGGCTCTTCCGCGCTGGCCTTTATCGGCGATACCGTTTCACCTGCCGGTGAAAAAGTGCCGGAGCTGTTTCTGGTGGCGTTGCCGCGCGATGAGGCGGGCTGGAAACAGGCAGGGAGTGCGCCGCTATCCGGAACGGCAACAACGCTGCCTGCGCCGCCTGCAGGCGTACATCAGCGGCGGCTGACCTTTACCCATCAACGCGCGTTTCCTGGGCTGGTGAACGTGCCGCGCCACTGGGTGCGAAGTAACCCGCAGGGGACACAGATTGCATTTCTGATGCGCGATGATCGCGGCGTAGTGCAGCTATGGCTTATTTCGCCAGAAGGCGGCGAGCCGCGCCAGTTGACGCACAATGCGTCGGATATCCAATCGGCGTTCAACTGGCATCCGTCGGGAAACGGGCTGGGGTTTGTGCTGGAGGGGCGTATAACGATGTGCGATGCCGCGTCTGGCGCGGTGAGCTTTTTAACGGCAGATCACGCAAATCCACCGTCGGCGGATGCGGTGGTCTTCTCGCCTGACGGTCAGCATATTGCCTGGATGGAAGAGGTGGCCGGCTTCCGCCAGCTATGGATGACTGAAACCCGCCGCTGAATCAAGGAGCGGGCATTGGGGCTGGCGGAATAACCGAATTGGTCGCCAGCGTCTCTTGTTCGCTCTTTTCCACGCGAGAGCGTACGGAGTTGTCCTTACGGAAGAAATCCCACGGCAGCAGCACCGTATCCATGACCGCCGTAAACGGCATATCTATCGCAACCAGCGATTTGGCGACCCAGCCGCTGTCTTCATCGCCCAGCATCGCGGCGCTCGCTCGGGTGCCCGGATAGGTCCCCTCTTTGCCGCCAGTATGTGACATCACGCTGGAACACCCTCCTGATAAGAAGATCCCCCCAACCAGCGCGGCTTTAATCAGAACATTTTTCATAGTGAGTTCTTCTAGTCACGGGCATAAAACAGCCCTTCTCGGGTTATATCCACCCATTGCCAAAATAGGAAGTACCAGCTTGCCGCTCTGTGGCGGTTGTCGCACTTTGACCATTTGTGCCATACCCCAGTCTAAGCGCTCTGGGGGAAAGTGCAAAAAAAGTAAGACATGAGGACTTGAAAATGGTTCTTTTCGCCACATTTTATAGGTGTAGCCAGGAGGAACACGCCTTCGGGGTGTTTAGGCTTCAACAACCTGTCCATGATGGAAGGTGATTAATTTCTCGCTGATTTTCAGGAGCTATTTAACTATGCGTAACTTTGACTTATCCCCGTTATACCGTTCTGCCATCGGTTTTGATCGTCTGTTCAACCTGTTAGAAAACAATCAAACGCAAAGCAACGGCGGCTACCCTCCGTACAACGTTGAACTGGTTGATGAAAACCACTATCGCATCGCGATTGCCGTGGCCGGTTTTGCGGAAAGCGAGCTGGAAATCACCGCGCAGGACAACATGCTGGTGGTAAAAGGCGCGCATGCCGCAGAGCAAAAAGAACGTACCTATCTCTATCAAGGCATCGCCGAGCGTAACTTTGAGCGCAAATTCCAGTTGGCGGAGCACATCCACGTGCGTGGCGCGAACCTGGTAAACGGCCTGCTGTATATCGAACTGGAACGCGTGATTCCAGACGCGGACAAACCGCGTCGTATCGAAATTAATTAATTTTGCCGGGCCGCCCGTGCGGCCCTGTTAGCTAAATCATCAATCGGCTTGCCGTCAGGGAGCCGGAAGGTACTTTTTCGCCCGAAACAATTCATGTTGCAGGAAGGCGGCAAGGGAGTGAATCCCCAGGAGCGTACATAAGTACGTGACTGGGGTGAACGAACGTAGCCAACGCATCTGCAACGTGAAGTGTGAAGGGGAAACTCGCTTCTTAGAAGGAGAAACACAATGCGTAACTACGATTTATCCCCACTGCTGCGTCAATGGATCGGTTTTGACAAACTGGCGAACGCGCTGCAAAGCACCAGTGAAGGCCAGACCTTCCCACCATATAACATCGAAAAAAGCGACGATAACCACTACCGCATTACCTTAGCGTTAGCCGGGTTCCGTCAGGAAGATCTGGATATTCAGCTCGAAGGCACGCACCTGACCGTAAAAGGCACGCCAGAGCCGCAGGAAAAAGAGACCAAATGGCTACATCAGGGGCTGGTTACCCAGGCCTTTAGCCTGAGCTTCACCCTGGCAGAAAATATGGAAGTCGCTGGTGCGACCTTTACCAACGGCCTGCTGCATATCGACCTTACCCGCAACGAGCCGGAAGCTATCGCACCGCAGCGTATCGCCATTAGCGAGCGACCTGCGTTGAATAGTTAATAGTTAATAGTTAATAGTTAATAGATTTGCCCAATTAGCCCCGAGAAATCGGGGCTTTTTTTTGCGAGTGAAAGCATGTTTGTCGCCCTTGCTGCAACGCGTGTTTCAGTTTAAAAAATGATCACACACAGTCAAAACAAAAGGACATGTTATGAACGATCACCAACCCTTTGAAGCAATAAAACAAATCGGGAACAGCGGCATGGAATTCTGGTCTGCCCGAGCGTTATCTAAGCTACTTGAATATTCTGAATATCGACACTTTACGCCGGTCTTGGCTCGAGCCAGGGAGGCGTGCACCAATAGTGGCCAGTCGGCTCAGGACCATTTCGAGGAGATCCTCGCAATGGTTAAAATAGGTTCCGGGTCCCAGCGAGAACTGGGTGACGTGAAGTTATCCCGCTATGCCTGCTATCTGGTTGTACAAAACGGCGATCCCTCTAAACCCGTGATTGCAGCAGGGCAGACCTACTTTGCATTACAAACCCGACGCCAGGAGCTGGAAGAGGACAAAGCCTTTAAGTCATTGCGAGAGGATGAGAAACGTCTTTTTCTTCGCAATGAGCTTAAAGCACATAACAAACATCTGGTCGAAACCGCCCATCAGGCGGGGGTTGCGACGGCTCTGGATTTCGCTGTGTTCCAAAATCATGGTTACAAAGGGCTGTAAGGCGGCCTTGATCAAAAGGCGATTCATGAACGCAAGGGGCTGAGAAAAAGCCAGAAAATCCTCGACCATATGTGATCCACCGAGCTTGCGGCAAATCTATTTCGTGCCACGCAAACCGAAGAAAAGCTGCGCCGCGACGACGTCAACACAAAGCAAATCGCCAATCAGACGCATTACGAAGTGGGTCAAAAGGTGCGTCAGACCATCAAGGATCTTGGCGGTACGATGCCAGAATCACTCCCTTCCCCTGATAAAAGTATTCAGCAGTTAGAAAATACGGCTAAGAGTAAAGATGCACCTGAATAGTGATTTTTCATCAGTCGATTAATGTGCGCCGTACTACATACAAACTCCCTTCAACTCAGACATAATCCCTGGTGTTAATAATGTTATTCACAGGGAAGATACGATGAGTGATATAGCATTGACGGTAAGCATCCTGGCGCTGGTGGCGGTGGTCGGGCTGTGGATTGGCAACGTCAAAATTCGCGGAATCGGCTTTGGCATTGGTGGCGTGCTGTTCGGTGGGATTATCGTCGGCCACTTTGTCGATCAGGCAGGCATCACGCTAAGCAGCCCTATGCTGCACTTTATCCAGGAATTCGGCCTGATTCTGTTCGTCTATACCATAGGGATTCAGGTGGGGCCGGGGTTCTTCGCCTCGCTGCGCGTTTCTGGCCTGCGGCTGAATCTGTTTGCCATTCTGATTGTGGTTCTTGGCGGCCTGGTCACCACGCTGCTGCATAAAATCTTCGCGATTCCGCTTCCCGTCGTGCTGGGTATTTTTTCCGGCGCGGTGACCAATACCCCTGCGCTGGGCGCTGGTCAGCAAATTTTGCGCGATCTTGGCGAGCCGTTTAGCGTCGTGGACCAGATGGGCATGAGCTACGCGATGGCTTATCCGTTTGGTATCTGTGGCATTCTGCTCACCATGTGGCTGGTACGCCTGTTCTTTCGTATTAACGTCGACAAAGAGGCGCAGCGCTTCGATGAGCAGACGGGTTCCAGTCATTCTCATCTTCAGACCATCAATATCCGCGTTGAGAATCCTAACCTGAACCATATGGCGATTCAGGATGTGCCCGTTATCAACAGCGATAAAATTATCTGCTCGCGCCTCAAACGGGGTGAAACGCTGATGGTGCCGTCACCAACGACCATTATTGAGAGTGGCGATCTGCTGCATCTGGTAGGTGAACCTGCAGATCTGCGCAGCGCGCAACTGGTGATCGGCAAAGAGGTTGAAACGTCGCTTTCCACCCGAGGTACGGACCTGAAAGTGGAAAGGGTGGTGGTGACCAACGAGAAGGTGCTAGGCAAGAAAATCCGCGATCTGCACTATAAACAACGCTATGACGTGGTGATCTCCCGCTTAAACCGTGCGGGGGTTGAACTGGTCGCCAGCAGCAATGCCAGCCTGCAGTTTGGCGATATCCTCAACCTCGTGGGGCGCCCGGCGGCCATTGATGCCGTCGCCTCCGATCTGGGTAATGCCCAGCAGAAATTGCAGCAGGTGCAGATGCTGCCGGTGTTTATCGGCATTGGTCTCGGCGTGTTGCTCGGCTCTATTCCGCTATTTATCCCCGGCTTCCCGGTGGCGTTAAAGCTAGGCCTGGCAGGCGGGCCGCTGATTATGGCGCTGATCCTTGGGCGTATCGGCAGCATCGGCAAGCTCTACTGGTTTATGCCGCCGAGCGCCAACCTGGCGCTGCGCGAATTGGGGATTGTGCTGTTCCTCTCGGTGGTAGGGCTCAAGTCCGGCGGGGATTTTGTGGACACGCTGGTGCAGGGCGACGGGCTCAGCTGGATTGGCTACGGCATCCTGATTACCGGTATTCCGCTACTGACGGTGGGGATACTGGCTCGGGTTCTGGCGAAGATGAACTATCTGACCCTGTGCGGCATGCTGGCCGGTTCGATGACCGACCCTCCAGCGCTGGCATTTGCCAACAACCTGCATGCGACCAGCGGCGCGGCGGCGCTCTCCTACGCGACCGTCTATCCGCTGGTGATGTTCCTGCGTATCATCACGCCTCAGCTTCTGGCGGTGCTGTTCTGGGGGATGAGCTAGGGCTCTGGATACGCCTGAGGTGATAATCCACCTGGTATTCGCTGGCGTTACGAAACATCACTGAATAGTTAAGAAACTCACCGCTGTCGCTGTAGGAAAGGGAGGTAATACGCAGCAGCGGTGTTTGTTCGGGTACGTTCATCGACTGGGCCAACTGCTTATCAGCCAGCACCGGGGCCAGGCACTCATAGTTACCGCTTATCGTTATGCCACACTCTTTCTCGATGTAATCAAACTTTGACCCCTCCAGATGCACCAGCGACAGGTTACGAAAAAGCTTAACCGGCATATAGCTGTCTTCAAGCATCAAGGGCTTTCCATCAACGTAGCGTACCCGCCGGGAAAAGTAGATCCGCTCATTGATTTGAATGCGAAGCTGGCTGGCAATGGCGGGCGGAGCGGGCATCACCTCGAAAACCAGAACGTGGCTTGTCACCTCTTTGCCCTGCTTGCGTAATATCTCGGCCAGCCCGGTCAGGTTTGAGGTTTCATGGTGGATGTCTTTATGGGCAACATAGGTGCCGCTACCCTGCCGGCGAACTACCAGACCCCATTCGACCAGTAGGTCGACCGCTTTGCGAATGGTCATCCGCGCAACGCCAAATTCCTGCGCTAACGCTTTCTCGCCTGGAATCGGGCTGCCAATGTTGAAATCGGATGAGTTGAGCCGTAGACGTAGCCTGTCCGCAATAGATTTATAGATCACTTCTAGACCTCTATTTCCAATCAAACCTGGGTTATTGAACCGGCGTTTCTTATTAAAAAGTAACAAATTACAGGCAAATAATGAGAATCCTCATCACGGCACGGAATTCAGTTATCTGACATGTCTATGTTTATCTTAAAAATTAGACAACATAGCGTGAATTAAAACCATGAAAGCGATCACGAATCGCACGCTCACCGCATGTTGTCTGACGGGGTAATTCCTATTCTCGTAGCAGGCCGGAAATTAACACTAATAAGGCCACTTACCCTACGAGTTGTTAAATGAGGATTGCTAAATGCTCAGTCAAATACAACGCTTTGGCGGCGCCATGTTTACCCCGGTTTTATTATTTCCTTTCGCGGGGATTGTGGTGGGTATCGCCATTATGTTGCGTAATCCAATGTTTGTGGGTGACGCACTCACTGCACCTGACAGTTTATTTGCTCAGATTGTTCACATTATTGAAGAAGGTGGCTGGACGGTATTCAGAAACATGCCGCTTATTTTTGCCGTTGGTTTACCGATTGGTCTCGCTAAACAGGCGCAGGGGCGGGCCTGTCTGGCCGTGCTGGTGAGTTTCCTGACCTGGAACTACTTCATCAATGCCATGGGCATGACCTGGGGGCACTTCTTTGGCGTCGATTTTTCCGCTGACCCGGTTGCGGGAAGCGGTCTAACAATGATCGCCGGGATTAAGACGCTGGATACCAGTATCATTGGCGCTATTGTCATTTCGGGTATCGTGACCGCACTGCATAACCGCTATTTTGATAAACCACTGCCGGTGTTCCTCGGTATTTTCCAGGGTTCTTCGTTTGTTGTGATAGTGGCTTTCCTCGCCATGATCCCCTGTGCGTGGTTAACGCTTTTAGGTTGGCCAAAAGTCCAAATGGGCATTGAATCGCTGCAGGCATTTTTACGCAGCGCCGGGGCTTTGGGGGTCTGGGTTTATACCTTCCTTGAGCGCATTCTTATTCCAACAGGCCTGCATCACTTCGTCTATGGTCCCTTTATTTTTGGCCCGGCGGCGGTTGAAGGCGGAATTCAGGTTTATTGGGCTCAGCATCTCCAGGAATTCAGCCAAAGCACCGAGTCGCTTAAAACGCTGTTTCCGGAAGGCGGCTTTGCGCTGCACGGTAACTCAAAAGTATTCGGCTCTGTCGGGATTGCGCTGGCGCTTTACTTCACCGCAGCGCCTGAAAACCGCATAAAAGTCGCGGGGCTGCTGATTCCTGCCACGCTGACTGCCATGCTGGTGGGGATTACGGAACCGCTGGAGTTCACCTTCCTGTTTATCTCTCCGCTGCTGTTCGCCATTCACGCCGTGCTGGCGGCCACTATGTCGACGGTGATGTATATGTGTGGCGTGGTGGGGAATTTTGGCGGCGGCCTTCTTGACCAGTTTATCCCACAAAACTGGATCCCGATGTTCCATAACCATGCGTCGGTGATGTTTACCCAGATAGGCATCGGCGTGTGCTTTACCGCCCTCTACTTCATCGTCTTCCGGGCCTTAATTCTGCGCTTCAATCTGAAAACGCCGGGCCGTGAAGACAGTGAAATCAAGCTCTACAGCAAAGCAGACTACCAGGCCGCGCGTGGCAAAACCTCAGCGGCTGGCGCGAATGACACCAAATCAGGCCAGGCGGCAGGCATCCTCCAGGCGCTGGGCGGAGCCGCCAATATTGAAAGCATCAACAACTGTGCGACCCGATTACGTATTGCGCTAACCGATATGGCTAAAACGCAAAGTGATGACGTATTCAAAGCGCTGGGCGCGCACGGTGTGGTGCGCCGCGGAAACGGTATTCAGGTCATCGTTGGCCTGCATGTTCCACAGGTCCGCGACCAGCTTGAAAGCCTGATGAAAGATTCTCTACAGACCGAACAAACCACCATGACGGAGGCAGTATCATGAAAAAATTCTCAGTTGTTATCGCAGGCGGCGGCAGTACTTTTACCCCAGGTATCGTCTTGATGCTGCTGGCAAATCAGGATCGTTTTCCACTGCGAGCGCTGAAATTTTACGACAACGACGGTGCGCGTCAGGAGACGATTGCAGAAGCCTGTAAGGTGATTCTTAAAGAGCAGGCGCCGGAGATTGAATTTAGCTACACCACCGATCCACAGGCCGCTTTTACCGACGTCGATTTCGTGATGGCGCATATTCGCGTAGGGAAATACCCGATGCGTGAAAAGGATGAGAAGATCCCGCTGCGCCACGGTGTACTGGGTCAGGAAACCTGTGGCCCAGGCGGCATTGCGTACGGTATGCGCTCCATTGGCGGCGTGCTGGAGCTGGTGGATTACATGCAAAAATACTCGCCGAATGCCTGGATGCTCAACTACTCCAACCCGGCGGCGATTGTGGCGGAAGCGACCCGTCGCCTGCGTCCGGATGCCAAAATCCTCAATATCTGCGATATGCCTATCGGTATTGAAGGACGGATGGCGCAGATTGTCGGTCTGAAAGACCGTAAGCAGATGCGCGTTCGCTACTATGGGCTGAACCACTTTGGCTGGTGGACATCTATCGAAGACCTTCAGGGTAACGATTTGATGCCTAAATTACGCGAACATGTCGCGAAGTACGGCTATGTGCCGCCATCTAACGATCCACACACGGAAGCCAGTTGGAATGATACTTTCGCCAAAGCGAAAGATGTACAGGCGCTGGACCCGGATACCATGCCGAACACCTACCTGAAATATTATCTGTTCCCAGACTACGTGGTGGCGCACTCAAATCCGGAACGTACCCGCGCCAACGAAGTGATGGATCATCGTGAAAAGAATGTGTTCAGCGCATGCCGGGCGATTATCGCGGCGGGTAAATCCTCGGCGGGAGATCTGGAAATTGACGAACATGCTTCCTACATCGTCGATCTTGCGACCGCAATTGCCTTTAACACTCAGGAAAGAATGCTGCTCATTGTGCCGAACAACGGCGCCATCCATAACTTCGACGCTGATGCGATGGTTGAGATTCCCTGCCTCGTCGGCCACAACGGCCCGGAACCGCTGACGGTGGGTGATATTCCAAACTTCCAGAAAGGGATGATGAGCCAGCAGGTGGCGGTGGAAAAACTGGTCGTCGATGCCTGGGAGCATCGTTCATACCACAAGCTGTGGCAGGCGATTACGCTGTCGAAAACGGTGCCGAGTGCTTCCGTGGCAAAAGCGATTCTGGATGATTTGATTGAGGCCAATAAAGACTACTGGCCATCGTTAAACTAAGCACCTATTGAGCGAGTCCTGCCCACAGAACGTTGTTCTGTGGGCATTTTTGTTTTCAGGTGTTGGGATGTGAGACGGTGCATACTGATGTAAAAAGCAGCGAGAGCACGTAAGCTATTGCGGTAACTTACTCACATTAGCTGGGCATAAGGAGCCGTCATGAAAATTTCCCGCGTGGGAGAAGCGCCAGACTACCGCTTCTCTCTGGCCAACGAACGTACCTTTCTGGCATGGATTCGTACCTCGCTGGGTTTCCTGGCGGCAGGCGTTGGGCTCGATCAGCTGGCTCCAGATTTTGCGACGCCGGTGATCCGCGAGGCGCTGGCGCTGATGCTCTGTCTGTTTGCCGGTGTGCTGGCGATTTACGGCTATCTACGCTGGCTGCGCAATGAGAAAGCCATGCGGTTAAAAGAGGATTTGCCCTACACCCGCAGCCTGCTGGTGATAAGCCTGATACTGTCGCTGGTTGCTGCGGTGGTGATGATTCTGGTGTTCTATGCCGGATAGCCGTAAAGCCCGTCGTCAGGCCGATCCTGGCCTGCAGCCGGAACGTACATCTCTTGCCTGGTTTCGCACGCTGCTTGGTTATGGCGCGCTGATGGCGCTAGCGTTAAAGCATAACTGGCACCAGACCGGAGGGCTGTTTTGGCTATCGATTGTCGTACTCGCGATCGTTGCCATCATCCTTTGGCAGTACACTCGCAATCGAAACGTTATGGACATCACGCAAAGTGATTTTATTCAGCCGCGCGCGGTACGTGATAAATTTTTGATCTCCCTCGCGGTGTTATCACTCGCATTGTTGTTTGCTGTAACTCATATTCGTCAGCTTATTATTTTTATAAAGGATTTTGCATGACAGGACGTCAGGCCGAAGCAGCTCTCACGGGGCGCTATCACAATGGTTTCCCCCTATCAGACGATGCGACTCGCGTCATCGTGAACCGCCAGCTGTGCCAACAGCCGCAGCGTTGGTATCGGGATTTGCGTCGCAGTGGGGCTTCACGCGTGCAGATTATCCCGCAGGTAGATACGGACGAGGCGGGAAATCTCAGCGCCGCGTCGGTGCAGCCGGATGAGTGGGGCGCTTTTCTCTGTGCCGTATTTGACCTTTGGGTGCGGCAAGATATCGATAAAATCCAGCTTCATCTTTTTGAGTCTACGCTGGCTATATGGCGCGGTTTCACCTGCAATCTGGATGATGTTAACAACGCGTGCCGCGAATGTCCGGTGCTGCGATTCTGCCACGAAGGCGTCCCACAATGCCGGTTGGCTGACGGAAAAAATGCCCTCTGCGCGGGCTATCGTCACTTCTTTACCTACAGCGCGCCGTACATGAAAGCGCTGCGCGATCTCCTTAAACAGCACCGCTCGCCGCGCGAATTAATGGCGATGTTAAGTCAGGCTGAATAAGCTTTCTCTGTTTGCCAGACGGGTCTGCCGGATGGCAAACAACTCAAGGTCTCCGCTGCGGATTCTGGTATCACTATCTCTTCACTGTGATGACGCATCTGGAGTGTCTATGCCGCTCGTGCTACCCCGGGAAACCCACTTTCACCATCCGCTGGAAAGCGTGGTGTTCCATTTTTGGCAGCCGGAAAAAAATATCAGCCATGAACATACCCATGAATACTGCGAGCTATTCCTGGTCGGGCACGGTAGCGGCATCCACGTCATCAATGAAAAGCCCTGGCTGCTGAGCAGCGGGACGCTCTGCTACCTGAACCGGCAGGATTACCACCTGTTTGAAGAGATGAAGGATTTGCAGCAGGTCAATTTGCTCTATCTGGGGCGCGATAACTTTAACTTTATCAAACAGATCGACTATCTCTTGCCGCAGGAAGGTGAAAGCAACGTCTGGCAGGTGGATGTTGGCATCATGCAGCGAGTGTTTGACCGCCTCGCCAGCCACAACGAAGCGGAGTTCAGCGACAAACTGCTGGCGGAAAGCCATAAAGAGATGATTTTTCTCGAAGTGCTGCATACGCTGAATCTGTGGCGCTATAAAACCCAGGATTTTCACTCCAGCGAGGACCGCATCAGCCAGGTGTTGATTCGCCTCAACGGCCAGTGGCAGCAGCCGCTCGACCTTGACGCGCTGTGCCACGAGTTTGGTCTCTCCCGGCGCACGCTACAGCGCGGGTTTAGCGACTACACCGGCGTCTCGCCCCAGCAGTATCTTGCCCGCGTGCGGCTATTACAGTCCCACTATCAGCTGCGCTTTACCGACGATTCGGTAAATGACATTGCGGTTCGTTGTGGATTTGGCGATGTTAGCTACTTTTCTCGTGCTTTTCGTCGCCAGTTTGGTGTATCACCGAATCAGTGCCGCTAATCCCGTAGGCCGGATAAGCGTAGCGCCATCCGGCATCACATAGCACCGTTGCCGGATGGCGGCGTAACCGCCTTATCCGGCCTACGACACAACCTCCACAACTTCCAGCTGCGTGGACCCTGTTTTGGCCTCGTGTGGAATATCGCGGAATATCGGCAGCGCCTCCCAACGCAGCCAATAGCGGCTCTGCGGGCGATAATCGCTGTTTTGCGCCGGGATCAACTGCACTTCCGCCTGCGGCGCAATGCCCTGCCTTGGCAGCCGCAGCGTATCAGGAAGCGGCGAAACCAGCGGCAGTGAACCCACAACCCTAAGCTCCCGGTCATCAATAATCCACACTCCGCTTCCGGCCCAGGTTGAGGTCCACTCCACCTCAAGTTGACCGTTGCCGATAGCGCGCGGCGCGCTGAGCGTCACGTCCGGGGGAATCGACCCGCCGCCGTTAAAGTCCCAGCGAAAATCCCATTGGCTTATCTGTGTTTTTTGCCAGTGGCCTTTGCCATCCGGGCGGGCCAGAAAGGCCTGTGACTGCCCCCGGTCATCATAACGATGGTAAATCAGCACCGGGCGCGCCTGATTATCAAAGCCCACCTCCTGCACCATATTAATCAGCCCGCCGCCAATGCCCGCATCGTCGACAATCTCGCCCTGATGGCGGGCGATAGGCAGCGCAAGCGGCGTGCCGTCCGATTTTTCCCAGTGCTGGAGGTCGCGGCTGCGCACATAGGAGAGATTGTTATTGGTTTCGCAGTGCGGCGTCTCACGCCACATCCACACCATGTGCCAGTAGCCATCCGGCCCCAGCAGCGGCTGGCGCGCGTAGCCGTTTCGCGCCCCTTCACCGTTTAGCAGCGGCGTCTCCAGCAGGCGTGACCACTGCTGACGCTCGGCGTCGAAAATGTTGTACAGATCATCACCGTTACCGCTGCAGCCGTCGCGATAGCGGAACAGCAGGTGGCCCTGCATGTCTTTGAAGAACACCGGATAGGTGGCGCGAGTTTCGCGCTCGCCGGTCATCGCGGGCTCGCACTCAAGCGTGGTCACATCCAGCGGCGCGCGGCTGCGGAAATAAATAAGCGGGTCGACGTGCATATTGCCTGAAAGATGCAGATATCCGGCGCTATCTACCGCCATCGTCAGGTAATTGTGCGAATCAAACTCGGTGATATGCGAGTAGCGTTCGCGCTCCGGTAGCCAGAGCCCCTGCGGCTGAAAGGTTTGCCACGGGCCGTCGGGCAGCTCGCGCTGGCCCACGGTAATGCGGTGCTCCGCGTCATACCAGGCGGCGAACTGGTGATTGCCATGATTCATCAGACAGTAAAGCACGGTGAAATCTGCGCAGGCGTCTGCCACGGGCGCAACAACGATATCGGTCATCAGACGGTCTCCGGACGAGCAACAAAAGATTTTTTACGACGTAAGAAGAAGGCGGCCAGCACCAGCGCGCCGATCGGATGCAGCGTTGCGCCAGCGTATATCGGCATCGAGTAACCGAAGTGGTCGATGATGGTGCCGACAAAGCCGTTAAAGATAATGGAGGTCACGCCGCCCAGCGCGCTCATCACGCCGATAGCGGTGGCGATGGCCACGCGCGGTGCCAGCCCGCCCATCATAATGGTGGCCATACTGAGCCAGGCGGTGCACATAAAGTTAATCACCGTCATGATCGCCACCGCCGCGTAGGCGTTGCTGATGGACGGCAGCAGGAACACCAGCGGCGCCAGACAGGTGACGGACCAGATGATGGTTAGGCGGGCGCGGGTGGCATCCATGCCGCGCGCCACCAGACGGTCAGAGGCCCAGCACACCGCCAGCACGCCAAAGACGGCAACCAGCGGCGGCAGCCACATCAGCTTGCCGACTTCCGCCAGCGTCAGGCCGATTTTTTCCTGCATAAAGCCGACCTGCCAGTACTGATAGAAGAACCAGAACGGGTCGGTGAGCAGGCGAGCAATCAGCAGCGCCCAGATAGGTTTTGAGGTCAACACCATCTTGTAGCGCTCAACCAGCGGCACGCTGACGGCGCTCACCTGCGCCGTATCGTCGGCGGCAGGCGGCGTTTTGCGGCTGGAGAGATACCACATCACCCCGACCACCACGCCCGCCATTGCTGGGATAAAGAATGCCCAGCGCCAGCCGGTAGAAAGGGTCACCCAGGCCACAAACGGCGGTGCCAGGATAAGCCCCAACGACTGAATAATATTGGTGAGCTGGAAGGCAAAGGCGCGCTGTTCGGCGCGAAACCAGGTAAAGACCGCCAGCGTTAGCGCCGGCACAATCCCGGACTCCGCCAGCCCCAGCATGACGCGCCCGACGATAAGCCCGGTCATCGAATGCGACAGGCCGGTGATCAGCGTGGCAATCGACATCAATACCATCAGCGCGCACAGCACGTAGCGGCTGCCGAAGCGGTCGACGATGCCGCCGACGAAGAAATACATGAAGGTGTAGGGGATCATAAAGGCGCTGATCAGCACCGAGTAATCGCTGTTATCCAGCCCCAACTCCTGCATCAGCGTGGTTTTGAGGATGGAAACTATTTGCCGGTCGAGCGAAAAGAAAAACAGCACGCAGCCGAGGAGCAGAAGCAGTACCCAGATGAGCAGGGTAAAACCGCCGCGGCCGACCGATTTTTCAGCCTGTTGCATTGTGTTCTCCGGTTTATCGTAGGGATACGAGATAGCCTGGAGTATATCGACGCCGCTTCTTAACGTTGGCGGCAGGAGAGCGGAGTGTGACGTGCGGCAATACGCTTTGACCTGAGATGCCACAATGCCAGGAGAAGTGGCACGATTGTGATAAAGCAGCATCGCGCAACGGCGGCGATGCTGCTTGAGTTCAGTCCGGTTTAACGTCCTTTTGCCAGGTACTGCGCCATTTCAGCTTCCGGCACCATACCGCCGCCGGTCGCCCACACCAGATGGGTGGCGTGATTGAGCTGCTCGGCGCTGAAGCCGTGCATCTGCTGGTAATCCGTGGAGGCGCAAACGTGCTGAGGGCCTGCCATGCCTGCCAGCGCCGACGGCTCAAGACGAATGCCTTCCTCCTGCGCCAGCCAGCCCAGCATGTCGTACATGGTCTGGTCTTCCAGCGTGTACAGACCGTCGAGCAGACGTTCCATCGCCCGGCCAACAAAGCCCGAAGCGCGACCCACCGCCAGCCCATCTGCCGCCGTCAGGTTGTCGATGCCGATATCCTGCACGGAAATGGTGTCGTGCAGCCCGGTATAGATCCCCAGCAGCATGCACGGTGAATGGGTTGGCTCGGCGAAGAAGCAGTGGACGTTATCGCCAAATGCCAGCTTCAGGCCAAACGCCACGCCGCCAGGGCCGCCGCCGACGCCGCACGGCAGGTAGACAAACAGCGGATGATCGGCATCCACCACGCGCCCCTGCTGGGCAAACTGCGCCTTCAGGCGCTGCCCGGCCACCGCATATCCGAGGAACAGCGTGCGGGAGTTTTCATCGTCGATAAAGAAGCAGTTTGGATCGGACTCCGCCGCCTTGCGCCCCTGTTCAACCGCCACGCCGTAATCTTCCTCGTACTCGACCACCGTCACGCCGTGGCTGCGCAGTTTGGCTTTTTTCCACGCACGGGCATCAGCGGACATGTGCACCGTGACGTTAAAGCCGATACGGGCGCTCATGATGCCAATCGACATTCCGAGGTTGCCGGTGGAGCCGACGGCGATGCTGTATTGGCTGAAGAACTGTTTGAACTCGGGCGAAAGCAGCACGCGGTAGTCGTCTTTGGTGGTCAACAGGCCGGCTTCCAGCGCCAGTTTTTCCGCATGGGTCAGCACTTCATAAATGCCGCCACGCGCTTTAATTGAACCGGAAATCGGCAGATGGCTGTCTTTTTTCAGTAGCAGTTCGCCGCTGATAGGCTGCCCGTACTCTTTTTCTAACCGCTTTTGCATCGCGGGAATAGCGACCAGCTCAGATTCGATAATCCCGCCGGTGGCGGCGGTTTCCGGGAAGGCCTGCGCCAGATACGGCGCGAAGCGCGTCAGACGAGCGTGGGCGTCCTGGACATCGTGCTCGGTCAGGCCAACATAAGGTAAACCTTCCGCAAGAGAGGTGGTGCCAGGGTTAAACCAGGCCGTTTCCTTGAGAGCGACCAACTCTTCCACTACAGGATGCTGGGCGATAAGTGTTTGAATGTTTTCCATAGTCAGTCTCTTTGCGCTTAGATAATAAAGGAAAGCAGGAATGTGCACGCCAGTGCAATAACCGAGGCGATAAATGTCGCGGTTGTATAGTATTTGAACGTCTCATTCAGGGTGGCGCCGCAGTATTGCTTGACCAGCCAGAAGAGGGAATCGGTGACGATCGTGCAGCCAATAGCACCAGAACCGATGGCAATAGCGATGATCTCCGGGCTAACGTTAGGGTAGAGCGGCAGCATCGGTGCCACGATTGCCGTCGCGCCCATCATTGCCACCGTCGCGGAGCCCACTGCGGCATGCAGGATTAACGCCACCAGCCAGGCCAGCAGAATCGGGTGCATATGCATGTTCGAGAGGATTAGCGCGAGCGTATCCGCCAGCCCGCTGCTCTTGAGGATAGCGTTGAACGCGCCACCTGCGCCGATAATCAGCAAAATGTTCGCAATGGAGCCAAAACCGTTTTCGGTGTGGGTCAACAGCGCACCCATGCCGATGTGCTGACGCAGGCCGAGAATGTAATAGGCCACGAAAACGGCGATAAACATCGCGGTGATTGGGTTACCGATAAACTCCAGCAGCGTATACACCGTGCTGCCTTTCGCCATGTTCAGCTCCGCGACGGTTTTCACCAGCATCAGGCCAATCGGCAGCAGTATGGTAAACAGCGTGGCGCCCAGCGACGGTAGCGTACTTTCATCACGCACTTTCAGGTCGGAAAACTCAGCCGGTACTGGCTTAAACGGCAGACGGTTACCGAGGAGTTTCAGGTACAGCGGCCCGCCGATAAGCGATGCCATTAAGCCCACCAGTAAACCGTAGACAATCACGGTGCCAATGTCCGCGCCCAGTTTGTTGGCCACAAACAGCGCCGCCGGATGCGGTGGCACCACGCAGTGCACCGCCATCAGCGCCGTACACAGCGGGATAGCCAGCTTCAGCAGTGAAGTATGGGTCTTTTTGGCGATAGAGAATGCCAGCGGAATCAATAGCACCACGCCCACTTCCACAAACAGCGTGATCCCGCAAATCAGCCCAACCAGCACCATAATGACGTCGACGGAAAGCCAGCGGCAGCGCTGTAGCGTCAGGCCGATGCGTTCGGCCGCGCCGGACACTTCCATCATTTTGCCCAGAATGGTCCCGAGGCCGATAACGGCGGCAAGGAAGCCGAGCGTGCCGCCGATGCCGTTCTCAATGGCATTGACCATATCCAGCGGCCCCATGCCCATCATCGTCCCCACGAAGAAGCTGGCTAACAGCAGCGCCAGAAACGGGTGGAATTTAAACTTCACGATGGTCAAAACGATCAACACGATGCTTATCAGCAGCGTGCTCACAACCCAGATTTGAGAGTGCATAACTCACCTTGCCCTGTGATTAACCTGGGGTTATTGGACAAAAACAGGGCAGGGTCTGACAAACGATATAAATCCCCACTCACATGAGCCAGATTGAATCAAATGGGTGATTTGTGTCTACTTACGCTGCTTTTATGCGATATGATTCACTCTGCATCACCTTTGTGCTGATTTTTAGCGCGGGTTTTTTTACACTCTGGCGAAGAGAAATCAGGATGAAAGAGGTGAGTATGGATCCCCTACGCGAGGTCAGAAATCGGCTGCTTAACGGCTGGCAGCTGTCGAAGCTGTATACCTTTGAAGTGGCGGCCCGGCATCAGTCATTTGCGCTGGCGGCGGACGAGCTGTCATTAAGCCCCAGCGCCGTTAGCCACCGGATTAATCAGCTGGAAGAGGAGTTAGGCATTCAGCTGTTTGTCCGTTCGCACCGCAAAGTGGAGCTTACTCACGAAGGCAAACGGGTGTTCTGGGCGCTGAAATCGTCGCTGGATACGCTCAACCAGGAGATTCTTGATATCAAGAATCAGGAGCTTTCGGGGACGCTCACCGTCTACTCGCGGCCTTCTATCGCCCAGTGCTGGCTGGTTCCAGCACTCGGTGACTTTACCCGCCGCTACCCGTCCATTTCCCTGACCATCCTGACCGGCAACGACAACGTCAATTTACAGCGTGCCGGGGTCGATCTGGCGCTCTATTTTGACGATGCGCCGTCCGCGCAGCTCACGCACCATTTCCTGATGGATGAAGAGATTCTGCCGGTATGCAGCCCGGAGTACGCTCGCCGCTACGATCTGACCGGCTCACTGGTGAACCTGCCGCACTGTACGTTGCTGCACGACAGGCAGGCGTGGAGTAACGATTCGGGAACCGATGAGTGGCACAGTTGGGCGCAGCAGTATGCGGTGAACTTGCCGACATCGTCTGGCATTGGCTTCGATCGTTCTGATTTAGCGGTGATTGCGGCGATGAACCATATCGGCGTAGCGATGGGACGAAAGCGGCTGGTGCAAAAACGCCTCGACAGCGGGGAGCTGGTGGCTCCCTTTGGTGATAAGGCGCTGAAATGTCATCAGCATTATTACGTCACCACGCTGCCCGGCAGGCAGTGGCCGAAAATTGAGGCGTTTATTGGTTGGCTTCAGGAGCAGGTTAACCAGGCGGCAAATATAAAAACGACCGCGAATGGTCCCCTTTCCCCATAGGGGAGAGCGAGAAAACCGGTCCTGATTACACCGCCTGACTCTGATGCGCGAAGCGCGACGCCAGCGGCAGCCAGCAGAGGAAAATCAGCAGCCCCATCAGTGTCATCAATAGCCCGATGCTGGCCTGCCCGGTTTGCGGCATCATTGCCGACAGCCAGGCGAGCACGCCGGAACCAATGTTCTGCAGGCCGCCAACCAGCGCCCCAGCGGTACCGGCGAGGAACGGGAAGGGCTCCATCGCGCCGCTGGTCGCCAGCGGGAACAGCATCCCCGCGCCGAAGAAGAACAGCGCCGCAGGCACCAGCAGCGTCCAGATATTCATGACGCCGAACAGGCCAGGTATCCACATCATCACGCCTGCCGCCAGACAGCACACCACCGACTGCCACATTAGCGTCGGGAAACGTTTTTTTGGCCGCCCGGCAAACCAGGCGCCAAAGAACGCCGCCGGAATCGGCAGAATAAACAGGATACTGACCGTCATGCTGCTTAAGCCCAGCACGCCGCCCATCAGCACGCCGGAGCTGGCTTCAAACACCGCGATACCGGCCAGGCCGCCAATCAACATCAGCAGGTAGCAGTTAAAGCCACTGTTGCCGAACAGCGTTTTGTAGTTGCTGATAAGCCGGGTTTTCGGTGCGCCGGTCGGGCGCGTTTCCGGCATCCAGCGGGCCATGCTGAAGGTGACGCCAGCGCAAAGCACCAGCAGGAAACCGTAACAGGCACGCCAGTTGATGAGCGTCTCCAGCACGCCGCCAATCAGCGGCGCCAGCAGCGGGCTGACAAGAATCCCCATGTTTAACAGACTGTTGGCATGTCGAAGCTGGCTGCCCTCATACAGATCACGCGGCAAGGTTCGCGCCATCACGCCGCCTACGCCGGTCCCCATCCCCTGCATCGCGCTGGCGGCAATGAGCACTGTCAGGCTGTGCGTGGTGATGGCCACCAGCGTCGCCAGCATAAAAATCGACATCCCGACGAGGATCACCGGGCGACGGCCTACGCGGTCGGAAAGCGGGCCGTAGAACAGCTGCGAAACGCCATAGGTCAGCAGATAGGCCGCCATCACGCTTTGCACCGCCCCTTCGCGAACGTTGAGGTCGTTCGCCATCTGCGCAATTGCAGGAATATAAATGGTTTGCGCCATCTGACCGACGGCGACGAGCAACACCAGCATCACCAGGATATTGACGTTTCTATCTCTTTTCATTTCGCTGATAACTTTATAAAAATTGGGTTTATAAGAATAAATGTCCAGGAATTGCGCTAAAAGCGAGAGGAATCTACCACAATGAGGTGGCGATTTAATCACATGTCATGTAAATGAAATGTGTGATGCAGGCAGGATTTATACACGTAAACGGCAACAATAGTTGCCAGTTTCGTCAGGAGAGGCGTAGCAAAATGGCACCCGCAGCGATACCGCCAGCAGCTACCAGGCGCAGCCCGGCGACCCGTTCTTTGAGCAGCAGCCAGGCGATCAGCGCGCCGAACAGAATCGAGCTTTCACGCAGTGCGGCCACCACCGCCAGCGGGGCCTGGGTCATCGCCCACAGCGCCAGGCCGTAGGAGCCCATCGTCCCCATGCCGCCCATCAGGCCTTTTTTCCAGTGCTGCATCAGATAGCGCGATGCTTCGCGACGGCGGGCGATCATCGCCCAGCACAGCAGGCTGGAACCGTTGAGGAAAAACGACCACAGCGTATATCCCAGCGCGGTGTCAGAAAGGCGCACGCCGGTACCGTCGATCAGGGTATAACCGGCAATAATCCAGGCGTTCAGCAGCGCTAACATCACACCGCGCTGCGAACCCCCTCGGCCATTGAACGCCATTCCCAGGATCGCCGTACAGATGACCGCAATGCCACCCCAGGCCAGCGTTGAAAGATGATCGCCCAGAAACAGCACGCTAATGATGGCGACCAGCAGCGGTGCGGTACCGCGCATCAGCGGGTAAGTCTGGCTCATATCAGAAATCTGATAGGTCTTCGCTACCAGTACGGTGTAGATCACCTGCAATACGGTGGAAGCTACCATAAACGGCACGCTGGCAGCCGAGGGAGCGGGCGCAAAGGGCAACAGCAGTAGCGCGATAAGCGCGGCGGAGCCAGTGACGCCGATAGCCGAATAGAGTTTATCGTTTCCCGCCTTAACGATGGCGTTCCAGCTGGCGTGTAAAAGGGCGGCAAACAGCAAAATGCAGAAAACAGAAAGCGTCATGAGAATACGTTGCCTGGGGTTATTTCACCAAAATTTAACACAACTGACCGACGGCGACCAAGGCCAGAAATAGGGCGAAAACAGGACAGATCGGCAGAATCCCCTTTGCGCGGAAACGTGATCTTTGACGCATTTTTGCGCAGATGAAAATATTTCCATTGTCAGCAGAAAAAAGCTGTGTTTGTATAAATTCACTAAACGAATTGAGAGAAGACCCTTAATGACCCCATCAATGCTGACTTCGACCCTACTAAAAACCGCGCTACCAGCCGCGGTGGTCGTCGTGCGTGTGGTGGTGGTCGTCGGCAATGCGCCGTAGGGTCAGGAACACACACGATTCCAAACCCCGCCGGCGCAAACCGGGCGGGGTTTTTAGTTTCTAGCCCCCTCCGGATAGTCGGCCTAGTTGAAAGGACTGGAGCATGGCAATTTCGGGCACAACATCACAGACCACGCGTTTTACCGGCGCGCAATTAATCGTTCATTTACTGGAACGTCAGGGTATCACCATGGTGACCGGCATCCCCGGCGGCACGGTGCTTCCGCTGTACGACGCCTTAAGCCAGAGCACGCAAATCCGCCATATTCTGGCGCGACACGAGCAGGGCGCAGGCTTTATCGCTCAGGGCATGGCGCGAACCCACGGCAAACCGGCGGTGTGCATGGCCTGTAGCGGGCCGGGCGCGACCAACCTGGTGACCGCCATTGCCGACGCGCGCCTCGACTCTATTCCGCTGGTGTGTATCACCGGCCAGGTGGCCTCGTCGTTAATCGGCACCGACGCGTTCCAGGAAGTCGACACCTACGGTATCTCTATCCCCATCACTAAACACAACTATTTAGTCCGCAACATCAATGAATTACCTCAGGTTATTGCTGATGCTTTCCGGATTGCCCAGTCAGGCCGCCCAGGCCCGGTGTGGATAGACATTCCTAAGGACGTTCAGACTGCGGAAATCGAGATCAGCGAACTGCCGGAACCCGGCGGTCGCGCGGCAACGCCGGAATTCAGCGCGGAGAGCGTGAGCGAGGCGGCAGCGATGATCAACGCCGCGCAGCGCCCGGTGCTCTATCTGGGCGGCGGCGTGATCAATGCCCCGGAGCGCGTACGCGAGTTGGCGGAAAAAGCCAACCTGCCAACCACCATGACCCTGATGGCGCTGGGCATGCTGCCAAAAGCGCACCCGCTGTCGTTAGGCATGCTGGGGATGCACGGCGCGCGCAGCACCAACTTCATCTTGCAACAGTCTGATTTACTGGTGGTTTTAGGGGCACGTTTTGATGACCGGGCGACCGGTAAAGTGGCGGAGTTCTGCCCGAATGCGAAGATTATCCACGTCGATATCGACCGCGCCGAACTGGGTAAAATCAAACAGGCTCACGTGGCGATTCAGGCGGACGTAGACGACGTGCTGGCCCAGCTGCTGCCGCAAATTGACGCCCAGCCGCGCGACGAATGGCGCGGCAAAGTGGCCGAGCTGCAACAAGAGTTCCCAGGCGCCATCCCTGAAGCGGGCGACCCGCTCAGCCATTACGGCCTGATCAACGCCGTTGCCGCCTGCGTAGACGACAATGCCATTATCACTACCGACGTTGGTCAGCATCAGATGTGGACGGCGCAGGCTTACCCGCTGAACCGTCCTCGCCAGTGGCTGACCTCCGGCGGCCTCGGCACCATGGGCTTTGGCCTGCCTGCGGCTATCGGCGCGGCGCTGGCGAACCCGGACAAAAAAATTCTGTGCTTCTCCGGCGACGGCAGCCTGATGATGAATATTCAGGAGATGGCGACGGCGGCGGAAAACCAGCTGGACGTGAAAATCATCCTGATGAACAACGAAGCGCTGGGGCTGGTGCACCAGCAGCAGAGCCTGTTCTACAAACAGGGCGTATTTGCTGCCACCTATCCTGGCATGATTAACTTTATGCAGATTGCCGCCGGCTTCGGCCTCGATACCTGCGATTTAAACAGTGAAGCAGACCCGCAGGCGGCGCTGCAGGCGATTATCAATCGTCCGGGCCCGGCGTTGATTCACGTGCGTATCGACGCAGAAGAAAAAGTGTATCCGATGGTGCCGCCGGGTGCGGCAAATACCGAAATGGTGGGGGAATAAGCCATGCAACAACAGACTCATGACAACGTTATTCTGGAACTCACCGTGCGCAACCACCCGGGCGTAATGACCCACGTCTGCGGGCTTTTTGCCCGTCGCGCATTCAACGTGGAAGGCATTCTCTGTCTACCGATTCATGACAGCGATAAGAGTCGCATCTGGCTATTGGTCAACGACGATCAGCGACTAGAGCAGATGATAAGCCAGATAGACAAGCTGGAAGATGTGGTAAAAGTGACCCGCAACCAGTCCGACCCGTCGATGTTCAACAAGATAAGCGTCTTCTTCGAGTAGTCCGCTCAAGACTTGAACACCAGGGCGCTTATCGTTAAGGTAAGCGCCTTTGCCGGATGGCGGCGTAAACGCCTTATCCGGCCTACCTTCTTGTAGGCCTGATAAGCGCAGCGCCATCAGGCGTTTCCCAGCTCCAGGACAAACCCATGATCACCGTAGCCCTTATCGACGACCACACTATCGTTCGCTCTGGCTTTGCCCAACTGCTCGGCCTTGAGCCAGATTTGCAGGTGGTCGCCGAGTTTGGTTCCGGTCGCGAGGCGCTAGCGGGGCTACCGGGGCGCGGGGCGCAGGTCTGCATTTGCGATATCTCGATGCCGGACATCTCCGGCCTTGAACTGCTGAGCCAGCTGCCGAAAGGCATGGCGATTATCATGCTCTCCGTCCACGACAGCCCGGCGCTGGTCGAACAAGCGCTGAACGCGGGCGCGCGCGGGTTTCTCTCCAAACGCTGTAGCCCAGACGAACTGATTGCCGCGGTACACACCGTGGCGACCGGCGGCTGCTATTTAACGCCGGATATCGCCGTCAAGCTGGCGGCAGGCCGTCAGGACCCGTTGACCAAACGCGAACGCCAGGTGGCGGAAAAGCTGGCGCAGGGGATGGCGGTAAAAGAGATTGCCGCCGAGCTGGGGCTGTCGCCGAAAACGGTACACGTTCACCGCGCTAACCTGATGGAAAAGCTGGGCGTCAGCAACGACGTAGAGCTGGCGCGCCGCATGTTTGACGGCTGGTGATGAATACCCTCTTTTCGCGGTGCATTACCGTTGTCGCCTGTTTCTTTATCTTCTCCGCCGCGTGGTTCTGCCTGTGGAGTATCAGCCTGCACCTTGTGGAGCGCCCGGAGCTGGCGGTGCTGCTGTTCCCGTTCGGTCTGCGTCTGGGGCTAATGCTGCAATGCCCGCGCGGCTACTGGCCGGTGCTGATAGGCGCAGAGTGGCTGCTAATTTACTGGCTGGCGCAGGAAGTGGCGCTGGACCACGCGTTATTATTGATGACCGGAAGCGCACTGACGCTGCTGCCGGTGGCGCTGATCTCCCGCTATCGCCATCAGCGCGACTGGCGCACGTTGCTGCTCCAGGGCGCGGCGCTCACCGCGGCGGCGCTGCTGCAATCTTTACCCTGGCTGTGGCAGGGGGAGGCGGCGCTTAATGCCTTACTGCTGACCTTAACCGGCGGGCTGACGCTGGCCCCTATCTGCCTCGTGTTCTGGCACTACCTCACCAGCACCACCTGGCTGCCGCTCGGCCCGGCGCTGGTGTCGCAGCCGGTAAACTGGCGCGGGCGGCATCTGGTCTGGTATCTGCTGCTGTTTACCGTCAGTCTATGGCTACAGCTCGGCTTGCCCGCAGAACTGTCGCGCTTTACCCCGTTCTGCCTCGCATTACCAATTATCGCGCTGGCCTGGCACTACGGCTGGCAGGGGGCGCTGATTGCGACCCTGATGAACGCCATCGCCCTTATTGCCAGCCAGACCTGGCACGATCACCCCGTTGATTTACTGCTCTCGCTGCTGGCGCAAAGCCTGACCGGGCTGCTGCTTGGTGCGGGCATTCAGCGGCTGCGTGAGCTTAACCAGTCGCTGCAAAACGAACTGGCGCGCAACCACCGGCTGGCGGAGCGCCTGCTGGAGACCGAAGAGAGCGTGCGCCGCGACGTGGCGCGCGAGCTGCATGACGACATCGGCCAGACCATCACCGCCATCCGCACTCAGGCCGGGATCGTACAACGTCTGGCCCCGGAGAACGCGGGCGTGAAGCAGAGCGGGGCGCACATCGAGCAGCTTTCGCTGGGCGTTTACGATGCCGTGCGCCGCCTGCTGGGGCGGCTGCGTCCGCGCCATTTGGATGACCTCTCGCTGGAGCAGGCCATCCGTTCGCTGATGCGCGAAATGGAGCTGGAAAGCCGTGGCATCGTCAGCCACCTCGACTGGAGAATTGATGAGTCAACGCTGAGTGAAAGCCAGCGAGTGACGCTGTTCCGCGTCTGCCAGGAAGGGCTCAACAACATTGTGAAGCACGCCAACGCCAGCGCGGTGACGCTACAGGGCTGGCAACAGGATGAACGGCTGATGCTGGTGATGGAAGATGACGGCAGCGGCCTGCCGCCGGGCTCGAATCAACAGGGCTTTGGCCTCACCGGCATGCGCGAGCGTGTGGCCGCGCTCGGCGGTTCGCTCACTATCTCCTGCATGCACGGCACGCGGGTCAGCGTCTCTTTGCCTCTGCGCTACGTGTAAGGAACGGCGATGTTTCAATTTCTCAAGGCCCCAGATAACGCCCCGCGCATCACCGACAAGCAGGAGGTGGATGCGCAATACCGCTACTGGCGGCGGCATATCCTGCTGACCATCTGGCTTGGCTACGCGCTGTTTTACTTTACCCGCAAAAGCTTCAACGCCGCGGTGCCGGAAATTCTCACCACCGGCGTGCTGACCCGTAGCGATATCGGCCTGCTGGCGACGCTGTTTTACATCACCTATGGGCTGTCGAAGTTTATCTCCGGCATCGTCAGCGACCGCTCCAACGCCCGCTATTTTATGGGCATCGGGCTGATTGCCACCGGGGTGGTCAATATCCTGTTCGGTTTCTCCACCTCGCTGTGGGCCTTTGCTCTGCTGTGGGCGCTGAACGCCTTCTTCCAGGGCTGGGGCGCGCCGGTCTGCGCCCGCTTGCTCACCGCCTGGTACTCGCGCAACGAGCGCGGCGGCTGGTGGGCCATCTGGAATACCGCGCACAACGTCGGTGGTGCGCTGATCCCTATCGTGATGGGAGCGGCAGCGCTGCATTACGGCTGGCGCGCGGGGATGACCATCGCTGGAACCATGGCGATTGTGGTCGGCCTGTTCCTCTTCTGGCGGCTGCGCGACAGGCCGCAGGCGATTGGTCTGCCGCCGATTGGCGACTGGCGGCACGACGAGCTGGAGATTGCCCAACAGCAGGAAGGCGCCGGGCTGACGCGCAAAGCGATCTTCACCCGCTACGTGCTGCTCAACCCGTACATCTGGCTGCTGTCGCTGTGCTATGTGCTGGTGTACGTGGTTCGCGCGGCAATCAACGACTGGGGCAACCTGTACATGTCCGAGACGCTGGGCGTCGATCTGGTGACGGCGAACACGGCGGTAACCATGTTTGAGCTGGGCGGGTTTATCGGCGCGCTGGTGGCGGGCTGGGGCTCGGACAAGCTGTTTAACGGCAACCGTGGGCCGATGAACCTGATTTTCGCCGCCGGGATTTTACTCTCGGTCGGCTCGCTGTGGCTGATGCCGTTCGCCAGCTACGTGATGCAGGCGGCGTGCTTCTTCACCACCGGGTTCTTCGTCTTCGGCCCGCAGATGCTCATCGGCATGGCGGCGGCGGAGTGCTCGCACAAAGAGGCGGCGGGCGCGGCCACCGGCTTCGTCGGGCTGTTTGCTTACCTCGGCGCGTCGCTCTCCGGCTGGCCGCTGGCGAAGGTGATGGAAGTGTGGCACTGGACGGGCTTTTTCGTGGTGATTGCCATCGCGGCGGGCATCTCGGCGCTGCTGCTGCTGCCGTTCTTAAACGCCCAGGCGCCGCGAGAAGCGTGACCCGCTTCACCTTTCTAAGACGAATGCCCTAAAACTAAGAAATTTTCCCGGTTTCACCTGGACGCTGTCTCAGGCCAGATGCGCCGCTGATTTTTACAATACCGGCTATCACGCAGGTATAAAAATCAGGAGATACCCATGCTGGCCTTCTTAAACCAGGTGCGCAAGCCGACCCTGGATCTGCCGCTCGACGTGCGGCGCAAAATGTGGTTCAAACCGTTCATGCAGTCTTATCTGGTGGTCTTTATCGGCTACCTGACGATGTATCTGATTCGTAAGAACTTTAACATCGCGCAGAACGACATGATCTCCACCTACGGGCTGAGCATGACCCAGCTCGGGATGATTGGCCTCGGCTTCTCCATCACCTACGGCGTGGGTAAAACGCTGGTCTCCTACTATGCCGACGGCAAGAACACCAAGCAGTTCCTGCCGCTGATGCTGATCCTCTCCGCTATCTGTATGCTCGGCTTCAGCGCCAGCATGGGGCCGGGCTCAACCAGCCTGTTCCTGATGATCGCCTTCTACGGCCTGAGCGGCTTCTTCCAGAGTACCGGCGGCTCGTGCAGCTATTCGACCATCACCAAGTGGACGCCTCGCCGCAAGCGCGGTTCCTACCTCGGCATGTGGAATATCTCTCATAACCTCGGCGGTGCGGGTGCCGCAGGCGTAGCGCTGTTCGGGGCTAACGTCCTGTTCGACGGTCACGTTATCGGTATGTTTATCTTCCCGTCGATCATCGCGCTGATTGTGGGCTTTATCGGCCTGCGTTTTGGTAGCGACTCCCCGGAATCTTATGGCCTCGGCAAAGCGGAAGAGCTGTTCGGTGAAGAGATCAGTGAAGAGGACAAAGAGACCGAAGACAACGACATGACCAAGTGGCAGATCTTTGTTGAGTACGTGCTGAAAAACAAAGTTATCTGGCTGCTGTGCTTTTCCAACATCTTCCTGTACGTGGTGCGTATCGGTATCGACCAGTGGTCTACGGTCTACGCTTTCCAGGAGCTGAAGCTCTCTAAAGAGGTGGCGATTCAGGGCTTTACCCTGTTTGAAGTTGGCGCGCTGGTGGGCACCCTGCTGTGGGGCTGGCTCTCCGACCTCGCCAACGGCCGTCGTGCGCTGGTGGCGTGCGTGGCGCTGGCCTTAATCATTGCGACGCTGGGCGTTTATCAGCATGCCAGTAACCAGTACGTTTATCTGGCCTCGCTGTTCGCCCTCGGCTTCCTGGTCTTCGGCCCACAGCTGTTGATTGGCGTGGCAGCGGTTGGCTTCGTACCGAAAAAAGCCATCGGCGCCGCCGATGGGATTAAAGGCACCTTCGCTTACCTGATTGGCGACAGCTTTGCCAAGCTGGGCCTGGGGATGATTGCCGACGGCACGCCAATCTTCGGCCTCACCGGCTGGGCAGGCACCTTTGCCGCGCTGGATACCGCCGCTATCGGCTGTATCTGCCTGATGGCTATCGTCGCCGTGTTTGAAGAACGTAAAATTCGCCGTGAGAAAAAGATTCAGCAGTTAAAAATGGCGTAAGTGTGTTTGGTAACTTCTTTGCCCGGTTCTGCACCGGGCTTTTTTATACCTGTGGTCTGGAGAACGGTAGGCCGGATAAGCGAAGCGCCATCCGGCAATATGCGGCAATCTGCCGGATGGCGCTTCGCTTATCCGGCCTACGACGGAACACGTTCTTTAGGCCTGTTGGCTGGTCTCATGCAGCAACTCGCGCAGCCACTGCTGCGCTGGATCGCGATGATTACGCTCGTGCCAGGCCATACTTTTGGTAAAACCGTGAATCGCCACCGGCGGCTCCTGCACGCAGATTGACGCGTGAGCGCTGGCAAGGCGGCTCGGCACCACGGCAATCATGTCGCTGACGGCCAGCACTTCCGGCAGTACCAGGAAGCTGCTCACCGATAGCCCGACCCGACGTTTACGGCCCACTTTTGCCAGCGCATCATCGGTCACTCCCCAGAAACTTTCGCCCTCGTAAGAGACCAGAATATGCTCCAGCGCGCAGAAGCGGTCGAGGCTCAGCGGCGTGCGGGCATCGGGATGGTCGGCGCGCAGCATGCAGACGTAGCGCTCCTCGTACAGCGTGCGGCTGTGCAGGTCGCCCGGCGTGGTACTGGGAGTCAGTAGCGCGAGGTCGATTTTTCCCTGCTCGAACTGCGCGGTGAGCCGCTCCGGCTCAACGGGGATCACCCGGACGCGAATCGTCGGCGCACGCACCTTCAGCGCGGCGATAAACGGCACCACCACCGCTTTCAGCGCATAGTCGGTGGCGGCGAGGGTGAAGGTGAAGTCGGCGGTGAGCGGGTCGAACTGTGCGGGTTGTAGCAGGGTGTTGATATCGTTCAGGATCTGTTTGACCACCGGCGCCAACTGCTGGGCGCGCAGCGTCGGTACCATACCGTGCGGAGCGCGGATAAACAGCGGATCGCCAAAATTGTCACGCAGCCGGGTCAACATGCCGCTGACGGCGGGCTGGGTCAGCGACAGCCGCGCGGCCGCTCGCGTCACGCTGCGTTCATCGAGCAGCGCATCCAGCGTTTTCAGCAGGTTGAGGTCGAGGGTTCTGAGATCCGGTTTCATCGGCGGCTTCCTTCAGGGAGGTAACGCACATTATGGCATGTTCGATTATCGACAGGGCGCAAAATCCCATTATCATGTCGGGGTTTAGCTAAGGTGAGAGCGTGCATGATCTGGTTGATTCTGGCCACTCTGGTGGTGGTGTTTGTTGTAGGATTTCGGATCCTGACCTCAAGTTCCCGACGGGCGATTCGCCGTCTTAGTGAACGGCTCGGCATTACGCCGGAGCCGGTAGAGTCGATGGTAGACCAGCTAGGGAAAGCGCAGGGCGAAGCGTATTTACGCTATCTGGAGCGGCCGAACGAAGCGCATTTACAGAACGCGGCGCAGATGCTGCTGATCTGGCAGGTGTGCATTGTCGACGGCAGTGAAGTGAACATGCTGAACTGGCACCGACGGCTGCAAAAAGCGCGCCTGGCGGCGCCGATTACCGACGCGCAGATTCGTCTGGCGCTGAGCTTCCTGCGTGAGCTGGAGCCGGAAATCAGCGAACTGAATGCCTTCCAGTACCGCTATAACGCGCTGTTCCATGATGAAAACGGCGTGCACTGGCTGCATTGATATCACGCTTGGTGATGTTATTTATCAATATTGATGATTATATTTATATCACTCCCGAGCGCATGATTTACCTCGTCAACACCATTACTCACGAGGTTCATCATGAAACAGTCTATGCAGCAAAGCGCAATCGTCTGGCCGGAAGGCTATCTGCCGGGTACCACCGACAACTTCGCCTCTAACGAAATCATCGTCAGCGGCCTGACCGCCAAACAGATTTGGGCGCAGCTTGACGACACTACGCTGTGGCCAACCTACTACAGCAACGTAGCGGATATTCATTTCCACGACGGCAGCGGCCCGATGCTCAGCGCCAACGCCCGCTTCCGTTTCTCGACCTTCGGCTTCCCGATTGAAGCGCAGATTACCGAATACGTCCCACCGGTCGACGGCGAAGCCGCACGTGTTGCCTGGCACGGCTGGGCGGAAGGCGATGCGACGACCCGTCTGGATGTTATCCACGCCTGGCTGTTCGAAGACCTGCCCGGCAACCGCGTGCGCATCCTGACCCAGGAATCGCAGATCGGCGTCCCGGCGCAGGAACTGGCGCGCACCGTACCGAACCCAATGATTAACGGCCATCAGGAGTGGATCACCGGGCTGGTGAGATCGGCGCGCGGGGAGTGAGTTTGTGGCCGCCGGATGGCGCTACGCTTATCCGGCCTACAAAAACTGCCGACCGTAGGCCGGATAAGGCGAAGCCGCCATCCGGCACACTCATTACATCAAGACTTTCAAACCGTGTTTTTGCACAACGCTCAGCAGCTTCAGCGACATCCCGCTCGGGCGCTTAGCGCCGGTTTCCCACTTTTGCACGGTGGAAACACTGGTATTCAGGTAATGGGCGAAAACGGGTTGGCTGACGTTAAGTTCTTCCCGCAATGCTTTTATTTCAAGCGGTTGCAGGTCTTTTACGCAGCTCAAGCAGGCCGTATCAAAGCTGCGCATGGTTTCCTGAGGGATGGCATCCACACTAAATAACCCAGAGGCTGCGCTATGAATGGCTTCGAAGGCAGGGCTTTTGAATTTAGTTTTTGCCGTCATGGAGTACCTCGATCAGTTCTTTGCTGTGAATTAATGCGGTTATTTGAGGGGCGGTGAGGCAAGCGTAGTGTTTTGCCAACTCACGAAACCCCGCCAATTCTCGATAGCTGATATTTGCCATATCCTGCTTGGCGTACAGGAATGTGTAAAACCAGTGTTCTCCGCCTTTCGCCAGAACGATTGCACGATCCCGATTCTGATTGAGACGTTTTTTATAAACTCCGCCGCCGAGATTATCCGCTTTTCCCAGAAGCACGGCTTTAATCGCTTCGCTCATCGTCTTTTATCGCGTGGGATTTTGCTTCCCTATTGAACCATTTGGTTTTGAAGATTCGCATCGGTATGACGTCCTGTCATTGAAAGTATAGCACTTGGTGCAATGCTATGTGTGAGCCGATATTTTTGTACGCGGGAACAAAGCGATATTTCTCAATGCTCAAGTCGCTTCGCAAAATGTTATGCAACGATGTTGTTGCTGGGAAGGGAATTCCTTGCTTATATAGCCAATAAGCTATAATTTGTTGATAGCTTATTAGCTATGAGGGATCGCAGATGTGGTCGGTGGAAACAACGGATGTTTTCGACAGTTGGTTTGAGGAACAGACCGAAGCGTTGAGGGAAGATGTGCTTGCTGCGATGGTGATTTTATCCGAGTACGGGCCGCAGCTGTCGCGCCCCTTTGCGGATACGGTTAATGGCTCCGCTTTTTCTAATATGAAGGAGCTTCGTGTACAGCATCAGGGAAATCCCATTCGCGCCTTTTTTGCGTTTGATCCTTCTCGCCGCGCCATCGTGTTATGCGCAGGAGATAAAACAGGATTAAACGAAAGACGGTTTTATGAAGAGATGATCAAACTTGCTGATGATGAGTATCGTAAGCACCTGAACAAGTAAGGAATGATGATGGCGACCCTTAAAGAGTTAATGGCTAAACAGAGCCCGGAAAGTCAGGCGCGAATCGCTGAGAAAGTCGAAGCGTTACGCCAGACCGTCACGTTAAGCATGTTGCGCGAAGAGCTCAATCTTTCGCAGACGGAGTTGGCTGCCGCAATGGGCGTAAAACAACCCACCGTTGCGAAGATGGAGCAGGCGGAGAACGATCCACGCTTGTCGACGCTAAGGCGTTACGTCGCGGCACTCGGCGGTGAGATAAGCATTGATGTCACGCTGCCAACGGGAAAGAAGATCGCGTTTCATCTTTAACCGTTGCCAAAACGTTAAATCCATCACACTTAAAATGTTACACTGCGCACCCTTTCAGCAAAAACACCGCGCAGGTAACAAGAAATGAGTGAGCATAGTGAAGAGAAGCCCCGCACAGAGGGCGTTCTGCGGCCGAACTGGTCGGCGGTTTTTGCCGTGGCGTTTTGTGTGGCTTGCCTGATTACCGTGGAATTTTTACCGGTCAGCCTGCTGACCCCGATGGCGGAAGATCTGGGCATTTCAGAAGGTGTCGCCGGTCAGTCGGTCACCGTAACGGCGTTTGTCGCCATGTTCTCCAGCCTGTTTGTTACCCAGATTATCGGTAGCCTCGATCGCCGCTACGTGGTGATTTTGTTCTCTATTTTGCTAACGCTCTCCTGCCTGCTGGTGTCGTTTGCCAACTCGTTTACTCTGCTGCTGATGGGCCGCGCCTGTCTGGGGCTGGCGCTGGGCGGCTTCTGGGCGATGTCGGCCTCGCTGACAATGCGCCTGGTACCGGCGCGGACGGTGCCGAAAGCGCTGTCGGTTATCTTTGGCGCGGTCTCTATCGCGCTGGTGATTGCTGCGCCGCTGGGCAGCTTCCTGGGCGGTATTATTGGCTGGCGCAACGTGTTTAACGCGGCGGCGGTAATGGGCGTGCTGTGCATCTTTTGGGTGGTGAAAGCGCTGCCGTCACTGCCGGGGGAACCGGCGCACCACAAGCAGAATATGTTTAGCCTGCTGAAGCGTCCCGGGGTGATGGCGGGGATGATTGCCATCTTTATGTCCTTTGCCGGGCAGTTCGCCTTCTTCACTTATATTCGCCCAATCTATATGAACCTGGCGGGCTTTGACGTCGACGGCCTGACGCTGGTGCTGCTGAGCTTCGGCATTGCCAGCTTTGTCGGCACCTCATTCTCGGCGGTGATTCTGAAGCGTTCGGTCAAACTGGCGCTGGCCGGTGCGCCGCTGATTCTGGCGATAAGCGCGCTGGTGCTGGCGCTGTGGGGAAGCGAAAAGACCGTAGCGGCAGGTATTGCCATTATCTGGGGGCTGGCGTTCGCGCTGGTGCCGGTGGGCTGGTCAACGTGGATCACCCGCTCGCTGGCCGACCAGGCGGAGAAGGCCGGTTCGATTCAGGTGGCGGTTATCCAGTTGGCGAATACCTGCGGTGCGGCCATTGGCGGTTTAGCGCTGGACCGTCTGGGGCTGACGTCGCCGCTGATGCTCTCCGGGGCGTTGATGCTACTGACTGCGCTGCTGGTGACGGCGAAGGTGCGGATTCGATAGCGTTGTTGCCGGATGGCGGCGTAAACGCCTTATCCGGCCTACGAATCTGTTGAATAATCTTGTAGCCCGGCCAAGCGAAGCGCCACTGGGGAATGGCACGGGAGCCTCCCCGGGGTCGGCATAAATGTCTCGTCCGGGATACGGGATTAATCCGTTGTCGGATATCCGTGTAGCCCGGCCAAGCGAAGCGCCGCCGGGAACGGCGCCGATGTTACCTGTTACGGACGCTCGCCCTTCGCCAGACGCGCATTAAGCTCGGCAATCACCCCCGGTAAATCCGCCAGCGAATCCACCACATAGTGCGCCCCGGCGGCAAACAGTTTGCTGGCGGCGTGCTCGCGGCGGGTGGCAATCTCTGTAACGCTCATCGCCTGATACTCCTCCCACGTCGCCCCGAACTCATTGCCCGACACCGCCAGCCCCACGGTCCACATCCCGGCATTCAGCCCTTCGGTAATGCCCGGCGCGGCATCGTCCACCTTCACGCAGTGGCTGACCGCATCGATACCGAGCGTAATCACGTTTTGCAGCGCCATCCACGGCCCCGGACGCCCGCCCGCGGCGAGATCGTCGGTGGCGACCCAGCAATCCGGCGCGTAGCCATGTTCGGCGGCGGCAGGCACCAGGCGTTCCATCACCGCACGCGGGTAGCCGGAGCAGGAGCCTATCTTAATTCCCGCGTTACGCAGGGCCGTCATCGTGTCGATAACCCCGGCGATCGGCGCGGAAAAATCGACAACTTTGGCAATTTGCAGCGGCATAAAGGTGGCGTAAATCTCATCGATATCCGCCGCGTTCATGGCGCGGCCAAACTTCGCCTTCCAGCGGGCATCCACGGACGGCAGTTTGCCCAGCGCTTCAATATGCTGCCACTTGCCAAGCCCCATCGGCACGCGTGCTTCGGCGAGGGTTATCTCCACGCCAAATGCGCGACGAAAAGCCTCGACAAAAATCTGCGTCGGCGCGAAGGAGCCAAAATCGACGGTAGTGCCCGCCCAATCGAGAATAACGGCGTTAATACGGTTCATGATGGCTCCTTATTTCGTCCAGTACATGGCATGGCGAACGGCGGTCAGCAGGGCGGCGATATCGGTGTCGTACACCTCGCCGATGTTGCCGATTCGGAAGCAGTCGCTCTTTGACACCTTGCCCGGATAGATAACAAACCCCTGATCTTTCAGGCGGCTATAAAATTCTTTAAAGCGGTACTGCGGGTCTTCTGGAGAATAAAACGCGGTGATGATCGGCGAATGCAGCGCGTCGTCCAGCAGGGTGGTAAAGCCCAGTTCGCGCATACCGGCGACCAGGCTGCGCTGGTTTTGCTGATAGCGCTGATAACGCGCCGCCACGCCGCCTTCTTCCGCCAGCTCCTTCAGCGCCTGAGCAAACGCCAGCACGGTATGGGTTGGCGAGGTGAAGCGCCATTTGCCGTGGTTATCTTCCATGCAGCGCCACTGGGCGTAGAGATCCAGCGACAGCGAGCGGGAACGGCCTTTGCACGGGGCAAGTTTATCTGTGCGGGCAATCACGAAGGCAAAGCCCGGCACACCCTGAATGCATTTGTTGGCGGAGCTGATCAGGAAATCGATATTCAACTCGGCAATATCCATCGGAATACCGCCGAAGCTGCTCATCGCGTCCACAATGTAGCTTTTACCGTACTGACGGGCCAGCACGCCGACCTCGTCAATCGGGTTGAGCATCCCGGTGGTGGTTTCGCTATGCACCATAGCGATATGGGTGATCGCCGGGTCGTCCTTGAGGATCTGCTCGATCGCCTGCACGTTCGGGCGGGACACTTCGCCACAGTCGTAGGCGTGATGGGCGATATCCATCATTCCCGCCATTTCGACCATGCGAGCGCCGTAGGCACCGTTGCTGACAATCAGCACCTTATCCTGCTTGCTGAGCACGCTGCCCAGCACCGCTTCCACGGCGTAGCTGCCGCTGCCCTGCAGGAGCACAGAGGTGTAGCCGTCAGAAGCCGTTGCCAGCGCGGTCAGCTGCTGGCGGATAGATTCCACCACGCCGATATTGTAATCATCGTCCCAGGTGCAGCTATCGAACAGCATCGCTTCTTTCACGGTGCGTGAGGTGGTCAGTGGGCCGGGGGTCAGCAGCAGATAGTTACGCGAAGTCATGTTATTTACCTTTGGTCTATACCAGATTTGCATTTATCATGACGATCTTTTCGGCAAAGGGTCAAAGGGAAAATGGCTCTGCAACAAAAAATTCATCTGTGTCTGTATAATGGCGGCAGAGAAACGTGACAGCGAGTGACTATGAAAGCGATTCCGGGCGATGTCCCACAGTACCTGTTGATCAAGGCGCAGCTGCAGGCGCGCATCCAGAGCGGTGCGTTGAAAAGCGGCGATAAGCTGCCGTCTGAACGCGAACTGTGCGCGATCTTCAACACCACGCGCATCACCATTCGCGAAAGCCTGGCGCAGCTGGAGGCCAGCGGGCTTATCTGGCGCGCCGACCGTCGCGGCTGGTTTGTCACGCCGGAACGCCTGTGGCTGGACCCGACCCAGAACACCAACTTCCACAAGCTGTGCCGCGAGCAGGGTCGCGAACCGAAAACCGCGCTGCTGAGCGGCGTGCTGACCACCGTGCCGGTGGAGGCGATGGAGCCGTTGCAGCTCCAGCCGTTTGATCAGATCTACCTGCTGACCCGTCTGCGTTACGCTGACGGTCGCGCGGTGTGCTACAGCGAAAACCACTGTCTGCCCGCCCGCGTACCGGAGCTGTTGCAGTACGATCTCAACGGCAGCCTGACCGAGGTGTACGAGTCCCATTACAACCTTGTCTATACCAGCATGCATCTGTCGTTCTACCCGACCGCCATGCCGGCGCAGGCCGCGCAGGCGCTGGGAGTGATGGAAGGGCGCCCGGCGCTGCTGCTGCGCCGTCTTAACTACGATCAGCACGGCCGCGTGCTCGATCTGGATATCGAATACTGGCGTCACGATAGCCTGCGTATTGAGGTGGATACCCACTAATCGTCGTTTGCCGGATGGCGTCGCTGTGCTTATCTGGCCTACAAACCGCACCACCCCTACAAATTGCACCGTCCTGTAGGCCGGATAAGCGCAGCGCCATCCGGCATTCAACAAATCCTTCATCGTATTGTCACAAAAGCCGTTTAGCGTAAAAAGCAAATCTGGTATAGGCCAGAAACACAAAACGCACGCTATGAGGCTATAACGATGAAACTTTCCCGACTTGCTCTGCTGTCTGTTTTTGCTCTCGCCAGCGCCCCGTCATGGGCGGAATCGGTGGTCACGGTTTACTCCATTGACGGGCTGCACGACGGCGACAACAGCTGGTATCAGTCGCAGTTCGACGCGTTCACCAAAGCGACCGGCATTACCGTACGCTACGTTGAAGGCGGCGGCGGCGTGGTGGTAGAGCGCCTGGCGAAAGAGCGCACCAACCCGCAGGCCGACGTGCTGGTGACCGCGCCGCCGTTCATTCAGCGCGCCGCATCTGAAAAACTGCTGGCGAGCTTTAAAACCGACGCCGCCACCGCGATTCCGGATGCCAACGACTTCTACTCGCCGCTGGTGAAGAACTACCTGAGCTTTATCTACAACGGTAAGGTGCTGAAAACCGCCCCGGCCACCTGGCAGAGCCTGCTCGACGGCCAGTTCAAAAACAAATTGCAGTATTCCACCCCAGGCCAGGCCGCTGATGGCACGGCGGTGATGCTGCAAGCCTTCCACAGTTTCGGCAGCAAAGAGGCCGGTTTTGATTACCTCGGTAAGCTGCAGGCCAACAACGTCGGGCCATCCGCCTCCACCGGAAAGCTGACCGCGCTGGTCAATAAGGGCGAATTGTATGTGGCGAACGGCGACCTGCAGATGAACCTCGCGCAGATGGAACGTAACCCGAACGTGAAAATCTTCTGGCCGGCCAACGACAAAGGCGAGCGCAGCGCGCTGGCTATCCCGTACGTGATTGGCTTAGTCCAGGGCGCGCCGGAGAGTGAAAACGGCAAAAAGCTGATTAACTTCCTGCTAAGCAAAGAGGCGCAAACCAGCGTCAGCGCGCTCTCCTGGGGGATGCCGGTGCGTAGTGACGTGACGCCGAGTGACGAACACTATAAAGCGGCAACCGCGGCGATGGCGGGTGTGCAGAGCTGGCAGCCAAACTGGGATGACGTGGCCGTCTCGCTGTCGGCCGACATCTCCCGCTGGCATAAAGTGACCGATAGCGAGTAAGCCTGATGCTGATGAAAACGACCGCCGTTCCTGCCTCTGCAATGCAGGGGACCTCGGGGATTGTCCTCGACTCGCTGCGGGTGGCGTATCACGGCAACGTGGTGCTTAAACCGCTCTCTTTGACGATTGAACCCGGCGAAGTGCTGGCGCTGATTGGCCCTTCCGGCTCCGGAAAAACCACGGTGCTGCGCGCGGTGGCGGGCTTTGTCCAGCCTGCGGGCGGTCGCATTCTCATCGGCGATACGGATGTGACCCAGCTACCGCCTTATAAACGCGGGCTGGCGATGGTGGTGCAGAACTACGCGCTGTTCCCACATATGAAGGTGGAAGATAACGTCGCCTTTGGCCTGCGGGCACAAAAACAGCCAAAGGCGCTGATTAAGGAGCGCGTGACTCAGGCGCTGAAAACGGTGGGCATGAGCGACTATGCCACCCGTTATCCGCACCAGCTCTCCGGCGGCCAGCAGCAGCGCGTGGCCATTGCCCGCGCCATTGCCGTGCGCCCACGGGTGCTGCTGCTGGATGAACCGCTTTCGGCGCTGGATGCGCAGATTCGCCATAACATGGTGGAAGAGATAGCTCGCCTGCACCGCGAACTGCCGGAACTGACCATTCTCTACGTTACCCACGACCAGACCGAAGCGCTCACTCTGGCGGACAAAATCGGCATCATGAAAGACGGCTCGATGATCGCCCACGGCGAAACCCGTGCGCTGTACCGTCATCCGCCGAACCGCTTTGCCGCCGAGTTTTTAGGGCGCGCCAATATTCTTTCCGCCACCGCGCTGGGCATGAATAATGCGCCGGGGCTGGTGGACGTGAGCTGCGGCGGCACGGTGGTTCGCGCCTTTAGCCAGGGTAGCCATCACGGTTACAACAAGCTGCTGTGCATTCGCCCGCAGCACCTGAGCCTGGCGCCGCGCTCTGCCGCCAGCAACCGCTTTAACGCCACGCTGCAATCGGTGCACTGGCAGGGGGATCTCACCCATCTGCTGTGCGATGTAGCCGGTGAGGCAGTGCGTATTGTGCTGACGCACGTCGACCCGCTACCGAAGCCCGGCGACAAGCTGACGCTGTGGTTCGAGCCCGATGATGCGGTTTTGATTGAGGTATAACGATGTCGCTCTCTCTGACTCAGACCAAACCGCTGCCCAATCTGCGCCCGTTGCTGTGGCTGCTGTTGCCGCTGCTGGTGCTGACCACACTGTTTTTCTGGCCGCTGTCGCTGATTGTTGAGCAGGCGCTACGCGACGCCAACGGCAACGTCGGGCTGGACACCTTCTGGCAGGTGGTTGAATCCCGGCGCTTTGTCAGCGCGCTGATGAACACCCTGCAAATTGCGCTGACCGCCACCGCAGGCTGCCTGCTGCTGGGCAGCGTGCTGTCGTTAATTCTGGTGTTTATCCCGTTTCCCGGCAGCGAACTGATTGGCCGGGTGGTGGATACCTTTATCGCGCTGCCCACCTTCCTGATAACCCTGGCCTTCACCTTTATTTATGGCTCGGCGGGGCTGCTTAACGGCACGCTGATGCAACTGTTCGCCTTCGAGTTACCGCCAGTGGATTTTCTCTATTCGATGCAGGGGGTGATTCTGGCGGAGATCACCGTCTTCACGCCGCTGGTGATGCGCCCGCTGATGGCGGCGCTGCGCCAGATTGATAAAAGCCAGCTCGAGGCGGCCAGTATTCTCGGCGCGCATCCGCTGCGGGTGATTGCGCAGGTGATCTTCCCGGCGGCGCTACCCGCGCTGATGGCGGGCGGCAGCCTGTGTCTGCTGCTGACCACCAACGAATTCGGCATCGTGTTGTTTATTGGCGCGAAAGGCGTCAATACCCTGCCGATGATGGTCTACAGCAAAGCGATTCTGGAGTCCGACTACAGCGTCGCCTGCATGATTGCGTTGATTAACATTGTGCTGTCGCTGGGGCTGTTCTCGCTCTACCGCCTGGCGGCGACGCGCACGGGCGTAAGGAGCTAACCATGTTGATTTGGTCGCGCAAAGGGCGCGTCGCAGCGGGCGCGGTAGCCACCGCGCTTGCCAGCGTCTTCTTTTTCCTGCCGCTGGCGGTGATTTTAATGTCCAGCCTGAGCCAGCAGTGGAACGGCATTCTGCCGAGCGGCTTCACGCTGAACCACTTTGTGAATGCCTTTCGCGGCGCGGCGTGGGATGCGCTGATCGCCAGCCTGATCATCGGCTTTTGCGCCAGCCTGTTTGCGCTGCTGTGCGGCGTCTGGGCGGCACTGGCGCTGCGCCAATACAGCGGCAAGGTGCAAAAGGGGCTGAGTATGCTGTTCTATTTGCCGAGTGCGATCCCTTCGGTTTCCGTCGGGCTTGGTATTCTGGTGGCCTTCAGCCAGGGGCCGCTGCAGATGAACGGCACGCTGTGGATTGTGCTGGCGGCGCACTTCGTGCTGATCTCCGCGTTCACCTTCAGCAACGTTTCCACCGGGCTGGCGCGGGTGTCTGCCGATATTGAAAATGTCGCTTCAAGCCTCGGTGCTTCGCCGTGGTACCGCCTGCGCCACGTGACGCTGCCGCTGCTGATGCCGTGGATGGTATCGGCGTTGGCGCTGAGCCTTTCGCTATCGATGGGAGAGCTAGGTGCGACGATGATGATCTACCCGCCGGGCTGGACGACGCTGCCGGTGGCTATCTTTAGCCTGACCGATCGCGGCAATATCGCCGATGGCGCGGCGCTGACTATCGTGCTGGTGGCGATAACGCTGCTGTTGATGATGAAGCTGGAGCGCGTGGCGAAGCGGTTGGGGCAGAAATAAAAAACCTCCCCCTTAAAAAGGGAGAGGGAGCATATCGGTGCCGCTGAAGTATTGTGAAGTAAAGCACCGCACTCAACGGTCCCCTCACCCATTTGGGGAGAGGGTTAGGGTGAGGGGAAAAGAGGGCACATAACTAAAAACGGTCCCCCTCTCCCCCTTTAGGGAGAAGGTGAGAGTGAGGGGCGTATGTTGGCCCGAAAGTCAAACCCTCACCCCCACCCTCCCCGTAAAAGGGGAGAGAGGGTTTTTCACGCTAACTTAGAACCAGGCTTCAAACATCCCGCCGAAGTTCAGTGAATCCAGCTGCTCGTCCTGCGTTCCGTTCACCTTCGCGGTACGCTTGTTATCAACCTGGCCGCCGGTCACGTAGAAGCGCAGCATTGGGCGGAATTCCGGGCCCATGCCAATCGCGATGTTCTGCGACAGAGTCAGCTTCCAGCCGTGGTTATCACCGCCCTGATCGTAATCTACGCGCTGGTAACCCGCTTCCAGCCAGGTGGAGTGCACGTCGTTCCAGAAGTACATTGGACGCACGATCGCGCCGTAGTTTTTACGGTTGTCGGTGTTGTCTTTGCTGTTGTCGTAGTCGTGGAAGGCCAACAGGTATTCCACCTGCGCCTGCTGGGTGAACTTGTAGTTACCTTCGAAGCTGGCGTAGATAGCGGTCAGCCCGTCGGTTTTGTTGAATACGCTGTTATCCGAGTTATCGGAGTAGCGCAGGATAACCTTGTTCACGCCGCTGTCATCGCTGTTGGTGTGGCTGAACAGCAGGCCGCCCTGCCAGGCATCCAGCTGCTTGTCGTTATCCACCGCTTTAGAGTCGAAGCCGTAGTTAGCGTAAACCTCAACGTCAATCGGGCCCGCTTTGATGTTGTGGGTTTTGGTGGTTAGCGCGTAGTGGCCGTCGTCACCGGTATCGGAGCTACCGGTACAGGTGATGCGCGATGGGTTGGACTCATCGGCCATCACTTCCGGGCTACAGGATTTCACCTGCGACACGGTGGCTACGTCAAACTGTACGCCGCCCACGTCAAAGTTTTTCACCCCTGCGCCCTGGCCGTCGTGGTTCATCCAGAAGTAGTCGTTGATACCCTGTTGTGGACGCTGGTGGAAGTCGCGGCCCGCCCAGATATAGGCGTTAGGGTTAGATTCCAGTACGTTGGTGACGCCAACGTAGGCTTTTTTCAGGTTAACTTCGTCACTCCAGTGGTCGAACATGACGTTGATATCCCAGATAGCACCTTTGCTGCTCTTAAAGGCTTTAGTTAACTGGAATTCACCACCGTTCCCTTCGTTACCCAGACGACCAATCGCTGAGGCACCGTTATAGGAACCGTCCACGCCAACGTATTTCTGGTCACCGGCCTGGAAGTGTGCGCCGTAGCGCGCATAGCCGCTGAACTTCAGGCCGAACGGCACTGCCATATCTGGCGTTTGTGCGGCGCTTTGCGGGTTGGTTTCCAGATCCACCTTTTTGGCCTGGGCAGCGTCCATCTTAGCCTGGCGGTCTGCCAGGGCTTTATCGACGGCCTTGGCCACAATGGCGTCAATTTGTTCCTGAGTAAACTCTTGTGCCATTGCAGAGGAAAGCGGGCAAAGGGCGGCAATAACCGCCATAGCTAATGGAAGTTTTTTTACAGTTTTCATGGTTATCTCAAATTAATTAATTATATTTTCAGACAATAACCATCCCGTCCGGGTGGATAACTATCATTGCCACCTAAACAAGCTGATTTTATTTATTTTCTCGTAGGGTACCGTTAAATCGTTAGCGTAATTAATGTCTCCGAAGTTAAATGAAATTTAATATTAACGTTGATAAAGATGAATAATTTCTTCCGAAAGTTCACGAGCAAGTAACGAATTCATCAAATGATCCTGCGCGTGTACCATAATTAGGGTCATGGGCTGACGCGCGTCACCTGCATCCTGCTCAATAAGCCTGGTTTGCATATGGTGCGCCTGGCGGGCATAGCCATCGGCTTCCCGCAGGAGATTTCTGGCTTCCTCCATTTCACCCTGGCGTGCGGCGTGTAGCGCCTCAAAGCACAGCGATCTGGACTGGCCCGCGTTAATGATTATTTCCATTACCGCGTCCTCTAACCTAACCATAATAATATCCTCTAACTATTTAAAGTTATGATAAAAAGAGGTCGGAAATAATATATCAATGCTTACTGTTAAATTTATCTGACTTAACTAACGGTTCCAGGTTATGGCGCAGTTGATTTTAACGTCTGCACTTTGTTTTTCATTAATAAACGAATTTCAGGGTACAGCAATAGTCAATACATGGCCGCAGAGGTCAGCATATAAATAACGCACGTGATCACCGAGTTTAGCGTCCATGAATAATGGTTCGCGAAACCACGAATGATAACGAGAGTTCATTTAAACATCTTTTTCGCGCGCTGAATAAATCAGCGGCAGAGCATATTTTTGTTCATTGATGCCCATCCTCTAAATGTAAAAAGTTATTGCGATTGTGATTTGATATGAAACTGAAACCGGTTTCTATTCATAAAATCAAGAAGTGTGACATCCATCAATTTCTCATGCTTATGAGACAAATTATTTCGTCCTGGCTCACAGAAAATTGTCGTTTGGGGGGAGTGGGCATGCATTGCATACGAAGTGTCTATGAGAAAACGAAACGAGTTGGGGAGGGGAACGCTGTTCTACCCGAGGCCGCTGCGCTCGCCCGGGTTGGCATGACTATTCGTAGCCCGGCCGAACGAAGTGACGCCGGGAAACCCCAGCGCCATCAGCCATGACAACGTTATTTAGTCGGGCACTGAATGCTGTTAATCGCCTTCTCATAGGCAGGACGATCGTTCTTATCCAACGCCCGCGTGGCGCTCTGCACCGCCGTTTTGTTCTCTGCTGAATCCAGAATACGGTTGGCAAACTGCGTATCGCTCAGCCCACTGCTGGCCGGGCAGTTCTGCTTCACGTCCTTCACCACCTGCTGTTTTTGCTGCTCAAACTTAAGTCCTTCCAGCGGTGAAGCTAACGCCACGGCGGGCAGTAACAGGGAGGCGGCGAGTGAAACAACAATACTGACTTTCTTCATTGCGAATATCCTTATGTTCATGCGCTTAGTTAACTATAGACGCATTCCCCAGTACGTCATTTTGCGTGGCGCTTTCCCGTAAAATGAAGGTGTTGCATTGGTACGCTAAAACCTTCCGTAGCGGCTCGTAGAAACGGTAAATCACGCCTGCTTTCTCGGCATCTTGTGCGTAGAGTCCTACCATTAGCTCTTTGGGTGACGGAACGCCATGACCACTTCCACGCCGCATGATGCGGTCTTTAAACAGTTTTTATGTCACCCGGAAACGGCGCGGGACTTTTTGGCTATTCACCTGCCGGAAACCTTGCGAGCACTGTGCAATCTGCAAACGCTAAAACTGGAATCCAGCAGTTTTATTGAGCCCGGTCTCCGCGCCCGCTATTCCGATGTGCTGTGGTCGCTACAGACGACGGAAGGGGAAGGCTATATCTACGTGGTGATTGAGCACCAAAGCTCACCCGACCCGCATATGGCATTTCGGCTGTTGCGCTATGCGCTGTCGGCGATGCAGCGCCATCTGGATGCAGGCCACCCGACGCTACCGTTGGTGATCCCCATGCTTTTTTATCACGGTACGCAAAGTCCCTATCCCTTCTCGCTGTGCTGGCTGGATGAGTTTGCTAATCCGGCGGCGGCGAGGGCGCTCTATGCCGATGCGTTCCCGCTGGTCGATATCACGGTGGTGCCGGACGACGAGATTATGCAGCACCGGCGCATGGCGCTGCTGGAACTGGTGCAAAAGCATATCCGCCAGCGCGACCTTCTGGGTCTGGTAGATAGGCTGGCTCTGCTGCTGGTTACGGGATGTGCTAATGACAGCCAGATGGAAGCGCTGTTTAATTATTTACTGCGGTCGGGAGATGCGGTTCGCTTTCACGAATTTCTCCAGGCGGCGGTAGCACGTTTACCTGAACAGAAGGAGAAGATGATGACGATTGCGGAGAGGCTGCGGGAAGAGGGGCATCTGGCGGGATTGCAGGTGGGGGTTCAGCAGGGGCTGCAACAGGGTATCCAGCAAGAGGCTCAGCGTATTGCCCGTACCATGCTCGAAAACGGCATAGATAGCGCCCTGGTTCAGCTGATAACCGGGCTTTCAGCTGATGAACTGGCGTCGTTGCAGCACTAAAACCGGGCCCGATAGCCTGGTGCTATCGGGCAGTACGGTGCTATGCGGTCCTGGTTCTGCGGCGTGAATCCAGAGAAATCAGCACCACCGAGGAGAGGATCAGCAGCGTGCCCAGCCAGTCCGGCAGGGTAAAACTGATGCCCAACAGCAGCAGCGAGAGTAGTGCGCTGCTCAGCGGTTCGGCGCAGCTGAGAATACTGGCCTTAGGTCCACCGATCATCTGCGCGCCTTTAAGATACAGGCTAAAGGTGAGGGAGGTGCCAATCACCACCAGGTAGAAGAACGCCAGCAGCAGGTTGCCGGTAATCACCACGTTGGCGCCATCTCCCGCGTAAAACGGCAGCAGCATCGCGCCGCCGAGCAGCATGCTCCAGCCGACGATCGGCAGCGTGCCGTAGCGGGCAATCAGCGTGGACGGGTAGGTGGTGTAGAACGCCGCAGCGAAGGCCGAAGCGATCCCCCAGAACAGCGCCGCGCCGGAGATTGAGAGCGACGTTGGGTCGCCGTGGGTGACCAGCAAGAACGTGCCGATAAGCGAGGTGGCGATGGCGGCAAAGACGAAGCGCCCTGGGCGGGCTTTGCGCACGATGGCGAACCAGGCAACGATAATGGTCGGCGACAGGAACTGCAAAATCGTCGCAGTGGCGGCGTTGGATTTTTCAATCGCCAGCAGGAAGGTGAGCTGTACGGTCATCGCGCCGACAAGGGAGAACAGCAGCAGGCTGAGAATGTCTTTGCGGTCTTTCAGGATGCGGAAAATGCCGTCGCCGTGCAGGAAGGAGAACGTCAGCAGGATAAAGCCACCGGAGAGCAGGCGAATCATCGTCAGAAACGGCGACGGCATCTGGCTGTGTTCCATGATGTACTGCGCACAAACGCCTGAACTTCCCCACAATATCGCTGCAACTAAGACGTTCAGCATCCCTTTTCTGGTGGCACCCATTTTTCCTCAACCCTGTCATATGATTTTATTCTGGCGGGCATCATAGCATGGGCAGAGGCTTGCCCCCAGCGGTGCGCCGGGGGCAAAAGGGTTAGCTGAGGTCGACGTTTTTGCTGCCGAAAAGCCAGGTCAGCAGGAAGCCAAAGAAGTAGGCCACCAGCAGGCCCGCCGCGTAGACCGCCATCCCGGCGTAGATGCCGCTGTGCGAGGTCATCAGCGGCAGCGCCACCAGGCCGGACGGGCCAAAGACGGTGTTGAGGCCAACCGGCAGCCCGAGCCAGGCCACCAGACCGATAAAGAAGCCCCCGCAGGCGCCGCCGAGACAGGCGGTGACAAACGGCTTCATGCGCGGCAACGTGACGCCGTAAATCAACGGTTCGCCCACGCCGAGCAGGCCGGGAATGATGGCGCCTTTAATCTGCGTACGCAGCAGGGAATCCTGCTTCGCGCGGACGTAGAGCGCCAGCGCTGCTCCCACCTGGCCCGCACCGGCCATTGCCAGAATGGTGAACAGCGAGTTGAAGCCCTGCGCTTCCATCAGCGCAAAATAGACCGGCACAAAGCCCTGATGCACGCCGAACATCACTGCCAGCAGGAACAGACCGGCCAGCACCGCAGAGCCGAACGGGTTGCCGTTGAGGTGCAGGAACAGCCAGGACATTCCGGTAAACAGGTAGCCGCCGATAGGCATAATCACCACGAAGGTGACTGCGCCCATGATCAGCAGCGTCACCGCCGAGGTGAGGATCATATCCAGGTTAGCCGGCATGATGCGGCGCACCCGTTTTTCTACCCACGCGCCGATAATCGAGGCGATCAGCACGCCGATAATATTGCCGCGCGGATCAATACCGTGACCGAAGAAATCGGTGATACCGGAGTAGAAGCCGACGGTGGCTTTTGGGTCATAGCCGAGGATAAACAGCGCGGCGATGATGGCGCCGTTGACGCCGGAGCCGCCAAAGGCTTTCTGCGCGTTATAGCCAATGAGAATGCTCAGGAAGGTGAACATCCCTTTGCTGAAGATTTTCATGTAGCTGATGATACCCACCAGCGTGGCGTTGGGGTGCGCGTTCTCCAGCACGAAAAGCTGCTCGGCGAGCGTGGCAAAGCCCAACAGCAGCCCGACGGCGATAAAGCCTGGAATCAGCGGGGTAAAGATGGTGGCAAACTTCGCCAGAAACTTCTGCACGCCGCCGGTCTGTTTGCCCTTTAGCTCCTGTTTTTTGGCGCTGGCGATATCGGCGAGTGACTCGCCGCTGGCGGGTGTTTGCTGCGCGGCAGGTTCGTTTTCCAGCAGTTCGTTCATCAGCTCGGCGGCGCTTTGCGCTTTGCCCGGCCCGAGGATTATCTGAAACTGCTCCTCGCTGACGACCACGCCCAGCACGCCTTCGACCTGGCGGATGGCCGCCACGTCGGCGTGGACGTCGCTGCGTAAGGTTAAACGCAGACGGGTCATGCAGTTACCCGCCTGGACTACGTTCGGCGCACCGCCAACCAGGTCGAGGAGGCGAGCTATCATCGCTTTATTTATTTTGGCCATTCCACGGTATCCCCAGTCAGTCGAATCAGTGATTTAACGCTTTACGAATAAAGCCGTTGTTATCCGCCAGCAGCTGTTTGGCTTCTTCGGCGCTCAGGTTTGCCAGCACCATCACGATGGCGGTTTTGCAGTGACGTCCGCAGGCGTCAAGCGCCGCCTGCGCGGTGTCGCGGTCGCATTCGGTGGCTTCCATTACGATGGAGACCTGACGTTCAATCAGCTTGGCGTTGGTGGCTTCCACATCCACCATCAGGTTGCTGTAGACCTTGCCGCTGCGGATCATCGCGCCGGTGGTAATCATGTTCAGCACCAGCTTCTGCGCGGTGCCAGCCTTCAGGCGGGTAGAGCCGGTGACCACTTCCGGGCCGACGACCGGGGTGATGGCGATATCTGCGCGCTGCGCCATTTCGCCGTGCGGGTTGCAGCTCACAATGGCGACCAGCGCGTTTTGCTGGTGGGCATATTCCATTGCGCCGAGCACGTACGGGGTGCGCCCACTGGCGGCGATGCCGACCAGCACATCGCGTTCGTTAAAGCCCAGCGCCTGTAAATCTTCTGGGCCGCGCGCCGCGTTGTCTTCCACGTTTTCTACGGCTTTCAGAATGGCGGTATGGCCACCGGCAATCAGGCCAACAACCTGTTCCGGGCGGGTGCCAAAAGTCGGCGGGCATTCGCTGGCATCGAGAATGCCTAAACGCCCGGAGGTGCCCGCGCCGATATAAATCAGGCGCCCGCCGTGGCGAAATGCCTCTGCCACGGCATCAACGAGCTGGGCAATCTGCGGAATGTAGGGGGTGATCGCATGGGCAACCAGCTGATCTTCGTTGTTAATCACCGTCAGCATCGCTTCAGTGGAGAGGGTGTCAATGTTAGCGCTGTTGGCGTTGCGGCGTTCGGTCAGCAGTTTGCTCAGGTCGATACTCATCAGGAAACCTCATCATTCTCAGTGGCAGGCAGTATAAGGAATTAATTATTCCAATCATGTGAAGAGTATCACGATTAGCACGTTGGGGGTACGCGGTAATTTCGATGATGTCAGGAAATTCGCGGTAATAACATTGGAATATTTTATTACCGCGAAAGGGATTATTGCGCTACACGAGGCTTCAGCAGACCGAAGAACAGCGCCAGACCGTAGGAAATGACCATGGCGAGGCTCATCTTAAGCATCGTTTCGCCGCCAAGGCCCGCAAGCGGTGCGGCGATGCCGCCGCAGACGAACATCAGCGTGCCCATCAGCGCGGAGGCGGTGCCTGACTGCGCGCTATCCACCGCGTTCATCGCTTCGGCTCCAGAGACGGTGCTGATGCCGCTCATAAACGACACGGTGAAGAACAGCCCCACCAGCGCCAGCACGGCGTGCTGTTGCCAGGCGAGCAGTAGCGTCACCAGCGCGCAGAATACCGCCAGCAACAGGCCGCGTCGCAGCAAGGTTTCTGCGGGAGTGTGGTGGGCCAGGCGGGAGAAAATCAGCGCGGCAATAATCAGCCCGATGCCGTTCAGGCCAAACAGCAGGCTGAACTGCATGGCGCTCATGCCGTATTCACTTTGAATGACAAACGACGACGAACCGATGTAGGAGAACAGCCCGGCCATCATAAAGGCCTGAATCAGGCAGTAGCGCATAAAGCGGCGGTTTTTCAGTACCGGCGTACCTTTAGCCTGCTGCGTGGTATTCGCGCTTTTTGGCGGCAGCGTTTCGTGCAGCACCACGAGACTTAAGGCCAGCAGCACTGCGCCGATCCCCGCCATCGTCCAGAACAGAATGCGCCAGTCGAAGGCGGTGATGATATAGCCGCCCAGCACCGGTGAAAGCACCGGGGCGATGCCGTTGACGGTCATCAGCAGGGCGAAAAACTGCGTCAGCTGTGTGCCCTGATAACGGTCGCGGGCGATCGATCGTGACAGCACGGAACCGCCTGCACCCGCGAAGCCCTGCAGGAAGCGCCAGGCGATCAGCATATGGATATCGTGGGTAACGGCGCACATCGCTGAGGAGAAGATAAACAGCAGCAGAGAGAGTGCCAGCGGCTTGCGGCGGCCAATGCGGTCGCTGAGCGGGCCGAAAAATAGCTGGCCGAGACCCAGGCCGATAAGCGCGGCGGTGAGCGACAGTTGGGTTTGGGTGCCGGTGGCGCTCAGTTGATCGGTGATTTCCGGCAGCGCCGGTAGGTAAAAGTCGGTGCACAGTGGGCCGATGGCGCAAAGCAGGCCCAGCACCACGACCCAGGAAAGGGAAATACGCGACATGAAAGCTCCTTTTTTATTTTTCATCATCAATGTGGGGGATGGTGCTTGTTGCACCCTCACCCCGGCCCTCTCCCTGGAAGGGAGAGGGAGAAAACCCGCGCCGTAATTAACTTACGACACCGAACGGTCCCTTCGCCCATTGGGGGGGGGGAGAAAACCCGCGCCGTAAGTAACTTACGACACCGAACGGTCCCTTCGCCCCTTGGGGGGGTGAAAACCCGCGCCGTAAGTAACTTACGACACCGAACGGTCCCTTCGCCCATTGGGGGGGAGAAAACCCGCGCCGTGATTAACTTACGACATCGAACGGTCCCTTCACCCCTTGGGGGGAGAAAACCCGCGCCGTGATTAACTTACGATATTGAACGGTCCCCTCGCCCCTTCGGGGAGAGGGTTAGGGTGAGGGGAAACCCCCGCACCAACACATCAGCTCGCTCCGCCCCCCAGCGACTGCCACAGCGTAATCCGGTTCGCCAGATCCGTCTCCTGTAGCGCAACCAGCGTCTGCTGCGCCGACCATAACGTACGCTGCGCCGTCAGCGCGGTCAGGTAATCCCCGACGCCCGCCTGATAGCGCTTCATCGCCACGTCCAGCGTCTGCTGTTCCGCCGCCACATACTGGCGCTGGGCATCCAACTGCTCGCTCAGCGTCTGGCGACGCGCCAGCGCATCCGCCACGTCTTTAAACGCGCTCTGAATCGTCTTCTCGTAGGTGGCAATCAGCCCCTTTTTCTCCGCCTCGGCGTAGCGCAGCTGCGCCAGATTGCTGCCGCCGGTAAACAGCGGCAGTGAAATGGACGGCGCAAATGACCAGACGCTCATGCCGTGGCTAAACAGTGACGATAGCGCATCGCTGCCCACTCCGGCGCTGGCGGTGAGGGAAATGGTTGGGAAGAAGTTGGCGCGCGCCGCGCCGATATTGGCGTTGGCGCTCTTCAGATTGTGCTCCGCTTCCTGAATATCCGGGCGCGTCAGCAGTACGGAGGACGAGACGCCCGCCGGGACCAGTGAGATGGTGTTGGCGGCCAGGCTCTCCAGCGTGCCGGGCAGCAGGGAGTCCGGTACCGTTTCGCCTGCCAGTAGGTTAATGGCGTTTTTATCCTGCATTACCAGCGTCTGATAGCTGGCGACGCTGGCGCGGGCCTGCTGATAGACGCTCATCGCCTCGCTGACGTCGGTGGCCGCCGCGGTGCCAACCTGCTGCTGGCGCTGGACGATTTTCAGCGAGTCCGCGGCGCTGGCCATGGTTTGCTGCGCCAGCGCCAGATTGCTGTTATCCGCCGCCAGCGTCACCCACGCGCTGGTCAGCTCGGCAATCATCGTCAGACGAGTGTTCTGCGCGGTGAATTTGCTGGCAAGCCAGGTTTCTCGCGCCGCGCGGGACAGGCTCTGATTACGGCCAAACAGATCCAGCTCGAAGCTGGAGACCGCGCCGTCGGCCTGCGTAGTGGTGCTCACCCCGTTAGCCAACGTACGGCTGCGGGTGTTGCTGAGCTCGGCGTTGACGGTTGGCATCAGCGACGCGCGGGTTTCGCCGTATTGCGCGCGGGCGGCGTCAATGTCAGCAATCGCTTTTTGCACATCGCGGTTGCTGTTAAGCGCCTGGCTCACCAGCTTTTGCAGGCGCATATCGTTCACCACCTGCTGCCAGTTACCGACAACCGCGGTGGCTTCGCCGTGGCTGCCCGGCAGGCTCGCCGGGATAGGCGCGTCCGGGCGCTGATAGTTGGGGTCCATCGACACGCAGCCAACGCTCAGGAACGCAATAAATAACAAAGACAAACGAAACATAACTTACTCCTGACGACCGCGTTTACCGGCGAACAGACGTTTCACCAGCACAAAGAACAGAGGAACAAAGAAAATCGCCAGCAGGGTAGCCGTCAGCGTACCGCCGATAATCCCGGTACCGATGGCGACGCGGCTATTCGCGCCCGCCCCGGTGGCGATCGCCAGCGGCATTACCCCGGCGATAAACGCCAGTGAGGTCATGATGATCGGACGCAGACGGGTTTGTGCCGCTCGCATGGCCGCGCGGGTCAGCGAGTAGCCCTGTGCCACGGAGGCTTCGGCGAACTCGACGATCAGAATGGCGTTTTTCGACGACAGCCCGATGGTGGTCAACAGCGCTACCTGGAAGTAAACGTCGTTGCTGAGCCCGCGCATCCACGCCGCCAGCGCCGCACCAAGCAGGCCGAGCGGGATAACCATGATGACCGAGAACGGCACCGACCAGCTCTCATACAGCGCTGCCAGACAGAGGAACACCACCAGAATCGAGATGGCGTACAGGCTCATCGCCTGACCGCTCGCCAGTTTTTCCTGTAGCGACAGGCCGCTCCATGCCCAGGTGGTGCCGGCAGGCAGGCTGTTGGCCAGCGCTTCCATCTTCGCCATCGCCACGCCGGAGCTAAAGCCGTCGGCGTTTTCGCCCTGAATTTCATAGGCGGCGGAGCCGTTGTAGCGCACCAGGCTTTCCGGGCCGTATTCCCAGCGGGTGGTGGCGAAGGCGGAGAATGGCGTCATGCTGTCATCGCTGCCGCGCACGAACCATTTCCCGAGATCCGACGGCACGGCGCGCGCGTCGCTATCGCCCTGGATATAGACCTTTTTCACGCGCCCGCGGTCGATAAAGTCATTCACGTAGGTGCCGCCCCAGGCGCTGGAGAGCGTCGCGGTGACATCGCTCAGCGACAGGCCCAGCGAGACGGCCTTGTTGTTGTCGATATCCACCTGAAGCTGCGGCATCTGCGGCAAATCGTTGGCGCGTACGGCGTGCAGCGATGGGTCCTGGTTGGCGGCCTGAATCAGCTGGTTGCGCATTTTCAGCAGCGTATCGCGGTCGGTCGCGCCGTTGGCCATCAGCTCGAAGGTGAAACCGTTGCTCTGCCCCAGGCCATCAACGGCGGGTGGGGTCATGGCGAACAGCGTGGCGTCACGAATACTGCTGAGCTCTTTGGTAGCGCGCAGCGCAATAGCCTGCGCGCTGTTCTCTTCGCCCGGACGCAGCGACCAGTTTTTCAGCGCTACGAAGGCCATCCCGGCGTTCTGCCCGCTGCCGCTAAAGCTGAAGCCATCGACGGTGAAAATGACGTTGGTGTTGGCTTTCTCTTTGGTCAGGAACCAGTCGATCACCTGCTGGCGCACCTCGGCGGTACGGGAAGCCGTGGCACCTGCGGGCAGGGTGTACTGCACCATCACATCGCCCTGATCTTCTACCGGCAGGAAGCTGCCCGGCAGTTTCCACATCGCCAGCGCCATGCCGCCGCAGATGGCGAGATACACCACCATCACCACGCCGGAGCGGCGCAGGACGTTCATCACCCGGTGTTTGTAGCCGTGCTCGGTGGCGCTGTAGAAGCGATTAAACTTGCCGAAGAAGCCCTTTTTATGCGGCGGCGTGTGGTGAAGAATGGAGCCGCACAGTGCGGGCGTCAGGGTCAAGGCGACCACCACCGACAGCATCATGGCGGAGATAATAGTGACCGAGAACTGACGGTATATCACCCCGGTGGAGCCACCGAAGAAGGCCATCGGCAGGAACACCGCCGACAGCACCAGCGCGATGGCAATCAGCGCGCCGGAGATTTCGCCCATCGATTTTTCGGTGGCTTCGCGGGCGGGCAGCCCTTCGTCGCGCATAATACGCTCGACGTTTTCCACCACCACGATGGCATCATCCACCAACAGGCCTATCGCCAGCACCATGGCAAACAACGTCAGGGTGTTGATGGAGTAGCCGAACAGCGCCAGCACGCCGAAGGTGCCGAGCAGCACCACCGGTACCGCCAGCGCCGGGATCAGCGTCGCGCGGATGTTTTGCAGGAACAGGTACATCACGCAGACCACCAGAGCGATGGCCTCAAACAGCGTTTTCACCACGTCTTCAACGGAGATCTTGATGAATTTGGTGCTGTCTTTCGGGAAGGCGACCTCGTAGCCCTGCGGCATATTACGCTGGAACTCGGCGATTTTGTCCTTCACGCGGGTGGCGGTATCTAGCGCGTTGGCGCCCGGCGCCAGCATCACCGCCACCCCGGCGGCCGGGTGGCCGTTCAGCTTGGCGGTGGCGGTGTAGTCTTCGCTGCCCATCTCAACGCGGGCGACGTCGCCAATGCGCACCACCGAGCCGTTGGACTGGCTTTTCACGATGATATCTTTGAACTGCTCGACCGTTTGCAGGCGCGACTGCACGCGCACGGTGGCGGTAAGCTGTTGGGTAGCTGGTGACGGCAGCGCGCCGATTTTACCGGCAGAGACCTGCACGTTCTGTGCTTCAATTGCCGTTTCGACGTCGGACGGCATCAGCGAATAAGAGGCCAGTTTTGCCGGGTCCATCCAGATGCGCATAGCGTATTCCGCGCCGAACACCTGCAGGCTGCCGACGCCTTCAATACGCGCCATCGGGTCCTGCATGTTGCTGACCAGCCAGTCGGCGATATCCGAGCTGGTGGCTTTGTCGGTGGTGTCGTAAACCGCCATGATCAGCAGGAAGCTGCTCTGGGATTTCACCACCGTTACGCCCGCCTGCTGAACTTCGCTCGGCAGACGGGATTCCGCCTGCTGCACCTTGTTCTGCACCTGAACCTGCGCGGTATCCGGGTCAGTACCCTGCTCGAAGGTGACGTTGATGCTGACCGTGCCGTCCGAGCTGCTGGTGGAGGAGAAGTAGAGCAGGTTATCGAGGCCGGTAAGCTGCTGCTCAATCACCTGGGTGACGCTGTTTTCCAGCGTGTCGGCGGAGGCCCCGGTGTAGGAGGCGGAAATCTGGATGGTTGGCGGGGCCACGTCCGGGTACTGCGCCACCGGCAGCGTCTGGATAGCCAGCATCCCGGCGAGCATGATCAGAATAGCGATAACCCAGGCGAAGACCGGGCGACGCACGAAGAAGCGAGAGAACATCAGGCTTTGCCTCCGTTGCTTTGCACGGCAACGGGTTTCACCGTCTGCCCAACCGTCACTTTATCGGTGCCTTCCACAATCAGCTGGTCGCCGTTTTTCAGGCCGCTTTGTACCAGCCACTTGTCGCCGTAGGTGCCGTCGGTTTCCAGCGTGCGCTGCTCAACCTTGTTATTGGCATCCACCACTAACGCGGTGGCGTTGCCCTTCACGTCGCGGGTAATACCCTGCTGCGGGGCAAGAATCGCCTCGCTCATCACCCCTTCGTCAATGCGGGCGCGCACGAACATGCCCGGTAGCAACTGGTGCTGCGGGTTCGGGAACACGGCGCGCAGCGTAACCGAACCGGTGGACTCATCCACCGCCACTTCGGTGAGCGCCAGGCGGCCTTTTTCGCTGTAGGTGCTGCCGTCTTCCAGGGTCAGCGTCACGCTCAGGGTATCGCTGTTGGTCGCCAGCGACTGCTTGCGCAGGCGCAGCAGGTCGACGCTGGAGCGGGTGAGGTCAACGTAGATGGTGTCGAGGCCGCGAATGGTAGCTAGCGCAGTGGTCTGTTCGGCGGTGACCAGCGCCCCTGGCGTGACGGAAGAGATGCCGATGCGCCCGGTAATCGGCGCGGTGACGGTGGTCCAGTCGAGGTTAATGCGCGCGCTCTCAAGCGCCGCTTTTTTCGACTCGACGCTGGCTTTGTCCTGCGCACAGGTGGACTGCGCATCGTCGGCATCCTGCCGCGAGACGCCGTTATCTTTCACCAACAGCGCGTAACGCTGCGCTTTCTGGCAGTCGGCGACGACCAGTGCCTGCGCCTGCTTCAGCGCGGCGGCGGCTTCGTTATAGGTGGCGCGGAAGCTGGACGGGTCAATCTGGTACAGCGGCTGGCCCGCTTTGACGTTATCGCCTTCATTAAAAAGCCGTTTCTGGATGATGCCGGAGACCTGCGGGCGCACCTCAGCGCTCAGTGCGGCGGTGGTGCGCCCGGTCAGGTCACTGACCACGGAAACGGGTTGGCTTTGTAATGTGACGATACCCACTTCCTGAGCGGGACGCTCAGGAGAGGCGGTTGGCGCATTATCGCATCCGCTCAGGAGAAATAATGCCGCGATGGTGGTTGTTATGTATTTCATATTTTTCTCAGGGTGAACGACACCCTCCTCGCCGAATAGGGGTGAGGATTTCAGGTGTAAAAAAGCCTGCGTCTCCGGAGGGCCGGAAACGACAAAAGGGGGATAAAAATATCCCCTGGTATCTAAATGGAATTAATTATTTTGCGGATACGAGCATATTAATAATTTCCTGATAGATTTTTTCCATCTCGTCAGACGCTACCTGTTGGGGGATCTGACGACGATAAATCGTGCCTTCGACCATCACCGCCATCACTTCTACGCAGCAGCGGATTCGGCTTTCACTTAACTCGGGATAGGTTTTACGCAGATGCTCGCAGGCGTTGGCGAACATGCGTTCATCTGCGGCTTTCAGCCAGGCGGCGACCTGTGGATTGCGGGTGGCTTCGGCGGACATCTCCAGCATCAGCGCATCGTCATCTTCGCTCAGCGTTTCGCGCCATGCCAGCATGTGCGGCATCAGATGGGTTTGGGTTTTACCCTCCATCTCGGCGATGCGATGGTCGATAATCCGACGGATCATCTCTTCGATAATAGCGTCTTTGTTGCTGAAATAACGGTAGATTTGCCCGACGCTGAGCTTCGCCTCGGCGGCAATCTGCGACATGCTGGCGGCATGAAAACCGCTCTGGCGGAAACAGCGCCGCGCGGCGGTAATGATGTCGTCCTGCCGGGCTTTTTGCCGGGCCTCCAGTTTGCTGCTCATTGCGGGTCTCCACCGTTTTGAAACGATGAGAACGATCGTTCTCATTTTGTGTTCATTATACGTAGCGAAAGCGTGATGAAAAGCATTTTCTGATACTGATTTTTTATTTTTTTCTTTGCTCAGAAAATAATGGAGAAAGAAAGAATTTTTTGTGAAATTACTAAGGACGGCCAATAAAAATAATGGAGAAAATATGCCTTTTGTTATTAAAGAAATTATTACGCAGGAAGATAAAGACGAATTACTCACTGGGCTTCGCGCCTATAACCGCCAGTTTGTGGACACCACGGACTGGTGCGATATCTGCGTTTACCTGCGCGACGAACAGGACGTGATGCGCGGCGGCCTGATTGGTCAGCGTAAAGGCGACTGGCTCAGTATCGACTATCTGTGGGTGTGCGAAACGGTGCGCGGCGACGGGGTCGGCAGCGAGCTTATCAAGCGCGCGGAGGCGCTGGCGCGGGAGAAAGGGTGCCGCCATGCGCTGGTGGACACCATCAGCTTCCAGGCGCTGCCGTTTTATCAAAAGCAGGGGTATGAACTGGCGAAAACGCTGGAAGATTTCCCGCTGGCGGGGATGGCGCGGCACTATCTGACCAAGGCATTGTGAGGGTTGCCGCGGATGGCGCTGCGCTTATCCGGCCTACAGATTGGAGTAGGCCGGATAAGGCGTAGCCGCCATCCGGCGCTGTTTTACGCGTGCCGGGTTTTCAACGGTGCCTCTTTCAGCCACCACGATAGCAGGAACGCCACCACCATAATGCAGGCCGCCATAATAAACGCTGCGTGAATCGCCGAGCCAAAGGCGCTGAGATAATCGCTGCGAATGGCGTCGGGCAACTGGTGGATCGCCACCGGGTTCATCCCCGGTGGAATCGCCGCGCCTTCAGGTAACAGGCTGGTCAGCCGCGATTGCAGCACTGAGGTAAACACCGCGCCAAACAGCGCCACGCCGATAGAGCCACCAATCGAGCGGAACAGCGTCACCCCCGAGGTTGCCACGCCATAAAGGTTCGCCGCCACGGTGTTTTGCACCGCCAGCACCAGCACCTGCATCACCATCCCCAGGCCCATCCCCAGCACGCCGGTAAACAGATACAGCTGCCAGGTCGGCGAGGTAATGGTAATGCGCGTCAGCAGCACCATCCCGATAAAGCCCATCAGCGTCCCGACGATGGGGTAAATCCGGTATTTCCCGGTGCGGCTAATGGCCCGCCCGCTGATAATCGAAGTCAGCAGCAGCCCGCCCATCAGCGGGATCAGCTGCAGCCCGGCTTCCGTCGGCGTGGCGTTTTTCACCACCTGCAGATAGAGCGGCAGGAAGGTCACCGAGCCGAACAGCGACATACCGATGATAAAGCCAATCAGGCTGCACAGCAGGAAGCTGCGGTTACGGAACAGCGAGAGCGGAATAATCGGCTCAAACGCCAGCCGCTCTTCATAGATAAACCCAGCGATACCAATCAGGCCAAAGGCCAGAATGCACCACAGCTGCGGGTCGCTCCACTCGCGCACCGTGCCGCCTTCGGTGGTGAACAGGATGATGCACACCAACGCCATGGTCAGGTAAATCGCCCCCAGCCAGTCAATCTGATGCTGGCTGCGTTTGTTGCTGGAGTGGAATACCGCGCCAATCACAAACAGCGCGAACAGCCCCAGCGGCAGGTTGATATAGAAAATCCAGCGCCAGGAGGCGTGTTGCACGATAAAGCCACCGATAAGCGGCCCGATAACCGTCGCCAGACCAAACACGCCGCCGAACAGCCCCTGATAGCGCCCGCGTTCGGCAGGCGGGATCACGTCGGCTACCGCCGCCATGCTGATCACCATCAACCCGCCGCCGCCAAGCCCCTGAAGGGCGCGCATCAGCACCAGCTGCGTCATGTTCTGCGCCAGCCCGCATAGCGCTGAGCCGGCGAGGAACAGCAGAATCGAAATTTGCAGCACCCGCTTGCGGCCAAATAGATCGCCGAACTTACCGTACAGCGGCACCACGATGGTGGAGGTGAGGATATAGGCCGTCACCACCCAGGAAAGCTTGTCGAGGCCGCCCAGCTCGCCGACAATGGTCGGCAGCGCGGTGGAGACTATCGTCTGGTCGAGCGCGGAGAGCAGCATCACCAGCAGGAGCGCGCTGAACAGCAGACGGACTGAGGTGACACCCGCCTGTTGAGGCGGCTGTGCGTTCGTCGTCGTTTCGGATGCCATCATGTTCTCACTTGAAATTAATTAAATGTATAATTAATATTTATTGAAGATCACCCAGAGGTCAAGAGATCCCGTTTCTATGCCAGCACAAAAAGACCATTTCGAGCCGCGTAAACCCGGTCGCCCGCGCGGCAGCAAGCCGGATGCGGCAAAGCGTGAACAGCTGATAGACATTGCCCTGCAGCTGTTTTCCCGGCAGGGCATTGCACGCACCTCGCTGAACGCCATTGCCCGCGAAGCCGGGGTGACGCCTGCCATGCTGCATTACTATTTCAATTCACGGGAGCAATTGCTCGACGTGATGATCGAAGAGCGTTTTCTGCCGCTGCGCGCGAAAATAAGCGGCGTGTTTGGCGATTATCCCGACGAGCCGGTTAAAGCGCTGACGGCGATGGTGAAAACCCTGTCGGCGATTGCCGCCGAGCACGAGTGGTTTGCCCCGCTGTGGATGCAGGAGGTGATTGGCGAAATGCCGGTGCTGCGCCAGCATCTGCACGCTCGCTTTGGCGACGATAAATATCACGCCACGCTGGCGATGGTGAAACGCTGGCAGGATGAGGGAAAAATCAACCCGCACCTGAGCGCGGAGCTGCTGTTCACTACGCTGTTAAGCCTGGTGCTGGTGCCGTTTTCCCGCATGCGTAACGACGAGCGGCTGGCGATGCTGACGCCGGAGGTCATCACCAACAACGTACTGGCGGTGATCCAGCAGGGGATTGGCCCAATGTCGGCCCGATAAGCGTAGCGCCATCGGGCACGATGCGGCACATTGCCGGATGGCGGCGTTGAACGCCTTATCCGGCCTACCGGCTAAACTGGTTACTCTCCGCTAACGCCTTAAACCACAGCCCGTTGCGCTTAATCTGCCGCTCACCCGTTTCAAGATCGAGACGGTAAAAACCGTAGCGGCGCTTAAACGAGTTGAGCCACGACCAGTTGTCGATAAACGTCCACTGGTGCACGCCGAAGCAATTCGCGCCGTCGGCGATGGCGCGGTGGAGCTGCACCAGATGTTCTTCCATCAGACCGATGCGGAAGCCATCTTCAATCACTCCATCTGCCTGTACCGGGCCTTCGGATTGCAAATCCATGGCGATGCCAATTTCGGCGAGATACCACTTAATATTGCCGTAATTGTCGCGAATATTGACGGCAATATCGTAGATAGCCTGCGGATGAATTTCATTGTTATCGCGGTACGGATTAAAGCGGCCGTTCGGGTCGACGTAGTTTTCGAAGTAGTACTCCGGTGAGAAATAGTCGAGGGTGTACGGGGTCTCACGCGCCTGGACGCGACGCGGCACGTAGTAGTTCACGCCGAGGAAATCGATCCTTGAATCGGTAATCAACGACACTTCCTGTTTGGTGGTTTCCGGCAAGCAGTTATGCAGCGCCAGTAGCTCGCACAGCTCTTTCGGGAACTGGTGCTTCACCAGCGGGTCGAGGAAGCTGCGGTTAAATAACAGGTCGGCATACCACGCCGCTTTTTTATCTTCCGGCGAGTCGTTGCGGGTATAGGACGGCGTTAGGTTTAACACCACGCCAATCTCGCCCGGCAGCTGCTGTTGGCGGTAGCATTCGACCGCTTTGGCGTGCGCCAGCATGATATTAAACGCCACCTGTGCGGCCAGTTTGCCGTCTTTTTTACACGGATAGTGGAAGTCGTACAGGTAGCCACCTTCTACCGGCACAATCGGTTCGTTGAAGGTGATCCAGTATTTGATTTTATGGCCAAACAGGCGAAATGCGGTGGCGGCAAAGCGGGCGAACAGGTCGGTGACGTGCTTTGACTCGAAGCCGCCGTAGCGGTTTTGCAACGCTTCCGGCATATCAAAATGGTAGAGGTTGACCATCGGTTCGATGCCGTTAGCGATCATTTCGTCGAAATAGTCGTTATAGAAACGGACGGCGTCGGCGTTCGGTTCGCCGGTTTCGAGATCGTCTATTAGCCGTGACCACTGAATTGAGGTGCGGAATGAGTTGAAGCCGATGTGCTTCATCAGCGCCACATCTTCTTTGTAGCGATGCAGCGTGTTACAGACCGTCTCCGGTCCTATTCCCTGGAAAAAGCGTTCCGGCTGTGCGGCGTGCCAGCTGTCCCAGATGGAGCGATGAGGCTTGCCCTCTGCGCCTTCGGTTTGTGGGCCAGAGGCAGCAGCGCCCCAGAAGAAGTGGTTCGGAAACGCGTAAGTGGTCATTGAATCTCCTGAAATAAAGCTGCGCTGTGGCAGCAAATGACGTTATCGCCATCGTTGGCAAAAAGACCGGGGGAGCCATCTTCGCTGGTTGCCGCTTCGTTTTCCGCGCGCTTGATCACTGTTTTCGCGCCTTGCTTCAGGCATAGACGCAGGCGCAAGACACTTCTTTACAGCACCGTTTGAGCGGGCTCGCTAAGATACGCCTCGTACTTTGACGAGGTCATGATGAGCGAATTTTTCCAGCGCCGCCGCGTATACCGCTGGCTGCGCGAAATTATCGTGCTGTTGCTGTTAGCCGCGGTGCTGATGTGGGGCGTTGACCGCTTCCGCAGCCCGACGCTGCCCGACACCTTCTCCGGCACCACCATGCAGACAATAGACGGCCAGCAGCTGGATTTCGCCGCGATGAGCGAGACCCGCCCGCTGCTGGTTTATGTCTGGGCGACCTGGTGCAGCATCTGCCGCTTTACCTCGCCGTCGGTTGAAAAGCTGAAGAAGCAGGGCGGCAACGTGGTGAGCATCGCCCTGCGCTCTGGCGATGATGCGCGGCTGGCGACGTGGATGCAGAAAAAACAGCTGACCATGCCGGTGGTGAACGACGCGCGCGGTGAGCTGGCCCAGCGCTGGCAGGTCGAGGTGACGCCAACGCTGGTGGTTATCGACAAAGGCAAACCGGTTAGCGTGACGACCGGCTGGACGAGCTACTGGGGCATGAAAATGCGCCTGTGGTGGGCGGGCCTGTAACCCTTATACTATTGCGATATTGATAATAGTCTATTGCGATTTATACCATTTATGTAATCAGTCCGCGGTCGTATCCTTCTTCGCATCACGTTACCGAGCGTAACGTCCCTTACCGAACAGGATACGACCATGAAAACCCTTACCGCGATTTTTGCTGCTTCCCTTCTCTCTGCCGCTGCCTTTAGCGCCTCTGCGCAAAGCGTCACGGCGACCGCCACTACGCTGGACTCCGCTGAAGCGGCGATTGCGCAGAAAGCCAAAGAGATGAACGCCTCCGACTATAAAATCACCAGCGCACGCATGGGCAACACCGTGACCATGAGCGCTGAGCTGTACAAATAAGCGGGGGAAAACAGCATGTTATTCAATCACTATTCTCTGAACGACCTGCCGCTGGCTAACCGCATTGTGATGCCGCCGATGACCCGTTCCCGCGCTGGAACCGGTGATGTGGCGACCGACATGATGGCCGACTACTACGCGCAGCGTGCCAGCGCCGGGCTTATCATCAGCGAAGGCACACAAATCAGCCAGCAGGGCCAGGGCTATGCCTGGACGCCGGGTATGTACTCTGACGCGCAGATTGCCGGCTGGAAAAAAGTGACCAGCGCCGTGCATCAGGCGGGTGGTAAAATCTTCGCCCAGCTGTGGCACGTGGGCCGCGTTTCTCACAACGTCCTGCAGCCGAACGGCGCGCAGCCGGTCTCCTCTTCGGCGATTCAGGCCGAAGGCGTGAAGGTGTTTGTCGACGTGGAAGGCCGTGGCCCGGAAAGCGGCGTCGGCGCGATGGTGCAGCACGATATGCCGCGCGCGCTGCGTACTGATGAGATCCCGGCTATCGTCAACGACTATGCCCAGGCGGCGCGTAACGCCATTGCGGCCGGTTTTGACGGTATTGAACTGCATGGGGCGAACGGCTACCTGATTAACCAGTTTATTGATTCGCAGGCTAACCTGCGCGACGACGAATACGGTGGCTCGCTGCAAAACCGTCTGCGCTTTATGAAAGAGGTGGTCGCTGCGGTGTCTGAGGCGATTGGTAAAGAGCGCGTGGGTATTCGTCTCGCGCCGCTGACCACGCTGATGGGTTCACGCGACGATACCCCGGAAGCGACCTATCTGGCAGCGGCCAGCGTGCTGAGCGAGATGGGTATTGCCTATATTCACATCGCCGAAGCCGACTGGGATGATGCGCCGGTGATGCCCGCCGCGTTTAAAGAAGCGCTGCGGATTATCTTCCACGGCACGCTGATTTACTCCGGTAAATACACCAAAGCCCGTGCCGAAGAGGCGCTGGCAAAAGGCTGGGCGGATCTGATTGGTTTTGGCCGTCCGTTTATCGCTAACCCGGATCTGCCGTACCGTCTGGAGCATGATTTACCGCTGAACGTACCGGTGAAGGAGCAGTTCTTTGGCGGTGGGAAGGCGGGGTATCTGGATTATCCGACGGCGGAGTGATGGGTGCTTCCCCCTAACCCTCTCCCCAAAGGGGAGAGGGGACCGACGGTTTTCTCCCTCGCCCCTTTGGGGAGAGGGCCGGGGTGAGGGGTAATTCCCTTAAGCTACATCGTAAATACGCACGTCTGGTGCACTGTTCAGATACGGCTTCAGTGCTTTGACCACGTCCTGAGTGAACAGGTCGCTGCTGAGGTAAGCCTGCGCCTGTTCGCGGGTGTTAAAGCCGTGCAGTACCTGCACGTCTTCCTCGCGGATCAGCAGCTCTTTGGCCGTTGCTCCGGCGATGGTATTGAGGAACGGCGCTTTGTACTGCTGATAAACACCCGCCGCGGCGGGACGGTTTTCGGGGCTGATATCGAGGGTGATTTGCAACCAGGCCATGATGTTCTCCTGTATTCATAGTGGCAGTTGGGTTGCCTGAATTATCAGAAGTCATGGCCACTGCCACAAATCAGATCTTCTTGCGGTGCAGGATAGTTTTTCTATGCGACGTCATTTTCCGCCGCGATGTCCGTTGTCAGCCAGTCGTGGAAAATACGCACTTCCGGGCGCATAACCGCATGCTGCGGCGTGACCAGATAATAGGACCAGGTGAGCGGCCAGCGATGGTCGGGGTGCAGTTGCGTCAGTTGGCCGGTGCTAATCAACGCCTTCACCAGCGCGTGGCGCACAATCGCCACGCCGCGCCCGCTTAACGCCGCGAGGATCACCGCCGAAGTGGAGTTGATATGCAGCCCGCTCTCTTTTGCCGCTGGGGCGTTTAGCGTGCTGAGCACCTCATCCCAGCCGGGAAAATTGGCGCCGGGGTGCGGGGTATCGTCGTGAATCAGTTTTTGCTGCGAGAGCCAGACGCCGCAGGCGGTTTTCTCCGGCGGCACCAACCGTGGGCTACAGACCAGCACCGCTTCTTCATTCATCAGCCAGGTTTTATCCACCCCCGGCCAATCGCCCTGCCCGCAACGGATGCCGACGTCGGCCTCGCCGTGGGAGACATCCATCAGTTTTTCGGTGACGTTCAGGCGCAGGTCGATCGCATCATGCGCTTCAGAGAAGCGGTTCAGCCGCTCCATCAGCCAGTTCATCATCAGCACCTGCGAGGCGGTTACCACCACCACCGAACGCGCCCGGCGGCCGCGCAGCTTGTTCAGCCCGGACTCGAGTTTATCCAGCCCCTGGGTGATGTCCTGCAACGCTTCCTGCGCTTCGCTCACCAGTGTGAGCCGCTCTTTACCCGAGCGCGTGCGATGCAGCAGCGGGTGCCCGACCCAATCTTCCAGCGCCCTGACCAGTTGCCCCACGGCGGCGGGCGTCACGCCCAGCTCCTGCGCCGCGCCGGTAAAACTGCCGTGGCGAGCGGTGGCTTCAAAGGCGTGCAGCCATTTGAGGCGGTTTAGTGAGCGCATACGGATTCCTCTTGGGGGATGATGGCCTCAGTATACGCGAACGATAAAGATTTTCTTTAGTAGGTCACGGTGATGGTGACGGTGTCGGCGTAGCTGTCTGCGCGATAGTTGGCGTTGGGAACCAGGGCGTAGACCGTTTTGTTGACGGAGGATCCTGTACCGGTATCTGCGACCAGGTTGGGAGATGCGTTACCCCATGTGAGACCGGAAACTCCTGCCGTTGATTTCAACTGATAGGGAACCAGGTCCGGGTTGGTTGAGGTCGTCGCGGTGCTTTTCATGACGCCACTCCCGGTAGTGTTACCGTTTGAGGGGGTGAGCCCGATGGTGTAGGCCGTACCGTTTGTGCATGCCATGGTGAAGTTGCTGTTGCTGGTAATATTGGTTTGGGTGTAGGCAACTGAACCCAGTGAAAGCGTGTTGGTGGCGGTTATCTGGCACTGTTTACTGACGGTGGCGGTGACGCCAAAAGCAAAGTTACCGACGACCGTGCTGCCACACGCTGCGCCCAGGTTGAGCGGGTTAATTATTGATGTAATCGAGGCGTTAATGGCGAGAAAGTTGTCCGTATAGTTTCCAGGGACTGCCGTACTTTGCCCTTTAGGTATGACGGCATAGACGGTAAAGGAGCCGGTTAAATCATTGAGAGTCAGCATACGCCAGGCAACCCTCTTGGGGCTAAAGCTTGCGTTGCTGTCCTGATTGCCCAATACGATGGTATGCCCGCTGTCCTGATAGAGTTGATAGTTAATTTTTGCCGTGCCTGAGGTCATCTGCCGGGGAAAAGTGGATCCGTTTGCCGACGGGCCAAAGTTGAAACAGATGGTGGCGCCCAGCAGTGAGAGTACAGCCCCCGTGCAGGTGTAGTTAACGTTTACACTAATAACCGTATCACTTGTGTTGTTGAATGGGGATACGGCGCTGGTGAAGGCGACATTGGGGACGGGGGAAACGGTACAGCTCACAGCAAAGCTTTTTAGCGGGAAAAAGCACAGCCCTACCAGTAAAATCATCACTCTTAACCACATGATCGCTGCTCCTTATTGGCACGTTAATGGCCCAATTTGTGGAATATCTCGTGTTTTTTCTGGGTAATCGAACTGTGCCGTACAGCGACCCGCGCTGGTGACCACGTTGAGGGTGTTATGCGCGTCCAGGGTGTCGAAATAGACCATGCCGTCAAAGCCGACCACGGCGCTCTGACTCTGCACGCCGTTCAGCGTGGCGGATGACCCTTCCGGTATCACCTCTCCCTGCGCATTTTTCAGCACGATCAGCGCAGAACGTACGGTTTTTACCGTAAAGTTGACCATTGTGCCGGAGCGATCGGCAGGGATCGCCACGGTGTTCACCGGATCGATCCGCATATTGGCCGGGAGGTCCATCGGGTTAATGCTGATCTCGTTTTTCTGGTAGCTGTTGAGCGGCGTGACCAGCAGCAGGCCGCTGTCGTTGCTGGTGCCAATCGGGTTGTTTTGCAGCAGCACCGGTACGTTAGGCATACCGCCGGTGGAGACCACCGCAAAGCCGTTGTTGATGGTCTGCGATGCAAACAGGCCGCCGCCCATCAGCACGAGCGCGCCGTTGGCTCCGGCGTAACCGGACTGATTGCCCGACATATTGCTGTAACCACCGTACACTTTGCCGTAACGGCCGAGATAGCCCAGCTCGCCCTGACCGCCTTGCTGGTTGTCCTGCTGGTTGAGCACCATGTTCCAGCCCAGGCCGCCATCAGACGGCTGGGTTTTGCTGGCGTTGAACGAGTAGCTCATCTGATCATTATTGCTGCGCTGTACGGTGGTGCTGGTATTGATGTTGTTATCAAACGAGACGTTGACGACCAGAAATATGCTGCGGTCGCGGCTGCGATCAACGTTCTGATTTAACCCGGCGGTGAGGTACACGCGATTGGACACCGACTGGTACCAGTTGGCGTTGGTGTAGCGCTGGGTGGGCTGACCGGGAGAGCGGTACTGTAAATAGCCAACGCTGAAGCTACCGAAGGACTCGGTGTTATAGCCGACTACGGTACTCTGATTAAGCGATGGCGGTGGGCTTCCGTAGCGGGTGGCGACGTCATGGTAGTCCCCGGCCGTGGCAATCGTCGTGGTGCTGAAGTTAAAGCGACTGTTGTTCCAACGATAGCCGACGCTGTAGAGGAAACCGTTTTTACCTGCGTCGGCGCTGGCTGCCAGCGCGGTGGAAATGGTTCCGCTGTTGCTGCCGGGGATCCAGTCGCTGCTGAACCCGGCGTTAATCAGACTCTCGGTGGCCTCGGCGTGCCCGCCTGCGGTGAGGCTGTTGCTGAGGCCGTGTCGCCAGGTGCCGCTAAAGGCGGGCGTACTGGCGTAATCAAAGGATTCATAACCGTAGTTATTACGCACCACGCCGACTTCCGCTGACCATTCTGACAACCCCTGACGCAGTAGCGACTGGTCGTTATAAAACGAGAAGCTCTGCACCGTGGTTTTACCCAACGCATCGGTCATGGTGACCTGCGCCTCGCCTGCGCCGTTGATATTGGGCAGCGTATTCAGTTCGAAATTACCCGCCGGGACTTCGCCGTTGTAGTACTTCACGCCGTTCATATACAGCTCGACGCTGGAAGGTAGCGTGGCGGAGCCGAAAAACGAGGGCAGCGGCGTGGTGGGGGTATAGGGCTGAAGGCTGTAATCGGTGCCTATCTGTATCCCGGCGATGCGCGTGGGGCGCGACCAGTTGACGGCGCTGGTGAGCATGTCCCCCAGGTTGAGCGCGATGGCCTGTCTGGGAAACGAGGTGCGCCAGCTGGTGTCCAGACGGACCATACCGTTGTTCTGGCTAACGTTATCGCTATTGCCGGTGTAACGTGATATCTGCGTGGAGCTCAGCACGCCCACGCTGCTGAAGGCGCGAAGCTCACTAAAGGCGCTGGCGTTGTTCTGCCCTGCTTGCCCCTGAGAGGCATAGAGATCGTAGTTGAGTAGCAGCCCGCGCGAGGCGGCAGCATCGGGATTCGGCGTGTCGTCCGGGTTCACCTGGGTGGTGGCCATATCCAGCTGTTGTAGCGGCGCCATCAGCGCCAGCGTTTGCTGATTTGCGTCGTACTGCACGCGCAGCTGAGGGAGGTCGTTCAGACAGACCGGATCGGGCGTGTTTGCGGGTATCCGCAGGCCGATTTTACGCAGGCTATCGGCGCTGGCATAAAGCTTATCGTGATCGTAGCCAAATCGCGCCAGGCCAATGGGATTCTGATTCAGGGTGACGTCGAGATAGAGCTCCGTCCCGACCAGCGGTGTGCTATCGGCAATGACCCCATCCATGCTTTTCATTTCCGCAGACGTGCTCCTTGCTATGAATAACACGTTGAATAATAAAATAATTAATAGACGGCTTAGCCCGCTATAGCGTTTGTACCGTTTTTTGACCATTGACCGTTACTTCAAGCTTTTCTCCCTGACCGGCGCTGGCAGGAAGAGGCCAGCGCATCGTCGAACCGGGCAGTACATAGCCCAAAAGTCCAGGCGTAATATTTTTTCGGCTGCCTGATGCCGTAATCAATGTGACCTCTGCGAGCTGGGCATGGCCGTCGCCCTGGTTATTCACCTGTAGCCAGGTTCGACCGTCGCTTTGCGCCACCTGCCATTGCAGCCTGGCGAACGTTTCTGTTGCCCCCGGCGGCTGGATAAACACCGGAACGGAATAGTGCATAACAAACTGCAGGCTGTTTTTTTTCGTTGTAGTCGTTGTAGAAGGCGGCAGTTCGTTAATCGACAGTCGATAGGCATCTTCTACCTTCGTCGGTGGGCCGGTGCGAATCACGCGGATCAACTGCTTGCCACCGGGTGGGATGTTCAGCATGGGTGGGCTGATGACCAGGCCTTGCGAAGATGAAAGCTGGTCGCTGTAACCACTCTGGCTCCAGTGGAAAACGCGGACCTGGGCGTTAACCGGGCTGTCACCTGAGTTGCTCAACCAAAGGCCCTCGGCGCGTTGGTTTTGCTGCAGCGTTAAGCTGATAGGAGAGACCTGCAGACCGCTAGCGGCGATATCGCCGCTGAAAAGCGCGAGCGCGGTCAGGCAGGCAAGCGCTGACGAGTGTCGGAGCATAGGCCTTCCTTGAATTAATAGGTAAAGGTCACCGTCACGGTGTCGGAATAGTTATCTGGCGTAACGTTCGTATTGGTAATACCGGCGTACACGGGCACGGCCTGAGGAGCCCCCTGCCCGGAACCCGCTAAAAGGTTAGGGCCAGTGGTCGTATTGTTTCCCCAAACCGTTGAGCCGCTGGCGTCGGTGTAGAGCTGGTAAGCCACTTTGTCCGGGTTGGTTCCTGTGCCGGACATGCTGCCTGCACCAGACTTGTTGCCATTAGAAGGCTGCAGACCAATAGTAAAGGGCGTGTCTTTAGAACAGTTTACGCTCAGGTTAGCGGTGGCTTTTGCAGGGACGACGTTCGCGACGACAGAGCCAAAGGAAACCGGCGAACCTGAGGTCATGGTGCACGTTTTGGTTATCGTTATCTGAACCTGAAAGGTACTGGTTATAGATGTATCCAGTACGGCATAGGCCGATGGCATAAAAAATATGGACATCGGAACGAGAAACATGAACTTAAAAGACGTGTTCATAGTATTGACCTCTACATAGGTATTCTTTTTCCCTAGTAAAACAATGACGTATGAAGCATTGATTCCTTATATAAAAATAGAGCAGATAACATTATTCTGCCAATTTGCCTTAAGGCTTTTTTATTAAAAATAGAACGCCCGTCACCTTATTTGGTGATAAACGAGAGATATAAAATATATGATATATTTATAGGCTAAGTGATTATTTGAAATAAAACAATGACTATTGTGTGTGGGATAAAAACAGGTGATTATTTTAATTTCTATAAAGTGATATGTAGCATTAATTAAATGTATGGCATAATTTCGGCGCTACATTTTAGGATCTTTCCCTAAAAATAGTAGGGCTCGGGTGTCGCTTTTTTGCCGGGTGGCGCGATGCTTACCCGGCCTACCATTGCACCGCACCCGTAGGCCCGATAAGCGCAGTGTATGACCGGATACATAGGTGACAGATCAGACCGGGAACATAGGTAACACTTTTCAGTCTATCCGGACCACACTCTGGGTTTTCCGGTCGTAGT
>NZ_JBKHUI010000018.1:0-102717 GCF_046569695.1 Kluyvera sp. 142486
AAGAAGCCCATCCTGACGGATGGGCTTTTTTGCGTGTGTTGAAAATGAAAGTGCGGTGAACATCCCGGGGTCACTGCGTTCGCCCGGGCTACAATTACTCTTCTGTTTCTAACCACGCCACAATAAACGCCACTATCTCCGGCAAATTATTCAAATCCAGCACCGGCACATCAACGTTCAGCGTAATATCGCTGGCCACTGCAATCGTGTGTTCATCGATCGTCAACTCGTTCACCGGGTGCCCGGCATCCTGACGAAATAGCAGGATCTTAGCGACGGCTTCATGCTTAAACCCTTCAACCAGCACCAGATCCAACTTTGAAGCATCCATCCTACTGACCAGAAACGCTAGATCTAACTCCTCTTCTTCCGGCGTTTCCGTCATCAGCGCCCAGCGTTGCCGGCTGACAACCAGCGTCTGTGCCGCTCCTGCCTTGCGAAGTTCGTAGCTATCCTTCCCCGGCTTATCTACGTCCATATTGTGATGCGTGTGCTTGATAAGCCCTGGACGGATACCCTTTGCACAAAGTTCAGGGATGAGTTTTTTCAGCAGCGTTGTTTTTCCCGTACCGCTCCACGCGGCAATTGCTAACAATGGGATCATATTCTTTCCTGATTGAGCGTGAGAACTTCCGGGGTGTTTATATTGCCAAATGCCTCTTTCGTGTCGCTAAAATCGACGAAATGGCCGCCAACCTGTCGCATAAATACCATCACGCGGCGTTCGCCACTGGCAAGATAATCCACAATCTGTGGAGCCAGGCTGCGGTGAGCAAGGGCGACCGCAGGGTGGTCGCGCTCGCCATCATGAACCCATACCACTGGGGCATTTTGGCGCTTTTCTACCAGGCGTTCGACAAGATTGTCGGGGATAAACGGCGTATCGCAGGGGCAAAACAGAAACCAATCGCCGGATGTCTGCTGCATAACCGATAACAGTCCGGCAAGCGGCCCAGGGAAGCCTGACAGGGTATCGGCAATCACCGGAAAGCCGCTCTGTCTGTAGATATCCAGATTGCGATTCGCGCTAATGACGACCTCGCTCACCTGTGGAAGAAGACAGTCTGCAACGTGCTGCCACAGCGGCTTGCCGTTAAGCAGCATTAATCCTTTATCCTGCCCACCCATTCTTGAGGCTTTGCCGCCTGCTAACACCACGCCGGTTATCTGGCACTCTGTTTTCACCGCTATCGCCTCTTTTATTGTGGGGTTTACCCTGCTAACGTGTCTCTATCAAGCGTAAGGAGCACGACCATGAAATGTAAACGTCTGAATGAAGTTATTGAACTCCTCCAGCCAGCCTGGCAGAAAGAGCCGGAGCTGAATTTACTGCAATTTTTGCAGAAACTGGCGAAGGAGTCAGGCTATGACGGCGAATTGGCTGATTTAACGGACGATATTCTGATCTACCATCTGAAAATGCGTGACTCCGCCAAAGATGCGGTTATTCCAGGTATTCAGAAAGATTATGAAGAAGACTTCAAAACCGCGCTGTTGCGCGCTCGCGGCGTAATAAAAGAGTAAAAGGTTGTAAGCAGAGCCACCCAAGGCACTGCGAAATGATATCCTGAATCATTCGTATCGTTATCGGATGTCAGGATGAACGACAAGGCTTTCACTTTCCAGACTCTCCACCCGGATACCATTATCGATGCTTTATTCGATCAGGGTATCCGGGTGGATTCTGGACTCACCCCTCTTAACAGCTACGAGAACCGGGTCTATCAGTTTCAGGATGAAGACCGTCGCCGCATGGTGGTGAAATTCTATCGTCCGGAACGCTGGTCGGCGGCGCAGATTCTGGAAGAGCACCAGTTTGCACTGGAGCTGGTCGAGGACGAGGTTCCGGTTGCCGCACCTATCCTATTTAATGACCAGACGCTGCTGACGCATGAAGGCTTCTATTTTGCCGTCTTCCCGAGCATGGGTGGCCGCCAGTTCGAATCAGATAACCTGGATCAAATGGAGTGGGTTGGGCGCTATCTTGGGCGCATGCACCAGACTGGCCGCAAATCGCGCTTTGCCGCGCGTCCATCTATCGGTGTAAAAGAGTATCTGATTGAGCCGCGTGCCCTTTTTGAGCATTCGGTGCTGATCCCCGCCGGTTTAAAAGACCGTTTCCTGAAAGCGACTGATGGCCTGATTGATGTGGTCATGGGGCTATGGCATGGGCGTTTCGATGCATTACGCTTACACGGCGACTGTCATGCAGGGAATATCCTCTGGCGTGATGGTCCGCTGTTTGTCGATCTCGACGATGCACGCAACGGTCCCGCGGTTCAGGATCTCTGGATGTTGCTTAACGGCTCTCCTGCTGAGAGACGTATGCAGCTTGAAACTATCGTTGAGGCTTACGAAGAATTCAGCAGCTTTAATTCAGACGAATTGGCGCTGATTGAGCCTTTACGTGCAATGCGGTTGGTTTATTATCTTGCCTGGATTATCAGGCGTTGGGATGACCCTGCATTTCCGAAGAATTTTCCCTGGTTAACCGGGGAAGATTTCTGGCATCAGCAGATCGCGACTTTTATTGAGCAGGTGAAGGTTCTGCAGGAACCCCCTCTTCAGTTAACGCCAATGTATTAATTCGACACAGTCAGGAGAGAGTGAGTTATGAAAAAGGTTTGGCTTGCGCTGGCAGGTATGATTCTGGCATTCAGCGCATCCGCTGCTCAGATTACCGACGGCAAACAATACGTTACGATCGATAAGCCGGTTGCGGGTGAGCCGCAGGTGCTGGAGTTCTTCTCCTTCTACTGCCCGCATTGCTATCAGTTTGAGGAAGTTCTGCACGTTTCCGACAACGTGAAGAAAAAGCTGCCGGAAGGCACCAAAATGACCAAGTACCACGTTGAGTTCCTGGGCCCATTGGGCAAAGACCTGACTCAGGCGTGGGCGGTAGCGATGGCGCTGGGCGTAGAAGATCAGATCACCGCACCGATGTTTGAAGCGGTACAGAAAACCCAGTCCGTGCAGAGCGTTGCGGATATCCGCAAAGTCTTCACCGACGCTGGCGTGAAGGGCGAAGATTACGATGCCGCCTGGAACAGCTTCGTGGTGAAATCTCTGGTCGCACAGCAGGAAAAAGCGGCGGCCGATCTGCAACTGCAGGGTGTTCCAGCGATGTTTGTTAACGGCAAATATCAGCTGAACCCACAGGGCATGGACACCAGTAACATGGACGTCTTTGTCGCTCAGTATGCTGATACCGTAAAACAGCTTGTTGAGAAGAAATAAAAAAGAAAACGCCGGTCAATGACCGGCGTTTTTGTATTCTGCTTTGATGTTTGTAATCTGATGGTCTTTCTCTTCCCACAGCGCATTCAGCCATAGCTGGAAGCGTCGCTTAAAGTTCTTATCCCCCACGTAATCGCCGTGCATTTCCGGGTCAATGGGACGCAGATTCACGCGGACCACAATGCGCGTTAGCTTACCGCTGAGCATATCGTAGAACGGCGTCTTATCGTTTTCCGGGTAGCAGAGCGTCACGTCGAGCAGCTTATCAAACTGAGCACCTAACACGTTCAGCGCCATGGCAATACCGGCGGCTTTTGGCGGCAGCAAGTTTTGATAAGGCGAACGGGTTTGCAGGCACTTTTCAGGCGTAAAGCGTGAGCCTTCGACAAAGTTGACGATGGTGGTGGGATGCGCACGGAATTTCTCGCACGAGCGACGCGTCGTTTCCACATCTTTACCGCGTCGTTCTGGGTGACGAATCAAATAGCTGCGGGAATAGCGACGCATAAAGGGCATATCCAGCGCCCAGCATGCCAGTCCCATAAAGGGAACCCAGGCCAGCTGCTGCTTCAGGAAATACTTATTCATCGGGATATGCTTACGGAAGATCACGCATAGCACCACGATGTCTGCCCAGCTGTGGTGGTTACAAATCAGCAGATACCAGTTCTTCTTATTGAGTGTCTCGAGCCCTTCAATATCCCACTTGAGCCAGGGATTGAGATGCAATAGCGCCGCCAGCCCTTCACACCAGCAGTACATCATAAAGTTGCAAAATACCGAGACGGAGCGCCAGATTACCGGCACCGGTAAAATCAGTTTAATAATGCCGGCGAGAATAATCGGTATGGAGCACAATATGGTCAATAATATGGTGAGTGCAATACTGATGGGCAGCGTTATCGCAGCGAGTAATCTCGACATAGTTTGTTTATTCAGATAGTTAGTTATTTAACGTGCACATACAAAAAGGCACAAGGCGCTGATTTTACCAGAAAACGCGCTAAATGACGGTTCTTACCTGAAGAGAAAAATTACCGCTATGTCTATCCACACTGTGTGAATTGCCACCAGATCGCTACCATTAACCACGATCAACATATAACATAATGAAAATATTGAATTATTTTGTAGTTAATCATCGATTACATATCATTTGTTATTAGTAAAATAAAACTATTCACAAACTTATCCACAATTTGTTTTGCGCGCGATCGCGAGGATCTGCAAATCTTTTCTCGTTATTTTGGCGAAAAACTCATGTTTTCATGCCGTCTGTGGCATCCTTTACCCATAATCTGATAAACAGGCACGGAAATTATGGTTCAGATCCCTGAAAACCCTCTCATCCTCGTTGATGGATCTTCTTATCTCTATCGGGCATATCACGCATTCCCACCGCTGACGAACCGTGCGGGAGAGCCGACGGGCGCGATGTACGGCGTGCTGAATATGCTGCGCAGCCTGATCCTACAGTATCAGCCAACCCATGCTGCCGTGGTGTTTGATGCGAAGGGAAAAACCTTCCGTGACGAATTGTTTGAAGACTACAAATCACATCGCCCGCCAATGCCGGACGATCTGCGTGCGCAGATTGAACCGCTGCACAACATGGTGAAAGCGATGGGCCTGCCGCTGTTGGCCGTCTCTGGCGTCGAAGCGGATGATGTGATCGGTACGCTGGCGCGTGAAGCGGAAAAAGCGGGCCGTCCGGTGCTTATCAGCACCGGGGATAAAGATATGGCGCAGCTCGTCACGCCGGGTATTACCCTTATCAACACCATGACCAATACCATTCTCGGCCCGGATGAAGTGGTGACCAAGTACGGTGTGCCGCCGGAGCTGATTATTGATTTCCTCGCGCTGATGGGCGACTCCTCGGATAACATTCCGGGTGTGCCGGGCGTGGGCGAAAAGACTGCTCAGGCGCTGCTGCAAGGGCTGGGTGGCCTGGATACACTCTACGGTGAACCGGAAAAAATCGCCGGGCTGACCTTCCGTGGCGCAAAAACCATGGCGGCGAAGCTTGAGCAGAACAAAGATCTGGCCTACCTCTCCTATAAGCTGGCGACTATTAAAACGGACGTTGAGCTGGAGCTGGGCTGCGAGCAGTTGATTGTTGCGGAGCCTGCGGCCGATGAGCTGCTAACGCTGTTCAAGAAATACGAATTTAAGCGTTGGATCACCGACGTTGAGTCCGGCACCTGGATGCAGGCTAAAGGGACGAAACCTGCCGCTAAACTGGCCAGCAAAGCCGTTGACGTTGAAATTGAGGCTGAAGTCGAAGAGACCGCCGCTACGCTGTCGTCCGAAAACTATGTCACCATCCTCGATGAAACCACGCTGGTCAGCTGGATTGAGAAGCTGAAGAAAGCGCCTCTGTTTGCTTTCGATACTGAAACCGATAGCCTCGATAACATCTCTGCCAATATGGTGGGTCTGTCGTTTGCGACTGAACCCGGTATTGCTGCCTATGTTCCTGTTGCTCATGACTATCTCGATGCCCCAGACCAAATCTCCCGTGAGCGTGCTTTAGCGCTTCTCAAGCCACTGCTGGAAGATGAAACGCTGTTGAAGGTGGGTCAGAACCTGAAATATGACCGCGGTATTCTTGCCAACTACGGTATCGAACTGCGCGGTATTGCCTACGACACCATGCTGGAGTCCTACACGCTGGATAGCGTTGCCGGCCGCCATGATATGGACAGCCTCTCTGACCGCTGGTTAAAACACAAAACCATCACGTTCGAAGAGATTGCGGGTAAAGGTAAAAATCAGCTGACCTTCAACCAGATTGCGCTGGAAGAGGCCGGTCGCTATGCGGCGGAAGATGCCGACGTGACGCTTCAGCTGCATCTGAAGATGTGGCCGAAGCTACAGAAGCACGAAGGGCCGCTGCGCATTTTTAATGAGATTGAAATGCCGCTGGTGCCGGTGCTGTCACGCGTCGAACGTAACGGCGTGAAGATTGACCCTGCCGTGCTGCACGCGCATTCGCTGGAGATTGCCAAGCGCCTGGTAGAGCTGGAGCAGAAAGCTTATGAGATTGCCGGAGAAGAATTTAACCTCTCCTCGCCGAAGCAGCTGCAGACCATCCTGTTTGAAAAACAGGGCATTAAGCCGCTGAAGAAAACACCGGGCGGCGCGCCGTCTACGTCGGAAGAGGTGCTGGAAGAGCTGGCGCTCGATTACCCGCTGCCGAAAGTGATTCTGGAGTACCGTGGTCTGGCGAAGCTGAAATCGACCTACACCGATAAGCTACCGCTGATGATCAACCCGAAAACCGGCCGCGTACACACCTCTTATCACCAGGCAGTGACCGCGACAGGGCGACTCTCTTCTACCGATCCAAACCTGCAGAACATTCCTGTGCGTAACGAGGAAGGGCGTCGTATTCGTCAGGCGTTTATTGCGCCGGAAGATTATCTCATTGTCTCTGCCGACTACTCGCAAATAGAGCTGCGCATTATGGCGCACCTGTCCCGTGACGAAGGCCTGCTGAACGCGTTTGCTGAAGGTAAGGATATCCACCGTGCCACCGCCGCTGAGGTATTTGGTCTGCCGCTGGAGAGTGTGAGTGGTGAGCAGCGTCGCAGTGCTAAGGCTATTAACTTCGGCCTGATCTACGGCATGAGCGCCTTTGGCCTGGCTCGCCAGCTTAATATTCCGCGTAAAGAAGCCCAGAAGTATATGGACCTCTACTTTGAGCGTTACCCTGGCGTGCTGGACTATATGGAGCGCACCCGCCAGCAGGCTAAAGAGCAGGGCTACGTTGCTACGCTCGATGGTCGTCGCCTCTATCTGCCGGACATCAAATCGAGCAACGGCGCTCGCCGTGCAGGTGCTGAACGTGCGGCGATTAACGCCCCGATGCAAGGAACCGCTGCCGACATCATCAAACGCGCGATGATTGCGGTGGATGAATGGTTAGAAAGCGAGAAGCCACGCGTTCGTATGATCATGCAGGTACACGATGAATTGGTCTTTGAAGTGCATAAAGACGATCTGGATGCGGTATCGAAGAAGGTGCATGAGTTAATGGAAAACAGTACGACGCTGGATGTGCCGTTGCTGGTGGAAGTGGGCAGCGGTGAAAACTGGGATCAAGCTCATTAAGTATCCGATGAATAACGCTCTTTTTTGTAAGTAAGCAACATAACTTATCTAGTTTTGTGATGAACATTAGAATTCGTTATGTAACAAATGAAAAAAAACTACAAAAAATGCTTTCTGAACGAGGTAAAAAAGAGTAGAGTTAATCTCGTAGGGTACAGAGGTAAGATGTTCTATCTTTCAGACCTTTTACTTCACGTAATCGGATTTGGCTGAATATTTTAGCCGCCCCAGTCAGTAATGACTGGGGCGTTTTTTATTGGGCGAAAGAAAATTTTGCGGCGTGATAAAATTGAATGGTATTGCGTTAAATCAGTGGGATAGAGCGAGCCCGGAACAGGGCGCTGCGCGCCGCTATCCGGGATAAATGCGGGGGTTATTCTTCTGCAGCCTCAACTTCTTCCTGCGGCGGAATATCGTTAAACCAGCTATCCAGCTTCTGACGCAGCTTATCAACACCCTGCTTTTTCAGTGAAGAAAAGGCTTCAACCTGCACGTCGCCATTAAAGGCCAACGCAGCTTCACGAACCTGGTTCAGCTGCGCCTTACGCGCGCCGCTCGCCAGCTTATCCGCTTTCGTCAGCAGCACCAGTACCGGGATTTCGCTAGCGACGGCCCACTCGATCATCTGCTGGTCAAGGTCCTTCAGCGGATGGCGAATATCCATCAGCACCACTAATCCTTTCAAACACAGACGTTTCTCCAGGTATTCACCCAGCGCACGCTGCCATTTGATCTTCATCTCTTCCGGAACCTGCGCATAGCCATAACCCGGCAGGTCGACCAGGCGTTTGCCATCGGCGACTTCAAATAGGTTAATCAGCTGGGTACGCCCCGGCGTTTTTGAAGTACGCGCCAGGCTTTTCTGGTTGGTGAGCGTATTCAGGGCGCTGGATTTCCCCGCGTTGGAGCGGCCGGCAAAGGCCACTTCGATTCCGGTATCGGAAGGTAAGTGGCGGATATCAGGCGCACTGGTGACAAAGTGCGTCTGTTGATAGTTCCAGTTAGTCAAAACGGTCTTCTCCGTTAAATCAGGCAATGCGGGCGATTATACCCGATCGGCAAAAAAAGACTGGTTTTCCTCTTCGTGCATTGACTGTAAGACGATGCCCTTTCGTTTGTAAGACATTTGCCATTATCTCTATGCGAAATTTAGGAAAAAACGGGGGCGACATAATATTCAAATCATTTGAAATCATATAGTTAATTTCGGGCAATATTCTGATTTGTCCATTTTTCACCGTTTCGTTGCTTGTTAGTTTAGCCCAACACTGTAAAGTAGCACCCATCGGTAAGGGCGCCGGAAGGAATTTAGACTCAGGATGAGCGGTCAGGAGCGCCAGGAGGCGAAGACCAAAGGAATCAGCCAGGAAGGCAACGTCTGGAGACGTTAAACACGGATAGGGACAATAACAGGGACTGTTATAGAGCTAACGGATAAACAGGGCGCGTTGAAAGCCAACATGGAATGTAGAACCCGTAAAGGGTTGTGAGTCAGGAAAAAGGCGACAGATTACTCTGTCGCCTTTTTTCTTTGTTTGCTTTCTGCTAGATTCCGGCTCAATTCTATACTGAATAAAACGGCTTAAAGACAGACATCATGAAAAAACCAACCTCTGCACCGCGCAGTAAAGCTCCAGGTAAACAGCGCCGTAAAACGCGCGAAGAACTGAACCTGGAAGCTCGCGAGCGTAAAAACGATAAAAAACACCGTGGTAACGCGGCGGGTAGCCGTGCGACTGGCTCTGACGGTGCATCCGGCTCCAATAAGCAAAAGCAGCAAAAAGATCCTCGTATTGGCAGTAAAAAACCCATCGCGCTGGGCGTTACTGACGCACCGGTCGTGAAACAGCCCAAACCGAAGAGCGAGAAACCTATGCTTTCACCGCAGGCCGAGCTGGATATGCTGGAGAGAGATGAGCGCCTGGACGCGCTGCTGGAACGTCTGGAAAATGACGAAACCCTGACTGCTGAAGAGCAGAAATGGGTCGACGCTAAACTGGATCGCATCGATGAACTGATGCAGCAACTCGGCCTCTCTTACGATGATGACGAAGAAGAAGAGGAAGAAGAGGGCAAGGAAGACATGATGCGCCTGCTGAGAGGCGGCAACTAACGTTTGCACCCGATATACACGTCATCTTTCAAGTTGCCTCTGCGTTGGCTGCGCTCACTCACCCCAGTCACGTACTTATGTACGCTCCTGGGGATTCATTCCCTTGCCGCGTTACTCGGCTTGCAGCCTCGCCCCTTCGGGGCCAGCGCGAGCGCTGTTCAAAACGCTCTAGCGTTTTGTGATGCAACCTGAATGATTTTGTGTATTGGCTTGCCAGTCCTGCTTATAACCCTTTTGGTTGTATGTTATCTGGTGTGGTTATTCGTTAAACTACGACGGTTGTCGCGGCGTCAAAAGTGGCTGCGCAACCGGCTGTTGCTTCGTAACGGAGCAGCACCGGCACGCCGTCGTCGTTCGCGACACCATCGGAAGGAGTGAGCATGTCTGAGCAGTTAATCGACTGGGATCTGGCCCTGATCCAGAAATATAACTATTCCGGGCCGCGCTATACCTCGTATCCCACCGCACTGGAATTCTCCGACGCCTTTGGCGAGTCTGAGTTTCACCACGCCGTTGCGCGTTACCCCGAGCGTCCGCTGTCGCTGTACGTGCATATTCCGTTCTGCCACAAGCTCTGCTATTTCTGCGGCTGCAATAAAATCGTCACTCGTCAGCAGCATAAAGCCGACCAGTATCTCGACGTGCTGGAGCAGGAAATCTGCCAGCGCGCGCCGCTGTTTACCGGCCGTCACGTCAGCCAGCTTCACTGGGGCGGCGGTACGCCAACCTATCTGAACAAGGCGCAAATCAGCCGCCTGATGACGCTGCTGCGCGCGCATTTTAACTTTGATGCCGATGCGGAAATCTCCATTGAAGTCGACCCGCGCGAAATCGAGCTGGACGTTATCGACCACCTGCGCGCCGAGGGCTTTAACCGCCTGAGCATGGGCGTACAGGACTTCAACAAAGAAGTGCAGCGGCTGGTGAACCGTGAGCAGGATGAAGACTTTATCTTCGCGCTGCTCAACCACGCGCGCGAAATTGGCTTCACCTCGACCAATATCGACCTCATCTACGGCCTGCCGAAGCAAACGCCGGAGAGCTTTGCCTTTACCCTGCAGCGCGTTGCCGAGCTGAACCCTGACCGTCTGAGCGTGTTTAACTACGCGCACTTACCCACGCTGTTTGCCGCTCAACGCAAGATTAAAGACGCGGACCTGCCGTCGGCGCAGCAGAAGCTGGATATCTTGCAGGAAACCATCGGCTCGCTGACTCAGGCAGGCTACCAGTTTATCGGTATGGATCACTTTGCCCGTCCGGATAACGAACTCGCTGTTGCCCAGCGCGAAGGCGTCCTGCATCGCAACTTCCAGGGTTACACTACTCAGGGCGATACTGACCTACTGGGCATGGGTGTATCGGCGATCAGCATGATTGGTGACTGCTACGCGCAGAACCAAAAAGAGCTGAAGCTCTATTACCAGCAGGTTGCCGAGCAGGGCAATGCGCTGTGGCGAGGTATCGCGTTAACTCGCGATGACTGCATTCGTCGCGATGTGATCAAAGCGCTTATCTGTAACTTCAGTCTCGATTTTGCGGCAATAGAGCAGCAGTGGGCGCTGAAGTTTAGTGACTACTTTGCCGAAGACCTGAAACTGCTGGCGCCATTGGCGCAGGATGGGCTGGTGGATGTGAATGAGAAAGAGATTAAGGTGACGGCGAAGGGCCGCCTGCTAATTCGCAACATCTGCATGTGTTTTGATGCCTATCTGCGACAGAAGGCGCGGATGCAGCAGTTCTCACGGGTGATTTAGCGATGATATTGCCCGGTGGCGCTACGCTTACCGGGCCAACAGGCCGGATAAGCGCAAGCGCCATCCGGCTTAGCTAAACAGCCCGAGCAGCGCAGCACACAGCACGGCAGCAACGGCCGTCTGTGGTGAATGACCGGCGGCGCCGCTTGAAGCCAAATTAATCAATGATTCAAACATTATCGTCCCCTCGAATTTGCGGGCTGAATAATACTGAACTCATCGAAACAGTAAAGTATAAAATTGCAGCAACTTGCGCGAATCGAGCAATATTTACACTTCACGTTGGCCTTACTCCATTCCCAATTCTTTCAGCTTACGCGTCAGGGTGTTGCGACCCCAGCCAAGCAGGCGAGCCGCTTCCTGTTTGTGCCCCTGCGTGTAGCGTAGCGCGGTGGTCAGCAGCGTGCGCTCCATCTCCGGCTGTGCTTCAGAAAGCAGGTTTTGATGACCGGAACGCAGCGCACGGTCGGCCCACTGCGCCAGCAGCGTTGCCCAGCTATCCGGCAGCGATGTTGCCGTAGTGCTGTCCGGCATGCTGGCTTCAAACAGCTCGCTCGGCAGATCCTGAATCAGCACCTCTTGCCCGGCGGCCATCACCGTCAGCCAGCGGCAGGTGTTTTCCAACTGACGCACGTTACCCGGCCAGGCCAGGCGCGTTAACGCCGCTTCGGTTTCCGGGTGCAGCAGCTTGGCTTCCACGCCCAGCTCGCGTGCGGCAACCTGTAAGAAATGGTGCGCCAGGCGCGGGATATCTTCCCGACGCTCGCGCAGCGGCGGTAGATGGACGCGAATCACGTTCAGACGGTGGAATAAGTCCTCGCGGAATTTACCTTCCTGAACGCGCTGTTCAAGGTTCTGGTGGGTTGCCGCGATGATACGCACGTCAACCTTCACCGGAGCATAGCCGCCCACGCGGTAGAACTGGCCGTCGGCCAGTACGCGCAGCAGACGGGTCTGGACATCCATCGGCATATCGCCAATTTCATCAAGGAACAGCGTGCCGCCGTCGGCCTGCTCGAATCGGCCCTGACGGACGGTATTCGCGCCGGTAAACGCCCCTTTCTCATGACCAAATAGCTCGGACTCAATCAGGTCTTTTGGAATGGCCGCCATGTTGAGCGCGATAAATGGTGCTTTAACGCGAGGACTATGGCGATGCAGCGCATGGGCAACCAGCTCTTTACCGGTACCGGACTCGCCGTTAATCAGCACGCTGATAGACGAGCGGGAGAGGCGACCGATAATGCGGAACACGTCCTGCATAGCGGGCGCTTCACCGATGATATCGGTGGTTGGGTCATTGACCTGTACGTTGCGCGGCTGCTGCTGCTCCTGGTAGTGGCTAATCGCCCGCTCTACCAGCGCTACCGCTTCATCGATATCAAACGGTTTTGGCAGGTAGTCAAACGCTCCCTGCTGGTAGGCGCTAACGGCGGCATCCAGATCGGAGTGCGCGGTCATTATGATGACCGGAAGCATCGGATGGCGCTGCTTAATTTGCGTTAACAGCGCCAGACCGTCCATTCCGGGCATGCGGATATCGGACATCAGCACGTCAGGCGTTTTGGTAGCCAGCGCATCCAGCACCTCTTTTCCGCCTTCAAACGTGGTGCAGGTTAATCCCGCGCCGGTGAGGGCGCGTTCAAGCACCCAACGGATGGAGCTATCGTCATCAACGACCCAGACTATCCCTCGTTGCATAAACACACCTTATTTCTTGATTGGCAGGAAAACCGAGAACTCGGTATGGCCTGGCCAACTGGTAAATTCAATTTTGCCGGAGTGCTGATCGATAAGGCTGCGCGCTATCGACAGACCCAGCCCGGTGCCGCCTTCGCGGCCGCTGACCATCGGGTAAAACAGCGTATCCTGCAAATGCGATGGAATACCGGGGCCGTTATCTTCGATATCAATTCTGGCGGCCAGTCGGTAGCGTACGCCGTGCAGCGTTAACTGAAATGCGGTGCGGGTGCGCAGGACAATTTCGCCCCCTTCCGGGCCAAGCGCCTGCAGCGCGTTGCGCACAATATTCAGCAGAACTTGTTCAATCTGGTCTGGATCGTGCGGAAGTTCCGGCAAACTTGGATCGTAATCGCGCACCAGCGTGACGTTTTCCGGCAGTTCCATCGAAACCAGTTTGACGACGCGCTCTGCCACTTTATGGATGCTCTCGGTGATATGCGTACCGGGATGCTGCGGGCCGAGCAGACGGTCAACCAGGTTACGCAGGCGGTCGGCCTGCTCAATGATGACGTTGGTGTACTCGGTCAGGGCTGGGTCAGGCAGAGCCTTACTGAGTAGCTGTGCAGCGCCGCGTAAGCCACCCAGCGGGTTTTTAATCTCGTGGGCCAGCCCTCGCACCAGATCGCGCGCTGCGATTTGCTGAGCGTGCTGGAGCTGCTCCTGGCTGAGGCGGCGTTGGTTATCCATTGGCGCCATCTCTAGCAGGATAAAACCGTCCGGCAGACGTTGTGCGGTCAGCGAAAGAATATGCGAACGCCCGTCAATCACCAGCGTCACTTCGTTATCGGTAAACCCCTGGCCCGTTTGCAGGCTCTCCTGCATCAAGCCAATGTTCAGCGAGAAATAGCTCAGAAGCTCGGGTAAGGGTGTACCAAAGAGTTTGCGTGCGCTCTGTGCCAGCAGTTGCTGGGCGGCAGGATTCGCATAGTGAACGGCCAGGTCGTCATCGACCAGTAAAATGCTGTTGATTAACGAGTTAAGGATCTGCCCAGCATCGGGCAGTGCGCCTGTTGCCATTTAGCAGTCTCCTGAAAAGGCTTGCACTGTTTTAGTGCAGTATAGCTTTTTACGGGTAAAAAGCGCGAGATATCAGGTTGTTGGTGGAGAAAAAAGCCCATCCTGAGATGGGCTGAAAGTTTCCACGGCAACTTAATTCCAGGGAGTGCGCCAGAGTCCAAGGGCAATGGCGCAGCTACAGCTGGAAAGTACAACTCAAAATACGATTAGACGCTGTAGTACAGCTCGAACTCAACCGGGTGCGGAGTCATACGTACGCGGTCGTTCTCTTCGGTGCGCAGCGTGATGTAAGCGTCGATAGCTTCATCAGTGAACACGCCACCAGCGGTCAGGAACTCGCGGTCTGCATCGAGAGCCTGCAGCGCTTCTTCCAGAGAGCCAGCAACCTGTGGGATCTCTTTCGCTTCTTCTGGCGGCAGGTCGTACAGGTTTTTGTCCATGGCTTCGCCAGGGTGGATTTTGTTCTTGATGCCGTCCAGGCCAGCCATCAGCAGTGCTGCGAAGCACAGGTATGGGTTAGCCGCTGGGTCCGGGAAGCGCACTTCGATACGACGCGCTTTCGGAGAAGCAACAACCGGGATACGGATGGATGCAGAACGGTTACGGGCAGAGTAAGCCAGCATTACCGGTGCTTCATAACCTGGGACCAGACGCTTGTAGGAGTTGGTGGTCGGGTTAGCCAGGGCGTTGATAGCTTTAGCGTGCTTGATAACACCGCCGATGTAGTGCAGCGCTTGCTCGGACAGGCCAGCATATTTGTCGCCGGAGAACAGGTTTACGCCGTTCTTGGACAGGGACATGTGGCAGTGCATGCCGGAACCGTTATCGCCAAACATTGGTTTTGGCATAAAGGTCGCGGTTTTACCGAAGCGGTGAGCGACGTTGTGCACAACATATTTGTAGATCTGAATTTCGTCCGCTTTCTTAGTCATGGTGTTGAAGCGGGTGGCGATTTCGTTCTGGCCAGCCGTCGCAACTTCGTGGTGATGCGCTTCAACAACCAGGCCCATCTCTTCCATGATCAGACACATGGTAGAACGGATGTCCTGTGAGGAATCAACCGGAGGAACCGGGAAATAACCGCCTTTAACGCCTGGACGGTGACCTTTGTTACCACCTTCGTATTTGGTGGAGGAGTTCCATGCGCCTTCGATGTCATCGATAGCCACGTGAGAACCGGAGATGGATGCGCCGAAGCGGATGTCATCAAACAGGAAGAATTCTGGCTCTGGCCCGAACAGAACGGTGTCCGCGATGCCGGTAGCGCGCAGATATTCTTCAGCGCGTTTAGCGATGGAGCGCGGGTCACGGTCATAGCCTTGCAGTGTACCTGGTTCCAGGATGTCGCAACGAATGATCAGGGTAGACTCTTCAAAGAACGGGTCGATGAGAGCGGTAGATGCATCTGGCATCAGAACCATGTCGGATTCGTTAATGCCTTTCCAGCCACCGATAGAGGAGCCGTCAAACATTTTGCCTTCTTCGAAGAATTCGGCATTTACCTGATGTGCAGGAATAGTGACGTGCTGTTCTTTACCTTTGGTATCGGTGAAGCGCAGATCGACAAACTTCACTTCGTGCTCATTCAGCATCGTCAAAACGTGTTCAGCGGACATACTTAACATCTCCCGGATTTATCATTGTCGTCGTGGTAACGAGGTCTTCAATCACTGCTTAAAGTGGCGTTGTTGCCCTGAAATATACAAAGCGAAATCTGTGCCAACTTTTAAATCACCCCCAAAAGGCGTTATCATGCGCACCATAGTGCAAAAGGGCTGCACCACGATAGCGTCTTTGCACCATTATAGTGCTTATCCTGAAGCGATGAGCACCATATTGGTGCAAATTGTGATTGGGTGCCCTTTTTATGCTCCGTGAAAGCGATCACAAAGGAACTCTGCAATACTTGTTTGCGGAGGATCTCTGTGATCCTGTTTTGTAGTGCGATTAATCCGTGTACAATAACGCGCTATTTCTAATGCCCGAGGCAAAGTTGTGATCGAAAATTTGCGTAACATCGCCATCATCGCGCACGTTGACCATGGTAAAACTACCCTGGTCGATAAGCTGCTGCAGCAATCCGGTACGTTTGATGCACGTGCTGAAACTCAAGAACGTGTGATGGACTCCAACGATTTGGAGAAAGAGCGTGGGATTACCATCCTCGCGAAAAACACCGCAATCAAATGGAATGATTACCGTATCAACATCGTTGATACCCCAGGGCACGCCGACTTCGGTGGTGAAGTTGAGCGCGTCATGTCCATGGTTGACTCTGTGCTGCTGGTAGTTGATGCAATGGATGGCCCGATGCCGCAGACGCGCTTCGTGACCAAAAAAGCATTCGCTCATGGTTTGAAGCCAATTGTTGTTATCAACAAAGTTGACCGTCCAGGCGCACGTCCTGATTGGGTTGTTGACCAGGTATTCGACCTGTTCGTTAACCTCGACGCGACCGACGAGCAGCTGGACTTCCCTATCGTTTACGCTTCCGCGCTGAACGGTATCGCAGGTCTGGATCACGAAAATATGGCGGAAGACATGACCCCGCTGTATCAGACCATCGTTGATCGTGTACCGGCTCCAGACGTAGACCTGGATGGCCCGCTGCAGATGCAAATCTCCCAGCTGGACTACAACAACTACGTTGGTGTTATCGGTATCGGCCGTATCAAACGCGGTAAAGTGAAGCCAAACCAGCAGATCACTATCATTGATAGCGAAGGCAAAACCCGTAACGGTAAAGTCGGTAAAGTACTGACTCACCTGGGTCTGGAGCGTATCGATAGCGACCTGGCTGAAGCTGGCGACATCATCGCGATCACCGGTCTGGGCGAGCTGAACATCTCCGACACCATCTGCGACCCGCAGAACGTCGAAGCGCTGCCAGCACTGTCCGTTGATGAACCGACGGTAACCATGTTCTTCAACGTCAACACCTCTCCATTCTGTGGTAAAGAAGGTAAGTACGTTACCTCTCGCCAGATTCTGGACCGTCTGAAGAAAGAACTGGTACACAACGTGGCACTGCGCGTTGAAGAAACTCCGGATGCAGACGCATTCCGCGTTTCTGGCCGTGGTGAACTGCACCTGTCCGTTCTGATTGAAAACATGCGTCGTGAAGGTTTCGAAATGGCGGTTTCCCGTCCGAAAGTAATCTTCCGCGAAATCGATGGCCGTAAACAAGAGCCATTCGAAAACGTAACGCTGGACGTCGAAGAGCAGCACCAGGGTTCTGTCATGCAGGCACTGGGTGAGCGTAAAGGCGACCTGAAAAACATGAATCCAGACGGAAAAGGCCGCGTACGTCTCGACTACGTGATCCCAAGCCGTGGTCTGATCGGCTTCCGTTCAGAATTCATGACCATGACCTCCGGTACCGGTCTGCTGTACTCCACCTTCAGCCACTACGACGACGTTCGTCCGGGTGAAGTTGGCCAGCGTCAGAACGGCGTACTGATCTCCAACGGTCAGGGTAAAGCTGTTGCGTTCGCACTGTTCAGCCTGCAGGACCGCGGTAAGCTGTTCCTGGGCCACGGCGCAGAAGTTTACGAAGGCCAGATCATCGGTATTCACAGCCGTTCTAACGACCTGACTGTAAACTGCCTGACCGGTAAGAAACTGACCAACATGCGTGCTTCCGGTACTGATGAAGCTACCACGCTGGTCCCAGCTCAGAAAATGACTCTGGAACAAGCTCTGGAGTTCATCGATGACGACGAACTGGTAGAAGTTACCCCAACTTCCATCCGTATTCGTAAACGTCACCTGACTGAAAACGACCGTAAACGCGCTATGCGCGGTCCAAAAGAAGATTAATTTCTCTCTTTTGTCGTGACCTAAAACCCCGCCTATATGGCGGGGTTTTTCTTTTTGAAATAGAGAGCGTTTGTTCATGGTCAAAGTTCTCCTTTCCCGCTAGAGTGAAATTTCCACGGCGTGAACGGAGGCAAAAATGCTCTATATCTTTGATTTAGGTAATGTGATTGTCGACATTGATTTCAACCGTGTTCTGGGGACGTGGAGCGATCTTGCTCGCGTGCCGCTGGCTCGGCTAAAGCAGAGTTTCACTATGGGAGAGGTATTTCATCAGCATGAGCGCGGTGAAATATCGGATGAAGAGTTTGCAAAAGCCATGTGCCACGACATGGAACTACCGCTCAGCTACGAACAGTTTGCCCACGGCTGGCAGGCGGTTTTTGTGGCGCTACGCCCTGAAGTTATCGATATCATGAAAACGCTGCGCGAGCAGGGGCATCGTGTGGTGGTCCTGTCTAATACCAATGCGCTGCACACCACTTTCTGGCCTAGCGAATACCCGGAAATCACCGCAGCCTCTGACCATGTCTATCTCTCTCAGGAGATGGGAATGCGCAAACCGGAAGCCCGGATTTACCAGCGCGTACTCGAGTCGGAAGGTTTTTCCGCTGCCGATGCGGTCTTTTTTGACGATAACGCCGATAATATAGAGGGCGCTAACCAGTTGGGGATCACCAGCGTGCTGGTGACCGGGAGAGAAACCCTACCCGACTATTTTATGAAGTCGTTATGCTAAAAACCGTTCATCAAAAACTGATTCATCATACCCGGCCGCTGGTGGCGTGGAGTAAATTCCTCTGGCGGCGCATCGAAGAAGACAATATGACGACGCTGGCGGGTAATCTTGCCTACGTGTCGTTGCTTTCCATTGTGCCGCTGGTGGCGGTGATTTTTGCCCTGTTCGCGGCATTTCCCATGTTTTCGGAAGTTAGCCTGCAGATTCGCCATTTTGTGTTCGCTAACTTCCTGCCTGCAACCGGCGACGTTATTCAGCGCTATATCGAGCAGTTTGTCGCCAACTCCAACAGGATGACCGCGTTTGGTGCCTGCGGCCTGATTATTACCGCGCTGCTGTTGATGTACTCCATCGATAGCGCCTTGAACACTATCTGGCGGAGCAAGCGCACGCGCCCAAAGGTTTACTCTTTTGCCGTCTACTGGATGATCCTGACCCTGGGGCCTCTGTTGGCCGGGGTGAGCCTGGCAATCAGTTCCTATTTGCTGTCGCTACGCTGGGCCAGTGAACTAAACGGCGTAATTGATAACCTGCTGCGTATTTTCCCGCTGCTGCTCTCCTGGTTATCGTTCTGGCTGCTCTATAGCGTGGTGCCGACCACCCAGGTGCCGAATCGTGATGCGATTATTGGGGCGCTGGTAGCGGCATTACTGCACGAACTGGGTAAGAAGGTGTTCTCACTCTACATCACCGCGTTTCCATCCTATCAGCTGATTTACGGCGTGCTGGCGGTGATCCCCATTTTGTTTGTCTGGGTCTACTGGACCTGGTGTATCGTCTTGCTAGGTGCCGAAATAACTGTCACTCTCGGTGAATACCGAAAATTGAAAACAGAACAACAAGAAGCCGAAGAATCATGATTGCATTAATTCAGCGAGTCACCCGCGCTAGCGTCAGCGTGGCGGATGAAGTGACGGGAGAGATTGGCCTGGGGCTGTTGGTGCTGCTGGGCGTAGAGAAGGACGATGATGAGCAGAAGGCAAACCGCCTGTGCGAGCGCGTGCTGGGCTACCGTATCTTCAGCGATGCTGACGGTAAGATGAACCTTAACGTGCAGCAGGCCGGTGGTAGCGTGCTGGTGGTGTCGCAGTTTACGCTGGCGGCCGATACCGAACGCGGTATGCGCCCGGGCTTTTCAAAAGGCGCCGCGCCGGATCGCGCTGAAGCGCTATATGACTATTTTGTACAACGCTGTCGCCAACAGGATATGAACACGCAAACAGGACGATTCGCAGCGGATATGCAGGTGTCGCTGGTCAATGACGGCCCCGTGACGTTCTGGTTACAAGTATGACCACGCTTCCCGTTAGGACGTGGGCGACAAAAGAGAGTGCCATTATGTACCATCTCCGAGTACCGCAGACTGAAGAAGAGTTAGAGCAGTATTACCAGTTTCGCTGGGAAATGCTGCGTAAACCCCTGCATCAGCCCAAAGGTTCCGAACGTGATGCCTGGGATGCCATGGCGCACCATCAGATGGTGGTTGATGAACTGGGAAAGCTGGTCGCCGTAGGGCGGCTGTACATCAACGCGGATAATGAAGCCTCCATCCGCTTTATGGCGGTGCATCCTGACGTTCAGGATAAAGGGCTGGGGACGCTTATCGCGATGACGCTGGAGTCCGTCGCGCGTCAGGAAGGGGTTAAACGCGTCACCTGCAGCGCACGTGAAGACGCCGTACCGTTCTTTTCCAAGTTAGGATTCAAGAACGAAGGGGAGATAACTACCCCGCAGACCACGCCCGTTCGCCATTTCCTGATGATTAAACCCGTTGCTTCGCTGGATGATATTCTGCATCGCGGCGACTGGTGCGCACAGCTGCAGCAGGCCTGGTACGATCATATTCCGCTCAGCGAGAAAATGGGCGTGCGTATCCAGCAGTACACCGGGCAGAAATTCATTACCACCATGCCGGAAACCGGCAACCAGAACCCGCACCATACGCTGTTTGCCGGCAGCCTTTTCTCACTGGCCACCCTCACCGGCTGGGGGCTTATCTGGCTGATGCTGCGCGAACGCCACCTGGGCGGCACCATTATTCTTGCCGATGCCCATATCCGCTACCGAAAACCGATCACCGGAAAACCGACCGCCATTGCCGACCTCGGCTCACTTAGCGGCGATCTGGACCGACTGGCTCGAGGGCGTAAAGCGCGCGTGCAGATGCAGGTTGAGCTGTTCGGCGATGACACCCCAGGCGTGGTGTTTGAGGGAACCTATATCGTGCTGCCTGCAAAACCCTTCGGTTCGTATGTCGAGGGTGGGAACGAAGAGGAGTAAGGTCTCTCTCTTCGCCCAACATATTCAGTGGCCTGCCACCCGTCGGGCCACATCCTCCATCGCCTCCCGCGCTGCCTGGCTGACGCCGCCAAGCTGGAAAAAGCCGTGAATCACTCCGAGATAGCGCTTAGAGGTGCAGGACACGCCTTGTCGGGTAAGCCGTTCATACAGCGCTTCCCCTTCATCGCGGAGCGGATCGTATTCGGCGGTGATGATATGCACTGGCGGCAAGCCGCTAAAATCGTCACGCCAGAGCGGGCTAGCTTCCGGGTGCAGTGGGTCGTTTTCCTGAAGATACATTTCAAAGCCGGAGAGCAGCGTGTCGCGGGTAATGATGTAGTCCTGGCCATTGCTGACATAGCTTGCAAAGCTGGCTGTTGCGTCAAGCATAGGGTAAATCAGCACGAGTTTCGCGGGAGCCCACACGGCAGAAGCCTTCAGCCGCAGCCCAGTTACCAACGCCAGATGTGCGCCCGCGCTGTCACCCATTAGCGTCATTCGCTGGCGGTCAATACCCAGCTGCTGCGCGTATTTGTGGATGAGGTTTGCACCACGCTCGGCGTCGTCATGGGCGGCGGGGAAAATGTGTTCTGGCGCCAGACGATACTGCACCGCAATCACCCGGCATCCGCTGTGCCAGGCTAACTGCCGCAGCTGATTATCGTGAGTGATAAACCCACCGCTGACAAAACAGCCGCCATGAAAGTAGATAATGCAGGGGAGTGAAGAGGCCGCATTTAGCGGCGAAATGACGCGAAATGTCATCCCTTCCAGCACAATATCTTCTGATTTGACACGAATCTCTTTCTCGCCCGCCAGCGCCGTGCTGGCAATATAACCCTTTCTCCGGTCATCAATATTCTGCTCGCGTGAAGAGGGACGACCCGCCGCAATAAACTCAGCAACTAACTGCGCAATGCCGTTTTCCAATGCCATGATGATCTCCTTTTTGCTGTATAAACATACAGCTTTATAGCTTGGTTTATCGCGAATGAAAACGGAGAAATGGGGTGAGGTGGTGATTGTGGATAGCGGCTCGCAAAAATAGGAAGACCGTTAGTTTCTTCGATTTAATTCCGGTACGGTAAGTTATATCAATCATACGCCATTGACGTATGGTCTGGTTTGACTAATATAAGCCAATGGCGTACTGAATATGCTATTTATAGAAACGGAATTCTTTACCGAAGATGTCAGAAAACTGCTGGATGACGGTGAGTATCACCGGCTGCAATTATTCATGGCACAGCACCCTGATTGCGGCGATCTGATTCAGGATACAGGCGGTCTGCGAAAAATTCGCTGGCGGTCGCGAGGCAAGGGAAAGCGCAGCGGTGTGCGTATTATCTATTTTTATCAGAGCCATAAATTTGAGATTCGCTTGTTGCTGATTTATCAAAAGGGTATTAAGGACGATATCACGCCGCAGGAGAAAGCGATTCTGCGTGTATTGAATGAGAGGTGGTAGATGGACAAGGCACTCTTTGAGCGGTTAACCCAAAGCATGGCGCAAATGAATGAGATCATTGAAGGAGATCGGGAACCTTCACGGACCTTTCGCATTGATGCGATGAAGATCAAAGCCATCCGACAGGCTTCAGGATTATCCCAGCCTCGGTTTGCAGAGCTTATCTCCGTTAGTGTCGATACGCTGCGCAACTGGGAGCAGGGTAGGCGTTCGCCAACGGGCCCAGCAAAAGCGCTGTTACGTGCTATTGCTAACGATCCCAGAAATGTTTTGCAGGCGCTGAGCGACTGAGGAAAAACCCGGCAGCATGTGTGCTATCCGGGCTTGTGGAAAATTACTCCCCTTCCCCCGGGAACAAGAACGGGTTAATCGAGCTGCGGGCGAACCCTTCCTGCTCCATTCGCGCGTCCAGTACCAGCGAGGCGAGGTCGTCGGCAACCGCTTCGACTTTCGGGTCTTTTTCCTGATACAGAATCTTCAGGTAAGTGCCGCAGTCGCCGCAGCTTTCGGCTTTGATGGCAGCCTGCTCGTTATCCAGCGACCAATAGTGCAAGTCGCGGCTCTGTTCGCAGTTGCTGCACTTCACGCGCACCACGTGCCACTCGGTTTCACACAGGTTGCAGTGCAGATAGCGCAGTCCCTGAGTGGTACCAATTTGCACCATGCTGGAGACCGGCATTGAGCCGCAAACTGGGCAGAATTGGCGCTGCTCGCCGTATTCGGCGCGGGCTTTGCCCGGAATCAGGCTGGCCATTTGCGCCCAGTAGAGTGATAACGCGGCCCAGATAAACGGCGCTTTATCACTGCTCACGGAAGCAAAATCAGAGGCAAACAGCGCGCTCGCCATCTGCTCCAGCTCCTGCTCGGAGGCTTTCTCCAGGTTCTCGATGACCGCCAGCGCGGGGCCACTCATCTCTGGCTTCAGCTCGGCAATCATTGATTGCAGCAGCGTGTGCCAGTGCTTGTCGCGCGGCAGAACGTGAATATCCAGCGGCGGTTTGCCCTGTTCATTCGCTTCTTTGATGCGCGCGGTGAGATCCATCTTCAGCGGGTGGTCGTACAGCACCACTTCCTGAGCGTGGGCGATCAGCGCCGCAAAGCGCAGGTAATCACCCAGCGGATTATTCTCTGCCAGCTCGCGCAGACGTTCGGCACGGCGGTTGTAGAGGTTCTTGAGTCTGGGGAACAACAACGGCGGGATGGTTTCCGCCGTACGTTTCTCGCTCGAACCCAGCTCATCTTGCGGGATTATGCGAATACTCATTCAGATGACTTTTCCTGTTTCTGGCGGACTTCACGGTACCAGCGCGGGTGGTGTTTCTTCGCCCACGTTTTGGTAACCCATCCCTCCACCATCGCGGTAATGGTGCCTTTCACCCAAAGGGCGGCGTAGATATGCACCATGATAACCACAATTAACGCCACTGCGGCAAATGAATGCAGCATGAGCGCAAATCGGATCACCGGGATTGAGAAAGCAGGCGCAAAGTACGGACGCCAGATAATCACACCGCTCACCAGCAGCAGCACCAGGAAGATAATCGCCGCCCAGAATACGCATTTCTGGCCGAAGTTATAACGCCCGGTGTCACCTACTTCCTCGTTGACGACGATCTTACGAATATTCTTCGCCCAAAAGATATCATCCCGATTGATTAGATTGTGGTGCCAGTAGCGGAAAAACATGATGATAAACGAGGCAAACATGATGACCCCGACAAACGGGTGCAGAATTCGCGCCAGCTGCGGAGTCCCCATGATTTGCATCAGCCAGTTGAAGGAGGGGAAGAAAAATCCCAGCCCGCTTATCGCCGCCAGCATGAAGCAGAAGGCGGTGACCCAGTGGTTGATGCGTTCCGGCGCCGTGTAGCGCACGATGGTGTCACGTTTTTTCATTTGCGCACCTCATCGTCTTTCTCATCCAGATTGTCTTCTTCCTCTTCTGCACGGTTCGGACCGACCCCGACGTAGTGGAAGATGCTCGCGGCGAAGGTCGCAGCAAAGCCGATGGCGGCCAGCGGTTTCCAGACGCCTTTCCAGAACTTCACGGTAGCGCTGATTTCCGGGTTCTCCGGCAGACCGTGGTACAGATTCGGTTTGTCGGCGTGGTGCAGCACGTACATCACGTGCGTACCGCCAACGCCTGCCGGATCGTACAGGCCCGCATTGTCGTAACCGCGGGTTTTCAGTTCGGCCACGCGCTCGCCCGCCAGCACTTTCATATCCTCTTTGGAACCAAAGTGGATAGCGCCGGTTGGGCAAGTTTTCACGCATGCTGGTTCTTGCCCGACGTTCACACGGTCGACGCACAGCGTACATTTGTAGACGCGGTTGTCTTCCGGGTTGAGTCGCGGCACGTTGAACGGGCAGCCTGCGATACAGTAGCCACAGCCAATGCACTGCTCGGACTGGAAGTCGACGATGCCGTTGGCATACTGAATGATAGCCCCTTCTGACGGGCACGCCTTCAGGCAGCCCGGGTCGGCGCAGTGCATACAGCCATCCTTACGGATGAGCCACTCCAGTTTGTCGTTCTGTTCCACTTCCGAGAAACGCATCACCGTCCAGGATTTGGCGGTTAAATCCGCCGGGTTGTCGTACACCCCGACGTTGCTGCCAATCTCGTCACGGATATCGTTCCACTCTGAACAGGCCACCTGACAGGCTTTACAGCCGATACAGGTGGTCACGTCGATAAGCTTCGCCACCTCTTCCTGGTGATCCCGCGCGCGCGGCGCGGGAGTGAAACCGTTAGTGGCGGAACGACGGATAATGTCCTGCGATTGATAAGCCATAGGTCGTCTCCGTTACACCTTTTCCACGTTCACCAGGAAGGACTTGAATTCCGGCGTCTGCGAGTTCGCATCGCCGACGGACGGCGTCAGGGTGTTGGCAATAAACCCTTTCTTCGCCACGCCTTCATAGCCCCAGTGGATTGGAATACCGATGGTATCGATATCCTTACCGTCAACTTTCAGCGTGCGGATACGCTTGGTCACCACCGCCTTGGCTTTGATATAGCCGCGGTTGGAGGAGACCTTCACGGTATCGCCGTGGCCGATGCCGAGCTTATCGGCCAGCTTCTCACCAATCTCCACGAACTGTTCCGGCTGTGCGATGGCGTTAAGCAGCGCATGCTTAGTCCAGTAGTGGAAGTGCTCGGTCAGACGGTAGGTGGTACCGACGTACGGGAACTTATCCGCTTTACCCAACGCTTCCCTATCGCCTTTAAAGATACGGGCGGCAGGGTTGGAGATGACGTTCGGGTGCAGCGGGTTAGTGCCCAGCGGCGTTTCAAACGGCTCGTAGTGTTCCGGGAACGGACCTTCTGCCATCTTATCGAGGGCGAACAGGCGACCCATCCCTTCCGGCTGCATGATAAACGGCCCGACGTTGCTGCCCGGCGCCGCGGTGCTGTAGTCCGGAATATCCACGCCGCCCCATTTCACGCCGTCCCATTTGATGAGCTGGCGCTTCGGATCCCACGGGTTACCCTGTGGGTCTGCGGAAGCACGGTTATAGAGGATGCGGCGGTTCAGCGGCCATGCCCAGGCCCAGCCCAGCGTGTTGCCAAGGCCGGATGGATCGGCGTTATCGCGACGCGCCATCTGGTTGCCGTCCGGCGTCCAGCTACCGGCAAAGATCCAGCAGCCGCTGGCGGTGGTACCGTCATCGCGCAGTTGAGCGAACGAGCTCAGCAGTTGGCCTTTCTTCACGATAACCGCACCGGTAGCCGGGTCGACAATATCCGCCAACGCTTTACCGTTGTTCTCCATCGCCACTTCCTCAGACGCAGGCTCATCCGGCGTTGAGTAGTTCCAGCTCATATTCAGTACCTGCTCAGGTACCGGGCCGCCTTCTTCGGCGTACATCTTACGCAGGCGTAAGAAGATACCGGCCAGGATCTCACCGTCGGTGACGGCATCCCCCGGGGCGTCCGCGCCCTTCCAGTGCCACTGCAGCCAGCGGCCGGAGTTCACGATAGAGCCGTTCTCTTCGGCGAAGCAGGTGGACGGCAGGCGGAACACTTCGGTCTGGATTTTCGACGGGTCAACATCGTTCGACTCGCCGTGGTTTTGCCAGAAGGTCGCCGTTTCGGTGTTGAGCGGGTCAATGGTGACGAGGAACTTCAGTTTAGAAAGCGCCGCGACGGTTTTGTTTTTGTTCGGGAATGAGGCAACCGGGTTAAAGCCCTGGCACAGATAGCCGTTGACCTTGCCCTCTTTCATCATCTCGAAGTACTGCAGGACGTCGTACCCTTTGTCCCACTTCGGCAGCCAGTCAAAGCCCCAGCTATTTTCCGCCGTTGCTTTATCGCCGTAGAAGGTCTTCATCATCGAGACGAAGAATTTCGGGTAGTTGCCCCAGTAGTTCACCTGACCATCCAGCAGCGGCTTAGGCGTGTTGGCGGTGAGGTAAGTTTGCAGGTCAGTCTGCTTCTCGTTTGGCAGCGTCATATAGCCCGGCAGGCTCGTTGACAGCAGGCCGAGGTCAGTCAGACCCTGGATGTTGGAGTGGCCGCGCAGGGCGTTCACGCCGCCGCCTGCCATGCCCATATTACCGAGCAGCAGCTGGATCATCGCCATGGTACGGATGTTCTGCGAACCGATGGAGTGCTGCGTCCAGCCCAGTGCATACAGGAACGAGGCGGTTTTATCGTGCGCGCTGGTTTCTGCGATGTACTCGCAGACTTTCAGGAAGTCGGCTTTTGGCGTACCGCAGATATTTTCAACCATCTCCGGCGTATAGCGGGAAATATGTTGTTTCAGCAGATTCCAGACGCAGCGCGGATGGGTGAGGGTGGTATCGCGTTTAGCGTGACCGTTCTCATCCAGCTCGTAGTTCCAGGAGGTCTTATCGTACTTACGCGCTTCGGCGTCGTAGCCGCTGAACAGGCCGTCGTTGAAGCTAAAGTCTTCACGCACGATAAGGCTGGCGTTGGTATAGGCTTCGGTGTACTCACGGTTGAATTTTTCGTTATTCAACAGGTACAGCATCACGCCCGACAGGAAAGTAATGTCGGTACCGGAGCGAATAGGGGCGTAGAAATCCGCCACTGACGCGGTTCGCGTAAAGCGGGGATCGATAACAATCAGCTTCGCGCCGTTATGGATCTTGGCTTCCATCGCCCAGCGGAACCCCACCGGATGCGCTTCTGCCGCGTTCCCACCCATCACGACGATGAGGTTGGCGTTCTTGATATCAACCCAGTGGTTGGTCATCGCACCGCGACCAAATGTTGGAGCAAGACTTGCTACCGTTGGTCCGTGTCAGACACGCGCTTGGTTGTCGACCGCGAGCATACCGAGCGCGCGGGAGAATTTCTGCGTTAAGAATCCGGTTTCGTTACTGGAAGCAGAGGCGCACAGCATACCGGTGGTCAACCAACGGTTAACGGTGGTACCTGCTTCGTTTTTCTCGATAAAGTTGGCGTCGCGGTCGGCCTTCATCAGCTTAGCGATGCGGTCGAACGCTTCGTCCCAGCTGATTTGCTGCCATTTATTGGAGCCAGGTGCGCGGTATTCAGGGTACTTCAGACGGCTTTCAGAGTGGATAAAGTCCACCAGACCTGCCCCTTTCGGGCACAGCGCGCCGCGGTTTACCGGGTGATCCGGGTCCCCTTCGATGTGGAAAATTGAGGCTTTTGCGTTTTTTGCGCCGTCGCCGAGGCTATACATTAAAAGCCCACAACCGACAGAGCAGTAAGTGCAGGTGTTACGGGTCTCACGGGTGCGCAGTAATTTATACTGCCGTGTTTCCGCGAGTGCGATGCCTGGGGCAAATCCCAGTGCGGCTGCCGTGGTTCCTGCCATACCGCCAGCGCAGATCTTAAAGAACTGCCTTCTGCTGACCTGCATGGTTCGCTCCTTGTTTCGACATTGTCATTGCTTGTAGTTGTTCTCCGTCGTAGTCAGACGAAGATTCTGAATACTAAGATGCCCTCAGTTCCAGGAGGGCTTTGGTTCAGAATACCACAATATCGGTAGGCTTGTTCTAATGCGGTTAATGGCAGGTGAATGGATTTTGCTGGGGTTAACATTGAATCGTGAGATTTATCACATTTAACCCTGTTTATCGCGCTAATTTGGTGGGCGATTAGCGAAGATAACCACAAGGTAGTACCTATAGTTTACACCGTCTTTTTGTAGCAGAATGTCGCTAAAAAATGCGCACTGTGCGTTATTGCACCACAAAGTTGATCCATAATAAGCCTTAATTCCCTCCTGTTGTGATGGAATAGATGCCCCTTATTTTTGATGTCGTTCAGAGTACTTGCCGTGTTTAATGTTAAAGATGAAGTCGAACCCTCGTTGCAGTTGATTGGCGCGGTCGAGCGTTCCGTCTTCAGAAGGCCAAAAATTATGCAACCGACACAGGATATTCTTGCTGAAGAAGTTCCCGTTGCGCTGGTCTACAACGGCATTTCTCACGTCGTGATGATGGCGACGCCGAAAGACCTCGAAGCCTTTGCGATTGGTTTTTCCCTGTCGGAAGGCATCATCGAACATCCGCGTGAAATTTTCGGCATGGACGTGGTGCCAGCCTGCAACGGCACGGAAGTCAGAATTGAACTCTCCAGCCGCCGCTTTATGGGGCTCAAAGAGCGTCGCCGCGCGCTCGCCGGGCGCACCGGATGTGGCGTCTGCGGCGTTGAACAGCTCAACGATATCGGTAAACCCATTCAGCCGCTGCCTTTCAGCCAGACCTTCGACCTGGCCCATCTTGATCATGCGCTCAGACACTTAAACGATGTTCAGCCAGTTGGCCGCGAAACGGGCTGCACCCATGCGGCGGCTTGGATCATGCCGTCGGGGGAGCTGGCGGGCGGGCATGAAGATGTGGGTCGCCATGTGGCGCTGGATAAACTGCTGGGTCATCGTGCGCAGGAAGGCGCGCGCTGGCAGCGGGGCGCCGCGCTGGTTTCCAGCCGCGCCAGCTATGAAATGGTGCAGAAGTCCGCCATGTGCGGCGTCGAGATTTTGTTTGCGGTCTCCGCAGCCACCACCCTGGCGGTGGAAGTGGCCGAGCGCTGCAACCTGACGCTGGTGGGCTTTTGCAAACCAGGCAGAGCGACGATTTATACCCACCCAGAGCGTTTATTGACGGAGTAATGATGCCAGGCAGCCAGCAAAATGCTGCCTGAAAACGCCATCTCCATGATGATAGCCACCGGCGAACCGACAATCACATTGTTTAGCACCCAGCATAAACTGCCCCCCAGCGTGTATCCTCGCAGTTTATTGGTCTTATCCTGAAAAGAGGCGAAGGTCATCAGCAGACTGCCGGCCAACGGCAACAGGTTCGTCATTCCCTGCCAGAAACAGGCGCTACAGATTACCGACGCCGCCATAAATATCCACATTGCCCATAGACGCCGCGTCAGGATCGCTGTCGTAAAGCGGCAAGCCGCAATCGCCATCAACCCGGATGCCACAGGCTGCTCCAGCAGATAAAAATGGAGCGCCAGCAGGCTGGTTGAGCTGGCAAGAAGGGTTAGCGTCATGGTTCGGCGGCGAAAGTGAAAGGCGGAAATATCCAGCCCAAAGCTGATGCCGGCAAGGATCTGGGAAACAAGAAATGTGGTCATAACGGACGCCATTGCACAAATGAATGGCGGAACAATAAGTGACGCCATCGGCGATGGCGTTAACCTTTGTTAAGACGTTGGCGAATACGCGAAAGGCTGACCGGCGTAATCCCGATATAGCTGGCGAGATCCCGCTGCGTAAGCTGTGACTCCCAGTCCGGGAACTGGCTCTGAATATACCGATAGCGTTGCTCAGGGGTATTGAGCAGCAGCATCTGCTCCTTTTTTTCTTTGTAGATAAGTTGCTGAATGAGAAGCTGCATTTTGCAGTCCTGATTTTCGGCGGCATCCAGAAAAGAGAGGGGAACTTCACTGACTTCTCCCGCCGCGAGCGCCTGCAGGCTGTAATCAGCAGGGGTAGCCGTTAGCCAGTTGAGATATAAAAAGCAGCACTCCCCCGCAAAATAGAACTCTTTTACCCGCTCTACGCCCTGGTCTGAGTGATAAACCGCGCGAACAACACCATGATGCAAATAGTAAAAATGATTTTGCACCTCTCCCTGATGCAAGAGCCAGGTGCCTGCAGGCAGCGGTTTTTTTCGGTTCTCCAGTAATCCTTTTTGATCCTGATTGAATAGCATATTTCTATCTCAAAAAAATTGAATGATAAATGCAAATCATTCCGCTATTAGTTGATGGGAGTGTGGCCTACTATTTATCACATCAAGGCAATGTGCCTTATCCAAACAACTAAATTAAAGGGTTTACATCATGAAAAGCATCAAAACTTTTGTCGCAGTTATCGCACTCGCCGCTTCTTTCGGTACCTTCGCTGCTCAGACCGTGACCGCAACCGCCTCTACCATTGACGGTGCAGAAGCGAAAATTGCCGCCCAGGCTGAACAGGCGGGGGCAAGTTCCTACAAAATTACCCAGGCTTATTCCGGTAACCGCGTGCACATGACCGCCGAACTGACCAAATAAGCTTCCGCTACTGTCGAAAGAGCGCCCTCGGGGCGCTTTTTTCGTTTTTAAGCGGTAGACCAGATAAGCCCTCGTCTGGAAGCACTCGCGCAAGTTGCCTGATGGCGGCGTAAATACCTTTTCTGACCTATCGTTTCTCGCCGCAGGCCAGCGCCTGACTATATAAATCCTCTGAAGGATGTCGTTTATAAACGTGTTGAAATCTCATGCTGCAGCGGCTCACCTTTCAACCAGCGCTGGAATTCATCCAGTACGCAGTGAACCAAACGCCGGGTCTCATTATTCAGCGCTCCAGCAATATGGCTGGTTAACTGCACGTTCGGAAGTGTATATAACGGTGATGTTGCATCAGGTGGTTCAGGTTTGGTGACATCCAGAATAGCGGTCAGATCGGGGCGTTCTTCCAGTACGTTGATGAGGTCTTTTTCGTTTACCTGCATGCCTCTCCCGGTATTAATAAATACGGCTCCAGTACGCATTCTTTGAAAAAGATTTCTATCAAGAATACCTATGTTATCAGCGCGGTTAGGTAAATGATTACTGATAACCCACGCACTAGAAAAGGCATCTTCCAAAGAAAGCGTTCGTTTATCCGGCCTTGATGGAATCACCACCACATCAAGAGCGAACGGAACTAATAAAGTTTGCAACGCTTGAGAGATTGCGCCTGCACCAAGTAGCGCAACCCGTTCTTGATAATTTCCGGGCGCGGAATGCTGGTTCGCCAGCACTGAAAATTGTTCCGGGCAACTGTATTCCCGCTGATTACGGTAATAGCCCTTACAGCCTAATAAGATCTGTGCGAGACAAAATTCAGCGACAGGAACAGCATTGGCTCGCCATGCACTGACAATTTTTATCTTACGAGCGAGATAGGGAGCCGAGAAGTAATCCGTCGCACCCGCAGCATAAAAAATAACCTTCAGGCTAGATAAGTTATCCAGCTGTACTTCACTTAAGGTGAACATACCCCAGGTGGAAAAAATGAACTCAATGTCTTTTAGCGCCGATAGGTGCTGGTTGATATTTTCCGGGGTAATGAGTACAGGATAGAGATTGCAGCGAGAAGCAATGTCGGTGAGATGAATTGATTGAAAAACCTGATGAAATTTCTCAGGCTGACAAGAAAACAACGCGGCATGCCAGACCATAAATACTCCGTGCCAGGCTCCCTTGTCTTGAAGGGAGCCTGGGAGGGGTTAAATAATCCCAACGCCTGCGGCGGCGAAACCGAAGACAATCAGCATGATGAGCACTTTGTTCGGGCTCACTTTTTTGTTCAGTAGCTTCAGGCAGCCCAACACCAGCAGCAGCGGAATCAGCCCGACGCAGATTTTGTCGAGGATCTCCTGCAATACAAACGGCTGCCCGGCGATGGTGGTTTTAAAGGTGGTGGTAAATTTCACCATGCTGGCGCTCATTGCACCCACCATCATCAGGCCCATCATGGCCGAGGCTTTGGTGATGCAGGAAAGTAAGCCAGACTGCGTCGCTTCGGCGATGTACTTCGAACCCAGCCGATAGCCCATGACTCCACCGTAGTAGCGCAGCAGTAAGCTTGGGATGTTGTAAATCAACAGGAACAGCAGCGGCCCCAGCGGGTTCCCCTGTGATGCCAGGCCGATCGCAATCCCCGTTGCAATGATGCGCAGCACGCCATAGAAGAAGGAGTCGCCGACGCCCGCGAACGGCCCCATCAAGGCCACTTTGATACCGTTAATACTGGAGGTATCAAATTCTGGGTTGGCGGCATTCTCTTTTTCCATTGATAGCGTCAGGCCCATAATGAACGGCGCCAGATGCTGGTTGGTATTGAAAAACTGGCTGTTGCGTTTGAGCGACTCAACGTAGCCGTGCGGGTTGCCGGTATAGATCTTCTTGAGCAGCGGCGCCAGAATCCAGCCGTAGCTCAGCCCCTCCATACGGGTGAAGTTCATGGAGCCCAGCAGCTGGAACTGGCGGAAGAACAGCTGGCGGAACATCTTTTTCTCATCCTTGCTGTCGTCGCCTGCGCTTACCGCGCTGTTGTGGATATCAGTCATTGAAGAACCCATCCTTATCGTCAACCGACGCACTTGCGGCAGTGGTGGCTTGTTTATTGGCTTTCAACTGGTTGAATTCGTTGAAGCAGATATAAACGGCAACGGAAGCGGCGATAATCGCGATGCCCATAATCGGCAGTTGCAGATAAGCCGCCATGGCGAAGCCGATAAAGAAGAAGGCTGCGATATTTCGGTTCCACAGTGCCTTGAGCAAAATGGCAAAGCCCAGAGCGGGAAGAATGCCGCCAACCGCCGTCATACCGCGCATAACGGTATCCGGAATGCTTTCCACCAGGCTGCGGATCACATCGGTACCAAACAGAATGCCGAAGAAGGCCAGTACCGCAAACGGCACGCCGTAGAACATCGTCATTCCTAGGGTGATGCCGAGCGCGGCGCGGTCGCGCCCCTCTTCAAGCAAAGCGTCATATTTCTCAACCAGTGCGGTATAAACCAGCTTCAGCACCTGGTAAACAAAGACCGCCAGCAGGCTGATCGGCAGGGCTAATGCCACCGCAACCGCAGGTTCAGCGTGGGTGAGAATGGTGAACGCAGTAGCCAGAACCGAACCCACCGCCAGGTCGGCAGGCACCGAGCCGCCGATGGTGATAGTGCCGAGAAAAATCAGCTCAAGCGTAGCGCCGATGATAATTCCCTGCTGAAAATCTCCCAGCACGAAACCGACCATCGCGCCGCAGATTAGCGGGCGTTCAATCAGCGGCTGGCCGAGCGTATGGTCAGCGAACTTGGCGATATACATCACCAGCGCGACAAGTAGTGCAGACGTTAACATAGCGACCTCGCTTAACTAGCAGCGTTATCCAGCATCTCAATCAGGTTTTTCACCGGATGAGAGGGCAGTACCTGGTATTCCACCTTCACGCCGCGCGCGGCGATGGCATGAAAATCAGCCACGTCTTCCGGCGTCACGTACACGGTGTCGCTAATGCGTTTTTTCGCCGCCAGATTGTCGGTGATACGCCCAAAGTTGGCGACGTTCAGGGTTTTGATGCCGTCAGCCTGTTCAACGAGGCGACGCGCATCGGCGGCATTGTTGACGATCACCATAATTTTCATCGCCTCGGAGCGCGGGTCGTTGAGAATATCGCCCGCGTCTTTGACTGCCATAATCGCGCACTTCGCGGTATCAGGAGCCGCCATGCGCAGCGACATCTTCTGCACTTCGTTATTCACGATCTGATCGTTGGCGACCAGAATACGGTTAACACCGAGATGCTTGGTCCAGACCACGGCAACCTGGCCGTGGATCAGGCGATCGTCAATTCGTACTAAAGAAATCATGTGTAGCTCCAGTTAGCAAAAGTAGGGGGTCCAGACGCGGGAAAGGCGAACCAGGGCTTCGAAATAGAAATAATCGCCCCAGAGGTTAGGTTCGTTAATGCCCATGTTGCGGCCAAAGTTATAAACACCTTCACGCAGCAGGCCGTCCTGCGTGGGGGCAAAATAGTGCTCCCGCAAATTGCGCATCATCAGTTCGATGGCATTGCCGTAAGCGGGGCGCAGCGGGTCGGTTAACGGCAGCAGAGTAAGCAGCTCCGCCAGACCGCAGGCGGCAACGGCGGCAGCGGAGGTATCTCGCAGCGCGGTATCCTGCGGCGTGAAAATCAGATCCCAATAGCAGACAAAATCTTCTGGCAGACGGTTGAGAAAATAGTGCGCCAGCTTACGCGCCAGCTCCGGCTGAGCGGCGTCACCGGTATGGCGGAAGCCCAGCGCAAAGCCGTAAATCCCCCACGCCTGGCCGCGCGCCCAGCACGAGCTGTCGCTGAAGCCCTGATGGGTATCGCCGCGCAGCGGTTGGCCGCTGTGCACATCCATATAGAAAGTGTGGAAGCTGGAAGCATCTTCTCGCACCAGATAACGCGCGGCCTGCGCCAGGTGACGCGTCGCGGCTTCCCGCCACGCGGCGTTGCCGGTCTCATTGGCGGCCCAGAACAGCAGCGGCACGTTGAGGTTGCAGTCGATGATCATGCGTCCCTGGCGCGCCGGGTCGTTGAGATCGCCCCAGGCCTGGATCACGCCCGCCGTTTCGTTAAAGCGGTGATACAGCAGCTCAGCGGCGCGCAGCGCCAGACCACGGGCGCGAAGGTTGCCGGTGAGCTTCCAGGCGTTGACGCAGGAGAGCAGATAGAGAAAGCCCAGGTCGTGGGTGTCGACTTTAATCTGCTTATCAAGACGCTCTTCAAAACTGTCGAGCAACCCTTCCGCTACAGTGCGGTATTTGTCGTCGCCGGTCACTTCCCAGGCCAGCCACAGCATGCCGGTCCAGAATCCTTCGGTCCAATCGACCTTTTCTACCGCCGGGTAGCGGCCATCCGTTGCGCTGGCCGCCGGAAAGGTAGCGGTAAAGCGCGGCAGCATGGCATCAACCTTGGCGAGCACTTCGCGGAGCGCTTCGTTCAGCCAGCGTGAGTCTAAGCCCGGCTGCGTCGTAAGGTAGCGGCGATCGAGGGTTTCCAGCGCAACGTTCATGGCTGTGTCTCCGTGGCAAAAAAGTCGTCGATATCATCATCAGCGGCAGGCTGGGCGGCCTGGCGAGCGGCGAGAATTTCCGGCTGCACGTTCATGTACTGCATCGCGCCGCTGGCGGCGGCAATGGCGTCCTCAAGACGTGATGGAGTATCCGCATGATCGGAGAGGCAAAACTCCATCAGCATAATCAGATTGGCACCGCTAATAACCTGAACATGCGGGTATTTCACCAGCATCTGTACGGCGGTGTTGTTGACGCTGCCGCCGGGCATATCGGTAAACAGCACCAGCTCTTTTTGCTGGCCGAGCGTCTGTTGGGCGAGGGCCTCAAAGCGCACCGCCAGTTCGGCCGTGGAGCCAATCTCACCGCAGTAGGCGCAGATGGGCGTGACGCCATGATCGTCTCCAACCAGCAGGTTCAGCGCTGACACAATCCCTTCCGCATAGCGCCCGTGGGTTGCGATGTACATCTCTCGCATGTCGAATTCCTTCATTTTTTTCGGTATCTGTTGAGGATATTGCAACCGCCGTGCCATATTTTTATCTATATGATTTAATAGAGGAAATAATTAGTGTCCAGCGGTGTCGGTGGTGTTGATAGCGGCAAGAATGGGAGTGTCGAAGCGTCTGCCAGCCTGCGCTGGCAGAACGTTTAGTTGAGCGGGGCGGGCGCAATCCACGGTTCCATGATTTCATAAATCATCAGGACTTCGGTGAGCGGCAGGGTGATGTTGTACTTACGGTTGAGCGCCTGGAAGAAGGTGTCGTGCACGGCGACAAAGGCCTGCTGCTCAAGCGTCAGCCCAGCCTCCTCGCGATGGCGAACGCCGTTATTGACCATGACGCGTTCAATCATCAGCGCGATGTGCATAAACAGGTTAATGCGCAGGTAGCTCTCAAAATGAATTTTGTAGAACGCCTCATACTGTTTAATCACGGCTTCGACTTCATCGATAATCACTACCGGGTTGAGGAAGTTCAGGCGGCTGGCAACGCCCTCGACGGTAAACAGCTTCACCACCTCTTCGACCATGGGTTCTAACCCGCCTTCCATCAGCAAGCCGTTGAAGTAGTCTCGTTTAAGCACCTGGGCTTTTTCTTTGATCAACTGTTCGACGCTGATGAGCGGGATGTAGCCCGCTTCCAGATCGGTGGTCGTGATGATAAGCCGTGTGCCGTTGAGCGCCGGGTCTGCGCGGGCGATTTTCCACTTCAGGTCGTCATATTCCATGGTGAGGATGTCGATCTCTTCCTGCGGCAGGTAGCGCTGGACGATATCTTTCAGCTTGCGGGAAATACCCTCACCGGAGATGCAGGAAATGATAATCTTATTACCCGGCAGCATCCCCGCGTAGTAGCGCGTTTCCACCTCATAAGCACCCTTAGCGCCTTCGATAATTGCCTCCATCGGCAGCTTATCCTGGATTTTCCCCGCAATATCCAGCGCCATGGCGGTACTGACGTTGTTAATGACCAGCAGCTCGCCGTGCAGATGCAGCTTAATCTCTTCGTAGATCTCCTTGAGCGAGCCCATGTCGACCAGGATGATTAGCCCGGCCCCCTGCTTAAGGCGTGATAGATGCGCAATCAGCAAATCGATAATTTCGCGGGTGGAGGTGGCGTTCGGCATATCGAAGGCTTTGAAGTAGTAACCGCCGGTAAGCTGGTTTGCGATGCCGGCGATACTGGAGGCGGTCGAACGCCCGTGGGAGACGATAATCCCTTGAATCGGTGAGTCTTCACCTGCCAGCGAATGGAAGGTGCAGCTCAACAGGGGGAGTAGCAGCGGTAGAGGTGCGTGGTTCACATGCCTTTCCAGCAAAGCCATACATTCTTCAGCCAGCAGGCGCGCCTTCCCGGACACATAGTCAGCGATGGTCTGGAGCTCATCAATTTGCTCGGCGTGCTGAGGGGCATGCAATGCATAGGTCAGGCACAGCCAGACTGCTTTGCGGATCTCCTGCCCGCAGGCCACGCCGGTCAGGTTCTCCAGCTCATTAACGGCGTGCATAGTGTTTTGCCAAATATAGCCGCTGTAGAGCGCTTCCTGCGGGACGATGCCGTTCACCGTCGTGAGCAGATGTTCAATTTTGCGATTGAGCAGCATTACGTTGCCGCTGTGGCAAAACTCGCGAAAAATGACCTCGTCATGCATGGCTTTAGGCAGCAGGGCGTGGGCATTCAGGCTGTCTCCCGGTTTGCTGGCCGAAATCACCAGCGTCTCCCCGCCAGGGTGCGCGCCGTGGAGCGTGATGGCATTGGCGTCGCGGTTATCGCTCCAGGCGCTGGCGCACATGACTTTGATCTGGTTTTTCAGCTCGCCAATATTCCCCCGTACGGGTGAGGTGACGAGCTGGTGCATGAGCTGGGTATCCAGGTGGATATCTCGCCGCAGGCTCATCGCTTCCTGATGCAGGAACAGATTCACCTGCGCCACCCGCTCGGTCAGCGGACGGGAGATAAAATTGGGCAGCGTCACGCGCACCGGAATACGACGGCGGAAGGTATTGAGCAGTACCGTTTCGATATTTTCGGTGGTAGCGAAGATAAATCGCAACGAAGCAGGGTGGCGCGTGCGGTTATCGCCCAGGCGGTAGAAATAGCCTTTATCCATAAACAGGAACAATTTTTCCTGATTCTCTGCGGACAGTCGGTGCACCTCATCCAGGAAAAGAAAACCGCCGTTCGCATCATCAAACGCACCACGTTTGTCGCGGTCGGCGCCGGTGAAGGCGCCGCGGGTATAACCAAACAGGGTGGCGGACAGCAGTTCGGGGTTGTTGGCGTAGTCGGCGCAGTTCAGCTCTACAAAAGGTTTATCTGCGGCGATAACCCCACGATCTAAGGCATATTGATAAATGAGCGACGCGAGATGGCTTTTCCCCACGCCGCTTTCGCCAGAAAGCAGGATCGGCAAACCCTCTCCCGGGTAGTCTACCGCCGAGCGACATAGCGCGACGGCTTCTGCCAGGCTACCTTCGGCGCCGGTCAAATTCATAAAAGCATCGGACTGTTTCGACACTAATCTCGACGGCAGTACCCTTTGGCCCCCGTTGTGCTGCACATGAAAGCGAACCGGGCGAGTGTTTTCCTTACTCAAACGACCATCGTCGCATAGCCTGTTCAGATAATGACTGATGACGCTACGGTTAACCTGCATAAAGTCGGCACAGTCCTGGGCCGTGAATCCTGAAGGGCTTTCCGCATAGTGCGTGAGTATTTTGTGGAATAATTTTTCTTTTGCTGACAGCGCCATTTTTCAATGTCCTGCATAGAGTAGAAAATAGCGTCGAAAATAATTGGACACTAGACACTAATGTTTTTATTAGACACTCGATACTCTCCTCGCTTATATAGTAAAGTGAAACCCTGTTTTAACTGGAATGTGATCGCGATCGACCGATGTTTACTGCTGATATCTGCGGGTGGGCGCGAACGCTTCAGTTGCGGTTGTCGTTCCGGGCAACCGGTCAGTTCCTGACCTTGCTCTCCCTCTTGAGGCAAAAATATGTGTTGATGGTCACGATTTTGCGTTCTCATCAAAAAGCCATTTATCCGGAAAACCATTGGTTTAATTGCGGATATTAAAAAAGAAAATAACCTCATGATAAATAAAGTTTTTAATTAATGAATGTGGCGACAATCTCAATTTATAAATGAGATATTAATCACAAAAAACAGGTTGTTTTAATAGGTGTCAATATTAGCACTGGCCTAAATTATCGCAATTATGTGATCTTCGTTGCAAATAGATGTCTTGAAGTCAGGGAAAAATGCTTTCACGGAAACGGGTGAGGGCTGAAGATGAAAATCGGTATTGTCATTAGCGGCGGAGATGTCTCCGGAATAAATAATTTTATTTTCCAGGTCGCTAAAATCGCCAATGCGCAGATCACATTATTTAATGGTGGCATACCGGGTTTATTAGAGAAAAACCACCATGAGGTCTCCTGGTGTGATTTAGTGGATTTTTCTATTTCCGCTATCCCGATGATTACTTCCGGGCGCACGGCACGGAAATTACAGCGCAGTGAGTACGAAAATATTGCCAGAAAAATAAAATCATTACGTATTGATGTGCTGATTATGGCCGGAGGTGATGGCAGCCTGCAATTCCTGAATACGCTCAGTGAATTTGATATCAACTGCTTTGGCGTCGGTATGACGATCGACAATGATGTTTATGGCAGCGACTACACCATTGGTTTTTCTACCGCCTGCGAGCAAATAATCAAAGAGGTATCGCGCCTAAGAAATACCGGCAGGGCGCTTCCTGGGCGCGTTTTTATGGCGGAGATTCTGGGCGGTTACTGCGGCGAGTTAACGCTGCAATCGGCAATAAAAGCGAATGCCGATCTGGCGCTGATCCCGGAGGCACAGATCCCTCTCGACGCCCTTGCTGAGCGGATAAAGCAAAAGCTAAGCTGCCAGAATAGCGTGATTATCCTCTGCTCGGAGGGCTACACCCGCGAGTACTCTCCGGGTTTCCAGGGCGCTATTGATACCATGATAAAGCAGCTTGAACCGCGTATTGGCGTCCGTATCCGCAAAACCATCATTGGTTACGGCTTACGTAGTGGCGACCCGACCTGTGAGGAAATTTATCAGGGTACAATTATGGCGAATGAAGTGGTTCGCTGTATTCAATCTGGTATGAGAAATAAAGCCGTTATTATTAACTCAAGTAATAAACCTATTCCGATTGATTTAGTCAGTATGAAAAAACGTCTGGTTGATACCGACGGACACTATTATAAACTTGCCAAACAACTCAATATAATTTGAGGAGACCCTACATGCTGAAAATTCTCTGCGTATGTGGCTGCGGCCTCGGCTCAAGCTTTGCTATTGAAATGACTGCAAAGGCCGTTTTAAAAAAACTGGAAATTCCGGCACATATTGAACACACCACGGTATCGGAGGCCGGGGCATTTAAATCTGACATGATTCTGACGCAAAAAACCTTTGCCGATATTCTGACAGCCGATGCCAGCGAAGAAGAGATAAAACGTGTGGTGATATTAAATAAGCTGACGGATAAAGATGAGATCGAGCAAAAAATTGTCGCATTTTTAAATGAACGTAATTTACAGGTAGCCGACTATGAATAGTGTCGTTGAGTTTATCGTCAAAGATTTGCTCGGCCAGGCTTCAATACTCATCGCCTTTATTGCGATGCTGGGGCTTATCCTACAGAAAAAATCACCGGGCAAGACGGCTGAGGGCACGTTTAAAACCCTGCTCGGATTTTTAATCATGATGGCCGGTATCAACATCATTGTGGCCACGCTGACGTTCCTGAATGACATCTTCACTCAGGGCTTTGGCATGAAGGGCTACATTACCGATGTGGCGGCGATTGCCGGTTTAGCCAACCGCGAGTTGGGTTCCGAAGTGGCGCTGACGCTGCTGGTGATTTTTGCCGTCAACATCATCATCGCTCGCCTGACGCCGCTGAAATATATCTTCCTCACCGGCCAGGCGCTGCTGTGGATGGCGACTATTGGCGCCGTTATCGGCTATAAAGCCGGGCTGACGGGGCTGCCGTTGATTTTGACCGGTGGGATCTTCGGCGGCGTAATGGCGGTACTGATGCCCGCGCTGGCGCAGCCGGTGGTTCGGCGGATCACCGGCTCGGATGATGTTGCGCTGGGGCACTTCTGCACCATTGGTTACCTGGTGCAGGCGGCGGTCGCAAAAGTGGTCGGCAAAGGCTCTCGCTCTACGGAAGATCTTGAATTACCGGATAACTTCAAGTTTCTGCAGGATACCTATCTCGCCATGGCGGTGGTCATGGTGCCGATGTACCTCATCCCGGCAGTGGCGGCAGGCCCGGCGTATATCGGCCAGTTCTCTAACGGTATTAACTACCTGATGTACGCCTTTATGCAGTCCATCCAGTTTGTGGCTGGGGTCTTCGTTCTCTATAGCGGCGTGCGCCTGCTGCTCAATGAACTGGTGCCGGCGTTTCGCGGGATTGCAATGCGTATCGTCCCCGATGCCAAGCCGGCGCTGGACTGCCCGGTGCTGTTCCCTTATGCACCTAACGCCGTGATTGTTGGTTTCCTGGCGACCACGGTAGGTTCGATCATTGGCATGCTGGTCTTTCCGATGTTCGGTCTGGCGATGATTCTACCCGGCCTCCTTACTAACTTCTTTGCGGGCGGCACGGCTGGCGTATTCGGTAATGCGCTGGGCGGTCGCCGCGGGGCGATGATTGGCGGCGTGGTGCACGGGCTGTTTATCACCTTCCTGCCTGCCATCCTGGTACCGATGCTTGAAAGTTACGGCTTTACCGGCGTGACGTTCAGCGATTCGGATGTGATTAGTTCTGGGCTGGTATTAGGCCACGCCTTCCAGAATAACTGGTTATTTGTCGCGTTGTTTATTGTCTTTGTCGCCGCACTGGCATGGTTTGTAAACGGTAAATCAGCTAAGCCGAAAGGGGAAAACGTTCATGAGTCTGTATAACTTCAACGATATTCTTAACATTGCCCAGCAGAGAGATTTTAAAGCCATCGGATCGTTTAATTTGCACTGTATTGAAATGCTGCCCGCTTTTTTCAAAGCCGCACAGCAAAGCAATAGCCCGTTAATGATTCAAATCTCCACCGGGACGGCAGAATATTTAGGTTATCGTTTATTAGTAGATGCCGTGACCTCGCTGGCAGAAAGCGAAAATGTGCCGACCTGTCTGCATCTGGATCACTGTTCGGATATTAGCGCCATTGAAACGGCGATGAACGCCGGGTTTTCATCGGTGATGTATGACGGTTCTCACCTTAACCTGGAAGAGAATATTGGTAACACGCGCATTGTCGTCGAAATGGCACGCCCGCGTAATATAACGGTCGAGGGCGAGTTGGGCGCCATTGGTGGCTCCGAAGACGGCAAAGCTGTTGCCGTTGAGGATATCTGTTTCACCACGGTAGAGGATGCCAAACGTTTTGTGGATGAAACCCAGGTCGACATGCTGGCGGTCTCCGTCGGCACGGTACACGGGCTGTATACCGGCAAGGCAAAAATCCAGCACCAGCGACTTAAGGAGATTAGCGCGGCAACCGGCGTGCCTCTGGTGTTGCACGGCGGCACCGGCGTGAGCGATGAGGATATGCGCCTGGCGGTGACTGAGGGAATTAACAAGGTCAACGTTGGCACGGAAATGAATGTGCAGTGGGTTGACCAGTGCAAAACCGCATTTGAAAAAGGCAAAGTGAATGACAGCGTGCGGAAGTTTTTAATTCCAGCTAATAATGCCGTGACTCACGTATTAATGGAAAAGATCGCTTTATTTAAATAAACGTCTCTTTATTACTCGAGATTTCGTTACCCTGTTATTCATCAGGGAGGGGATTTGCTATGTTTGAATCATTGAAAACGTTGTGGAAAAAGCAAAACAGCCCGTTAGAAGATTATGACGAACAGTCGCTTCTGCTGGCGGAGGAAATATCCCGATTAGAAGGTGAATTACAGGGTAACCCGAGTGATGGCGAGATACAGAAAGCATTAATGTTGATTTATAACCGGGCGCTGTCGGTATATGCCAAAAGCAAGACGCACCGGCAGGAAATTGACGCACTGTTTATCCGTATCGATGAATTACGCAACATTATTCGCCGTAACATTTAGGGAGTGGGCATGACGATAAAAGAGCTACTCATAGAAGCCGATGCTATTCAGGTTGGCGTAGCGGAGTCGGACTGGCAGAAGGTGATTCAGTTGGCGGCCATGCCGCTGATTAAAAACGGTTACATCTCGGCTGATTACGGTCAGGCCGTTATTGAAAACACCCTGAATCACGGCGCGTATTATGTGTTTGACGAGGGGGTTGCCATTCCGCATGCGCGTCCCGAGTGCGGCGTGAAGCGGAACTGTTTTAGCCTGGTGCTGTTGGAAAAACCGATTCGCTTTGCCGAAAGCGAAGCCGCGGATATTGTCATTATGTTCGGCGCGCAGGACAGTAATGCGCATATTGAAGAGGGGATCCGCGCCATTATCTCGCTGCTGGATAACGATGAGCGCATGGCCAAACTGCGGGCGGCGAACTCGAAAGAGGAGGTGGTGGCGCTGCTATGAAAAGAGATCTTACGCCGAACGGTAAAACCGTCATTCTGGTGAACGGTATACCCGCCTCTGGAAAGAGCACCATCGCACGCCAGCTTTCACAGACGTTTGGCCTGCCGCTGCTGACTATCGACGGTATTAAAGAGCCCTTTATGGCGCGCTTTACCGATATCGATCGCCCCTTCAACCGCCAACTCGGCTGCGCCGCCTACGAGGCTATCTGGTCGATTGTGGAACAGTCCCCGGCGAGCTGTGTCTGGGTGATTGATGCCTGGTTTGGCTTCCAGCCTAAAGAGATGCTGCAGCGACTCGCCCAGAAAGCGGGGGTTGAACGGATTGTCGAAGTCTGGAATCAGATCCCTCCTGACGTCGCGGTAGCGCGCTATGCTCAGCGGTTAGCGCAGCGTTTGCCGGGTCATCCAGGAGAAGAGTATCTACCCGAACTGGCACTGCTGGCCGAGCGGGCCGAACCGATGCGTCTGGGGACAGTGTATTGCGTCGATCAGCAAACGCTGCCCAATATTGAAGAGGTCTACGACTGGGTTGAAGCGCAGCTGCGATAGTGTTGTAAAATTGATCAATTTATTTGAATGATGACAACAAATCCTTCCGCTTTTCGTTGAACGATGTGAGGGCTATTATTTATCACATCAAGGCAAAACGCCTTATCCAAACAACCAAGTGAAAGGGTTTACATCATGAAAAGCATCAAAACTTTTGTTGCAGTTATCGCACTCGCCGCTTCTTTCGGTACCTTCGCTGCTCAGACCGTCACCGCAACCGCCTCCACCATTGACGGTGCAGAAGCGAAAATTGCCGCTCAGGCAGAACAGGCAGGGGCAAGTTCCTACAAAATTACCCAGGCTTATTCCGGTAACCGCGTGCACATGACCGCCGAACTGACCAAATAAGCTATCCGCTACTGTCGAAAGAGCGCCCTTGGGGCGCTTTTTTCGTTTTAGCGGTAGGCCGGATAAGGCGTTTACGCCGCCATCCGGCAATCTGCGCGAATTCTGCCGGATGGCGCGTTGCTTATCCGGCCTACTTTAGTTGATACCTGCCAGACGCAGCAGCGCGGTCGCCACCGCAGCGGCAATAATCACCACGATAAGCGGCGCTTTGCGCCAGGCCAGAAACACCGCAAAACCTACCCCCAGCACGCGCGCCGCACCGGAGAAATGCTCTCCCTCATAGAACGTGGTCGCCAGCGCGACGGAAAAGAGCAGCACCGTGGCGGCATCGGAAAGCAACGCCTGCGAGCGCTCGGAAAAGGCCAGGCGGTTGCCTAGCTTTGCGCCGCCGAGGCGCATCAGATAGGTTCCCAGTGAAAGAATGACGATCCCGGCGATAAACAGCGTCATGTTACCCATTATTTTTTCCTCGCCAGCAGGCCAAACAGAGAAAGCAGGACCGGCAGCCCGACAGGTGCAAAGGGAACGGCAGCGAGCGACAGCGCCGCACCGCTGCAGGCACGAATCAGCGTGGTACGGTTTTTAAAGGCCGGGATCACTAACGCCAACAGGATGGCCGGAAAAACGGCATCCAGCCCGATGGTTTCCGGGGCCGGTAATAACCGTCCTACCGCCGCGCCAAACAGCGCGCCGAGTGGCCAGAAGAGGGCGACGCCAACCCCGCAGAGCCAGAAAGCGGCTTTACGCTGCTCGGGCGCGGGCTGCGAGAGGCCGAAGACCACGCTCTCGTCATTCATGATATGGCAGCCAATAAAGCTGGCGGCGCGCTTGCCCACCAGGTCACGCACCGTCACGCCGAAAGGAATATGGCGGGCATTGACTAGCAGGCCAGCAGCAGCGGCCGCCAACGGGTTACCGCCGCTGGCGACAATCCCGATAAACATAAATTCTGACGCGCCCGCGAGGACGGAGACCGAGAGCAGCAGCGGCACCCATAGCGGAAAACCGTAGGCCATTGCCAGCGAGCCATAAGAGACGCCGACCACGCCGACCGCCAGACAGACGAGGAAAATCGCCTTAATCGTGCTGCCTTTCAGGCAGGAGAACATTTTTAATGACATCTAAATTTACCATATCGAACGATATATCCATTATAATGAACGAATCAGTGTGGTAGTTCAAGATGAACGTTTCGTTCGATATATAAAACGATGGAGTTGTGTATGACACAGCCAATCAGCGTGATTGCCAAAAGCCTGGTGCGTGAGCGAGCGAGGACCGGATTGTCTCTGGCCGAAATCGCCCGCCGTGCCGGTATTGCCAAATCGACGCTTTCCCAGCTTGAAGCCGGGAACGGTAATCCTAGCCTGGAAACCTTATGGGCGCTTTGCGTCGCGCTGGACATTCCTTTTGCGCGTCTGCTTGAGCCGCAGCCCAATAAAACCCAGGTGATCCGCCGGGGGGAAGGGACGAAGGTCATCGCCGAGCAGGCCAATTATCAGGCTACGCTGCTTGCGACCTGCCCGCCGGGGGCGCGCCGTGATATCTATCTGCTGACCACGCAGCCGGGCGCAGACCGTATTTCACATCCGCATCCGCCGGGCTCTATCGAGCACATTATTGTCACCCAGGGGCGAGCACAGGTTGGCCCGACCGCCGCGCCGGAAGAGCTGAACGCCGGTGACTACATCTGCTACCCTGCCGACGAGCCGCACCTTTTTAAAGCGCTGGAGCCGGATACGCTGGCGATCCTGGTTGCCGAGCAGAACTGACCATAAAGACGCGCGGTGATATATCAATAACTGCGCGTATATTTATATATTAAAAATAATATTATATTTTTATTATTATCTTTATTGGATACACCTTATTTATATATTCATGGTTTATTTTTCTTTTCCCCTTCCGACCTGTTACCTCGCTCACGATATTAAACATAGGGTTATTTACCGGCTGAAACAATTTAGCTAGTGTCTTTAGGCTTGTTATGAAATATGTCTGTGCGTAACTGGCGATTTCTACTGGTGTATGAATAACAGTAATACATTCATATCCATTATAAAAAATACCAAAAATCATATTTTGATTTTTCGGCATATTCTTTATTTCAAGGAAAGCAAATAATGAAGAAATCGACGCTCTCGCTGGCAATAGGATTATTGTTGGTGGCCAATACCGGTTTTGCGAAAACAACGAACATGACGTTAGAGCAAAGGCTGGCGCAGTTAGAATCACGTCTGGAAGCAGCAGAGAATCGTGCCGCTAAAGCGGAGCAGCAGGTTGAAACGCTTCGCGTTCAGCAGGCGGCTGAAATTAAAGAGATCAAAGCCACGCAGGGAAATACGCCGGTGAACGGTCAGGCTTCTGCCCAGGAGACCCGCATCAACGCGGATAAGCCTAATCTTATTTTGTCCGGCTATGGCGATCTGAAAATATACGGCGATGTTGAATTTAATATGGATGCGGAAAGTAAGCATGGCTTACTGGCCATGACCAACCCGAGCTATAGCAGCGACCCTTCCAATGAACAGTGGGATATCAACGGGCGTATTTTGTTGGGATTTGACGGCATGCGTAAGCTGAATAACGGCTATTTTGCCGGTTTCTCCGCACAACCGCTGGGCGATCTCTCCGGGACGGTGAATATTGATGATGCGGCGTTCTTCTTTGGTAAAGAGGATGACTGGAAAATTAAAGTGGGTCGTTTTGAAGCCTACGATATGTTCCCATTAAATCAGGATACGTTTGTTGAGCACTCCGGTAATACCGCTAACGACCTCTACGACGACGGCAGCGGCTATATCTATATGATGAAAGAAGGTCGCGGTCGTTCTGATTCCGGCGGCAGCTTCCTGATGAGCAAGCAGCTAGACAACTGGTATTTCGAGTTAAACACCCTGCTGGAAGACGGCACCTCGCTCTACAACGATGGCAACTATCATGGCCGTGAGATGGAACAGCAGAAAAACGTCGCTTATCTGCGCCCGGTTATTGCCTGGTCGCCAACTGATGAGTTTACGGTGTCAGCGGCGATGGAAAGCAACGTTGTTAACAATGCGTACGGCTATCACGATAAGAAAGGTCGTTTTGTCGACCAGTCTGACCGCACCGGTTACGGTATGACCATGACGTGGAACGGTCAGAAGGCCGATCCTGATAATGGCGTGGTGATTAACCTGAACACGGCCTACCTGGATGCGAACAATGAACAAGACTTTACCGCGGCGACAAACGTGCTGTGGAAAGGCTTCGAATTGGGTTACATCTACGCGCATAACAAGATTGATGATTATGCCGGCGTGGTGTGCGACGACGACTGCTGGATCAACGATGAAGGGACCTACGATATTCATACCATCCACGCGTCCTACCAGTTCGCTAACGTGCTGGATATGCAGAACTTTAATATCTATCTCGGGACCTACTACTCTATCCTGAACAGCGATGGCGACGGTTATAATGGCGATGGTTCTGATGATCGCTACGGTGCGCGCGTTCGCTTTAAATACTACTTCTAAAAAAATAAAGGCCTCTGGAAACAGAGGCCTTTTTCTTGTTGTTGTGCGGGCTCGGTGCCAGTTCCCGGCGTCGCTTCGCTCGGCCGGGCTACTATAAGGCTTTTGTAGGCCTGATAAGCGCAGCGCCATCAGGCAATTCGGCGCTTATGCCAGGTAAAACACCTCTTTAAGCTCGGCGCTAACCGGGCTGTTATCCGGGTTAGACGGCATCACGTCGGTCATGTGCTTCCACCAACGCTGGCAAACCTCGGTGTTCGCCACCGCGTTCCAGCGCTCTTCGGACTCAATCTCCACGGTCGCAAACAGCAGGTTACGTTCTTTATCGAGATAAATGGCGTAATGGTGCGCCCCGTGCGCTTTCAGTACTGCTTCTAGCTCCGGCCAGATTGGGCTGTGACGGCGCTGATACTCTTCGTGTGCGTTGGCGTTAACCTGCATCACAAAGGCTTTGCGGATCATAATGCCTCCAGGTACAGCTCGCGCACTTCATCGCGGCTGGCGGTTCGCGGGTTGCAAGGCGCGCATGGGTCGGCTAGCGCTTTATCCAGCCAGCCTTCGATATCGGCTTTGGTGACGCCCAGTTTGCTGAACCCTTCAGGAATGCCCACGCGCGCACTCAGCTTGCGGATGGCGTTGATCGCCTCCATGCTCGCCGCTTCGTCGCTCATGCTGCGGGTGTCCACGCCCATCGCCTGCGCCACGCGGGCAAAGCGCGCCACGGCGTTCGGGCGGTTAAAGTTTTCAATGATCGGCAGCAGGATGGCGTTGCACACGCCGTGCGGCAGGTTGTGCGTGGCCCCCGGTTGGTGCGCCAATGCATGTACCAGCCCCAGACCGGCGCTGTTAAACGCCATGCCTGCCAGATACTGACCAAACGCCATCTGTTCGCGGGCTTCCAGGTTATGACCATCGTCGACGGCTTTCGGCAGCCACAGGGTGATAAGGCGAATCGCTTCGAGTGCGTTGGCATCGGTTAACGGGTGTGCACCGACGGAAACATACGCTTCAACCGCATGGGTCAGTGCATCCATACCGGTGGCGGCGGTGACAGAAGCTGGAATATCAAGCATCACGCTCGCATCGTCCACGGCGATATCCGGGATGATGTTGGCGTCGATAATCACCTCTTTGACCTGGCGCGCGGTGTCGATAATGACTGCGTTGCTGGTCATCTCTGCTGCCGTGCCCGCTGTCGTGTTGATGGCGACAAGATGCACGCCAGCGTTCAACACTTTGCCCACGCCAGAGTATGCGGTGGACGGGCCCGGGTTCGCGGTCAGAATTTTGATTGCTTTCGCGGTGTCAATCGGGCTGCCGCCGCCGAAGGCAATAATGTAGTCACATTGATTAGCCTGGTAGGCCGCGTAGCCTTTCTGCACCAGCTCTTCCGTCGGGTTCGGGAAAACCTCATCAAACAGGTGATAAGGCATTTTATGCGCGTCCAGCGCGGTGAACAGGCTGTCCAGCAGGCCCAGTTTCACCAGCTGACCGTCGGTAACGATCAGCGCTTTGCCCCATTGCTTACCGGCAACCAGGTTGACCATATCCCCAATGGCGCCTGCACCGTGCAGGCTGATTTTTGGCAGTGCTAACATAAAACTCATGGTGTTTCTCCTTAAATACCTAACTTATGAAATCCCGTTATCCCCTCATCCGCTGGGGTGAGGAGCATATTTATATTCGTCGTCTCTGCATCACCCGCCGGGCGATAATCGGCAGTGAAATCACCACGATCAGCATCGCGCCGATGATGATGGACATCACGATGCCTGGGACGTTAAGCAGGCTGAGCCCGAAGGTGACCAGCCCCATCAAAAACGCCGCGATAATCACGCCGACCATGCTGCCTGAGCCGCCAAGAATGTTGACGCCGCCGAGCACCGCCATGGTGACCACCGCCAGCTCCCAACCCATAGCGATGGTCGGGCGGGTACTGCCCAGACGTGAGGTCAGCAGCACCGCCGCCAGACCAGACATCAAGCCTACCAGCGCGAAGAGCATCAGGTTGTGACGCTTGACGTTAATCCCTGAATACCATGCGCCGGTGGGGTTATTACCGATGGCGTAGGTGCGACGACCAAAGTTGGTTTTGTGCAGCAGGAAGGCAAATGCTGCGGCGAGCACGATAAACAGCGCAAACTCAAACGACAGCGCGCCCCATACGTAGCCCTGGCCGAACCAGGCGAAGCTCTCCGGGTATTTGTTCAGCGCCTGATCGCCCAGCAGAATGTAGGTAATGCCGCGATACAGGCTCATCGTGCCGATGGTGATAACGATGGAAGAGAGGTTAAAGCGGGTCACCAGCAACCCGTTAAACAGCCCGCACAGCAGGCCAACTCCCAGCCCAACGCAAACTAACAACGGCGTATCCATTCCCGCGGCGGCGCAGAAGCCCATCAGCGTCGAGCTCAGGGCAATGGTCGACGCCACCGACAGGTCAATTTCCCGGGCGATAATCAGCATTGCCATCGGCAGCACGATAATTGCCTTCTCGGTGAAGTTGAAGGTGGCGTCCGACAGGTTCCAGATGTTGAGGAAGTAGGGCGAAGCCAACGCGTTGCCGACAAACACCAGCAGCGTGACCGCCAGTAAAAAGCCTTCCCAGCACAGCAGCCGCTGGAATAACGACGGCGCGGTAACGTCGGTTTTAATCTCGTCCGGCATCATTATTTTGCTCATGAGCGCACCGCCTGTTTCTGTCGGGCCAGCGCGGCATCGCGCAGGATCAGCCGTCCTTTGCGTTTATTGCCGCGTTCGTTCAGCAGGACGGCAATCACAATGACCGCGCCGGAAATCGCCATCTGCCAGAACGGTGAAATGCCGATCACCGGCAGGGCGTTGTTGATGATGCCGAGGAACAGCGCGCCGCACAGGCAGCCGACAACGCGTCCAGTGCCGCCCATGGTGCTGATACCGCCAATGACGCAGGCGGCGACAACCTGTAGCTCGAAGCCGTTCGCCACATCGACGTAGGCCACGGCGAAGCGCGAGATCCACAAATAGCCGCAGAACCCGGCCAGCGCGCCGGAGAGGCAGAAGCTGACGAACTGCATTTTCCCGGCGTTGATCCCGGTGTAGTAAGCGGCGGTCGCGTTGCCCCCGGCGGTGTACAGCGCGCGCCCGGTGCGGCTAAAGCGCAGGAAGTAGCCGACCAGCAGCAGCGCGGCGACGGCAAACCAGCTTAATACCGGCAGGCCCAGCAGCGAGGCGCGCGGCAGGCCGAGGAAGTCGGCGCTCATCTGGTGTGAGTTCACCCAGCCGCCGTCGGAGAGCAGGAAGATAATGCCGCGGTAGATGCTCATGGTGCCAAGCGTCACCACAATCGCCGGAATACCGAGCTTCCACACCAGCAGGCCGTTAATCATCCCCATCACCAGACCCAGCACCGTTGCCAGCAGCAGCAGCGCCCAGACCGGCACGGTGGGATAGTGGAAGTTAAGCAGGGCGACAATCATCCCGGTGAGCGCCAGGTTGGCGGCCATCGAAAGGTCGATACCTTTGGTCAGCAGCACCATCATCTGCCCCAGCGCGAGGATGATTAAGATGGCGGTATCGTTGAACATCTCCACCAGGTTGCCTGGCGAAACGAACGACGGCACGCGGCTGCCGATGGCGACGATCATCAAAATGATCACTGCGGCGAGCAGCCCTTCGCGGTGTTTAAATAAGGATTGCCACATTTATGCTGCCTCCTTACCTGCGCCGCTGGCGGCGCTGACGATAGTTTCTGCGGTGGCTTCACCGGCCTGATATTCCGCGACCATCAGCCCTTCATGCATCACGATAATGCGGTCGGCCATGCCCATCACTTCCGGCAGCTCTGACGACACCATAATCACCGCCAGCCCCTGGGCAACCAGCTCGGACATAAACTGATGCACGGCGGCTTTTGAGCCGATATCGATACCTTTGGTGGGTTCATCAAGAATGATGACCTCCGGATGGGTCGCCAGCCATTTGCCGATCACCACTTTCTGCTGGTTGCCGCCGGAGAGCGTCTCCACCGGCTGACGCCAGCTAAAGGCTTTGACCTGTAGACGGCGGGCGTATTCGTCGGCAAGCTGCCATTCGCGGGCGTCGTTGAGCACGCCGCGCGGGTTGAGTTTGCTCAGCTGCGGCAGGCTGATGTTCTGAGCAATCGGCAGTTCAATAATCGCTCCTTGCTTCTGCCGCTCTTCCGGCACGCAGACAATCCCGGCGTTGATGGCATCGGCCGGCTGGCGAAAATGCACCGCTTTGCCGTTCAGGACAATCTCACCAGAAGAGGGGTGTGACACGCCGGAAAGCGCCTGCATGAGCTCGGTGCGCCCGGCGCCGACAAGCCCATAAAAGCCGAGGATCTCGCCTTTTCGTAGGGTGAAGTTGATATGGGCAAATTCGGTCGGGTGGCACAGGTCTTTTACCTCCAGCACCACATTGCCTTTTTCGCACGCCACTTTCGGGTAGGTTTGCGTGATTGCACGGCCGACCATCATGGCGACCATTCGCTCTTCGGTTATCTCATTGATTGCGCCGGAGCCAACGTACACGCCGTCGCGCAAGATGGTGTAGTGATCCGCCAGTTCAAAAATTTCATCAAACTTGTGCGAGATAAACAGGATGGCTTTGCCTTCCAGCTTTAAACGCTCAACGATTTGATAAAACTCTAGAATCTCGTGCTGGGAGAGGGCGGCGGTGGGTTCGTCGAGGATCACCACCTGCGCCTCAAACGACAGTGCGCGCGCGATTGCCACCATATGGCGCTGGGCAATGCTAAGGGTTTTTAAGATGGCGCGCGGGTCAATCTGCACGTCGAGGCGGGTGAGTATTTCCCGCGCTTTCTGGTGCATGGCGGGCCAGTCGAGCTTCTTCAGCCAGCCTTTATAGAGGTACTGGCCAACAAAGATATTTTCGGTGACCGAGAGCTCATCGAACAGCACGGTTTCCTGATGAATCGCGGTGATCCCCACCCGGTGCGCGGAGTCCGGCGTAGGCAGGGTAATGGGAATCGTTTTATAGAGAATTTCGCCCTCTTCGGGCTGATAAATGCCGGTCATCACTTTGACCAGCGTGGACTTGCCCGCGCCGTTTTCACCGATTAACGCGGTGACCTTGCCGGGCCAGAGATCGAGCTGCACGTTTTCAAGCGCGCGCACGCCGGGGAAGACCTTGGTGATCCCCTTAAGCTGCAGCAAAGGTGTAGCCATGATAAGTCTCCATCGTAGGGGATTTGTAGGGCGGGTAAGCCATAGCGCACCCGCCGTTTTGCCGGATGGCGCTAGCGCTTATCCGGCCTACAAAACGCATCAGAAGATTTTCGAGAACTTATCAATATTGCTGGCATCGTAGACGAACGGCTCGGACATCGCGCCGTTACCGTCAGCATCGAGCTTCACTTTGCCCAATTTACCCATGCTGGCTTCAGTTTTGGTTGCCGTACCTTTTACCAGGTCGTCAGCAAGATAGGTGGCGGCATAGCCCAGATCGATCGGGTTCCAGATAGCGAAGCTTTTGCTCGCGCCGGACTTAATCGCCCCGGCCATTTCAGACGGCAGCCCCAGCCCGGTCACGTAAACCTTGCCGATTTTTCCCTGATCCTTCACCGCCTGCGCCGCCGCTACGATACCGACGGAGGAGGGGGAGACAATCACTTTCAGGTCCGGGTAAGACTTCAGCAGCCCGACCGCTTCGCGGTAGCTCTTATCCGACAGGTCGTCGCCGTAGGCGACGGTCACCAGGTTGATGGACGGATAGTTCGGCAGCACCTTTTTCATCTCGCCAATCCAGATGTTCTGGTTGGTGGAGGTTGGCGTCGCGCTCAGAATGGCGACGTCGCCTTTCTCGACGTTCAGCGCTTTCAGCGCATCGGCGGCGAGCTTGACGTTGGTTTCGCCAATCAGCTGATTGTTCGAGGGGTTCAGGTGAATCTGGCGGCCACCTGCGGCAACGCCGGAATCCCATGACACCACCTTAATGCCACGCTGCATGGCTTTTTTCAGCACTGGCACCACCGCATCGGGATCGTTGGCGGAAATGGCGATCGCATCAACGCCCTGGGCGATCAACCCGTTGAGCACTTCGATCTGCGCTTCCGCCGTGGTGGTGGTTGGGCCGGTATAAATGACTTTTACATCGCCTAACTCTTTGGCCGCCTCCTGTGCGCCAACGTTCGCGGCTTCGAAGAAGCCATTGCCTAAGGATTTCGCCACAAGGGCAATTTTCACTTCAGCTAAAGCGGAACCGGACAACGCCAGGGCGGCAACGGTGAGGATGAAGCTTGCTTTTATTTTCATTGCTTGTACTCCACGGTTTTTGAGTTAGTTGATTTGCAGGTAACAGAGTTTCCCCTGCGGATCGTTGCCCGCAGGGGTTATGCGATGTTCTTATTTATACAGATTTAATGCGCTGGCCATCGGGGTGACGCCAAAGCGCTGGCCGAGGGCAATCAGTTCTTGCTGGGTGATGGTCTGCTTCATGCCGCCCATCGAGTACACCTTCACCAGCACTTCTGCCGATTTTTCGGCGGTATCGATCAGACCAAAGGTTTCGTCGAGCGTAGGGCCGCTGCCGAAGACGCCGTGGAACGGCCACAGCACCAGGGAGTGTTGCTGCATTTCGATGGCGGTTGCCTGGCCAATTTCATCGGTACCCGGCACCATCCACGGCAGAATGCCGACGCCGTCCGGGAAGACCACCAGACACTCGGTGCTGCCTTCCCACAGTTTGCGGGTAATCAGCGCGGAGTCGTTTTCCAGTACGTAGGTCAGCGCGATCAGGTTGGTCGCGTGGCAGTGCATGATGACGCGGTCTTTACCACCGGTCAGTTTGATACGTTCGCAGTGTGACAGGAAATGCGCCGGCAGTTCGGAGGTTGGTACGGCTTCGTGAGTCAGCCCCCACAAAATATGGTAGCCCGCGCCGTCGCTATCGACTTTTACCACGCCGAGGTTGGCGGCCGGGTCGAGCTGCACGTTGCGGAAGAATTTGCCGGAGCCGGTGACGATAAACGGCGTGTTCGCCAGCATCGGCATCGGCTGGCTCAGGGCGATATAGCGCGGTTTAGCGTGGAAATCGGCGGTGAACGGCGCGATATCCGCGTCGTCCAGGCGCAGCGTCAGGTTGCCGCCGTTGCGTTCGTCCCAGCCTTTCAACCAGGCGTCAGAGGTGGCTTTAATCATGCCCTGGACGAACCAGGAATCGGTAATGGTCTGCATAGTCTTGTTATCCTGTGTACTTTGATGCCCGATGGCGCTGCGCTTATCGGGCCTACAATGGCTGTTGTTTCGTAGGCCGGCTAAGGCAAAGCCGCCATCCGGCAATCGCACTCGATTATTTACGCTTATTCAGAATCTCTTTCTCGTAGCTGCGCACGCTCTCCAGCCATTGGCTGCCCGCCGGGGTATCGTTGCGCTGGCAATACATTTCCCACACCGCCTGCCACGGCAGGCATTTCTGCTCTTCCAGCAGCGCCAGACGGGCGGTGTAGTCACCGTCAACTTCCAGCTGACGCAGCTGTTCGGTTGGTTCCAGCAGCGCGCGCAGCAGGGCTTTTTTCATGTTGCGGGTACCGATAACCCACGCTGCGATACGGTTGATGGAGGCGTCGAAGAAATCGAGGCCGATGTGCACACGGTCAAACAGGTCGTGGCGGATGATTTCGCTCGCGATAGCCTGGGTTTCGTCATCCAGCAGCACCACGTGGTCGCTGTCCCAACGTACCGGGCGGCTCACGTGCAGCAGCAGGCGCGGCACGTAGAGCATGGCGGCGGAGATTTTGTCGGAGATAACTTCGGTTGGGTGGAAGTGACCGGCATCCAGGCACAGCGCGGTCTGGCGGCTGGTGGCGTAGCCCATATAGAACTCGTTAGAGCCGACGGTGTAGCTCTCTGCGCCAATGCCGAACAGTTTGCTCTCGACGGCATCGATGTGATGCGCCGGGTCCAGTTTTTCGCTGATGACTTCATCCAGCGCGGCGGCCAGGCGCTGGCGCGGCGCTAAACGGTCAACGGTGACGTCTTTCATGCCGTCCGGGATCCAGATGTTCATCACCGAAGGCGTACCCAGCTGTTCGCCAAAGTAGGCGGAAACGCGGCGGCTGGCCTTGCAGTGGTCAATCCAGAACTGGCGAATTTTCGGGTCGGCGTGGGACAGCGTAAAGCCGTCTGCACTCAGCGGGTGTGAGAAGCAGGATGGGTTAAAATCGAGGCCCAGCTTGTGTTTTTTCGCCCACTCAACCCAGTTTTTGAAGTGCTCAGGTTTGATCTCGTCGCGCGCCACCGGGGTGTCAGACTCCAGATAGATAGCGTGCAGGTTCAGACGTTTTGGCCCGGGGATCAGGCTCAGCGCCTGCTCCAGGTCGGCGCGCAGCTCGGTCGCGTTACGCGCTTTGCCCGGGTAGTTACCGGTCGCCTGAATGCCACCCGTTAAACTGCCTTCTGGATTTTCAAAACCCGCGACGTCATCGCCCTGCCAGCAGTGCATCGAAACCGGTAAGCGGTCCAGCTGGCGTAACGCCTCTTCGACATCGATACCTACAGCGGAATAGCGCTGTTTCGCGAGTTCCCAGGCTTGTTCAAGTTGAGTGGTCATGCGCAAAGCTCCTTTGTCTGTCGTTGTTGCTGAAACTGCGCAACGTAGCGGGCAATTTCATGGTCTGAATTCGGGGTAAATGTGGTGAGGCCGTAGTTGCCGGTCACCACCTTGCGGAAATCGTCGACGTTGGTGAGTTCGTCCAGCGTCATTAATTGGATGCCGATGTTGCCGAGGGTTGAGGCTTCAATCGGGCCGGCGATCACGGTGATGCCGCAGGCATCGGCGCACAGCTGGTTCAGCATCTGGTTCTGGCAACCGCCGCCAACGATATGCAGCTGGCTGAACGGTTTACCGCGCAGCTGCGCCAGCTCGTTGAGCACATCGGCGTACAGCAGCGCCAGGCTGTCGAAGATGCAGCGCGCCAGTTCGGCAGGCGTGGTCGGAACGGGCTGCGCCGTTTCGCGGCAGGCAGCCTGAATCTCGGCGCTCATGTTTTCCGGGTTGATGAAGCGGTCATCGTTCGGGTTAATCAGGTAGCGGCAGGCTGGCAGCGCTTGCGTTTCGGCAATGAGATCGGGCAGGTTGCCAACATTTTGTTCTTTCAGGACGCGCTGTAGCAGCCACAGGCCCATAATGTTTTTCAGCACCCGGTAGCGCCCTTCCGCGCCGCCTTCGTTGGTGATGTTGGCGCGCTGCGCCTGCTCGCTGGTGTACGGCGTTTTGCTCTCAAAGCCCATCAGCGACCAGGTGCCGGACGAGAGGTAGGCGGCATCGTGGCCTGCCAGCGGTGAGGCAATCACGGCGCTGGCGGTATCGTGGCTGGCGACGGCAACCACCGGGATTTTATTACCCAGCGGGCAGATCCAGTGACCGATCACATTGCCGGGGTGGGTCGGCGTACCGAACCACTCGCGCGGCGCACCGGTCCAGTTCAGCAGGTCTTCATCCCAGTTATCGCTATCGATGTTGACCAGCTGCGTGGTGGTGGCGTTGGTGTATTCCCAGTTCATGTTTCCGGTCAGACGGAAGCTAAGGTAGTCCGGGATCAACAATGCATGAGCTGCTTTGCTGACCAGCTCCGGCTGCTGTTCAACCAGCGCGCGTAGCTGATAAAGCGTGTTGAACGGCAGGAACTGAATGCCGCTGCGACGGTAGATCTCGCCTTTACCCAACTGCTCCATTGCCATCGCCATCACGCCATCGGTGCGGCTATCGCGGTAGGCCACCGGCAGGCCGACGCGCTGGCCGTGCTGGTCCAGCAGGATGTAGTCCACGCCCCAGGTGTCGATGCCGATACTGTCGATCAGAATGCCTTCGTCGCACACTTTGTTGAGGCCGACACGAATTTCGGCTTCCAGTGCGTCGATATCCCAGGTATCGAAACCTTCCCGCTTATGCAGGCTGTTCACGAAGCGGTGGATTTCGCGCAGTGAAAGCGAACGCTGCACGCTATCAAAGCGAGCCAGCATTACGCGTCCGCTGGAGGCGCCTAAATCGACGGCCACACAATGGCGAAAAGTCATGGCAAGAGTCCTTCTATGAGTCATTGCTGCTCAGTCTAGAAAAAGCGCAATGCCACAACCTTCTCGTTACTGACAGGCGAAATTCGGCGCTGGCAAGAAAGCAAAGATGAACGTGAGAGAGTTCACAAATTCCGCCGATGAGGGGGTGTGATGCTGACCGCATTTCCCGATCTTTCCGGCTGTTTCTTGAAAAAACGACCGGCTTTGCGCGGTTTGCTGTCAAAACGTCAAGGTCAGATCCCTCATCGGATATTACTATCCTGATAACTTTTCTCATTTGTCGGGGGTCGTGATGACCGTACTACATAGCGTGGATTTCTTCTCTTCAGGTAAGCTGCCCGTGGCGATTGAACCTCGACTTCCTCAGGCCGCATTTCCTGAGCATCATCATGATTTTAATGAGATTGTTATCGTCGAACACGGCACTGGTATTCATGTGTTCAATGGTCAGCCGCATACCATTTGCGGCGGCACGGTTTGCTTCGTCCGCGACTTCGACAGACACCTTTATGAGCACACGGAAAACCTCTGTCTGACCAACGTGCTGTACCGCGCGCCGGATGCTTTCCAGTTCTTGTCAGGTCTGAATAAATTGCTGCCGCAGGAGCAGGATGGTCACTATCCTTCCCATTGGCGTGTAAACCAGAGCACCTTGCAGCAGGTGAGAACGATTGTTGGACAGATGGAAGAGGCGAATGACAGCACCGATATGATGTCGCTGGCGAACCGCGAAATTCTGTTTATGCAACTGCTGGTGCTGCTGCGTAAAGGCAGTCAGGAACAGGGGGCGATGGATAACGATGCTCGCCTGAACCAGCTGATGGCGTGGCTGGAAGAGCATTTCGCCGAAGAGGTGTGCTGGGAAGGAGTGGCGGAGCGTTTCTCGCTCTCTTTGCGCACGCTGCATCGCCAGCTGAAGCACTGCACCGGCCTGACGCCGCAGCGCTATCTCAACCGCCTGCGCCTGATTAAAGCCCGCCATCTGCTGCGCCACAGCGATGAGAGCGTGACCGATATTGCCTATCGCTGCGGTTTTGGCGACAGTAACCACTTTTCGACCCTGTTCCGCCGCGAATTTGACTGGTCGCCGCGCGATATTCGCCAGGGGCGGGATACCCTGCTTCAGTAACGCGAAGAGAATCACCGTTTTTTACCTCGAAACGGCTAATAATAGAAAGTTGTTAGTCGTGAGGTGCCAGCGTGCCAGGCCAGTTAATTCTTCGAAAAGCGGATTTTTTTGCTAATCCGACGCAAGCCGTGGCGGTGGCTGACCGCTATCCGCAAAACGTCTTTGCTGAGCATACCCACGAATTCAACGAGCTGGTGCTGGTCTGGCGCGGCAACGGCTTACACATCCTGAACGACCGTCCTTACCGCATCACCCGCGGCGATCTGTTTTATATCCGCGCGGAAGATAAACACTCCTACGCCTCGGTTAACGATCTGGTTTTACAGAATATTATCTACTGTCCCGAGCGCTTAAAGCTCAATCTTGATTGGGTGGCCCATATTCCAGGGCTGCACGGTTCCCACTGGGCGCCACATTGGCGGATAGGCAGCACCGGCATGACGCAGGCGCGGCAGATAATGACCCAACTGGAGCAAGAGAGCCGCAAAGACGACGCGTTAGCCAACGAGATGTCTGAGCTGCTGTTTGCCCAGCTGGTGGTCTGCCTTAAGCGCTACCGCTATGCCACTGATAATCAGGCAGCGACACAAAGCGAAGCGCTGCTCGACAAGCTGCTGACCGTGCTGGCGGGTAGCCTGAACCGTCCTTTTGTGCTTGATACTTTCTGCGAGCAGCAGGGCTGCAGCGAGCGCACCCTGCGCCAGCAGTTCCGCAGCCAGACCGGTATGACCGTGAACCACTACCTGCGCCAGCTGCGGATTTGCCATGCGCAATATCTGCTCCAGCACACCGAGCTGCTGATTGGCGAAGTGGCGATGCGCTGTGGGTTTGAGGACAGTAACTACTTTTCAGTGGTGTTTAACCGCGAGATTGGCATGACGCCGGGGCAGTGGCGACAAAAAAGCCGAATGCCCGTCAATTAACCTGAATGCCGCGTGTTATCAGGAACATAACAAAATGTTATAACCTTATAAAAACTACGGCATTGATAATCATTTTCAATATCATTTAATTAACTATAATGAACCAACTGATTACGCGGCGTTTACAGGTTTGCCGCCCGACAATAATGGAGATGATTATGAGCTATACCCTGCCATCACTGCCTTATGCGTACGATGCCCTGGAACCGCACTTCGACAAACAGACGATGGAAATCCATCACAGCAAACACCACCAGGCTTACGTGAACAACGCTAACGCAGCGCTGGAAAGCCTGCCGGAGTTCGCTGCTCTGTCTGCTGAAGAGCTGATCGCGAAACTGGACCAACTGCCGGCTGACAAAAAAACCGTTCTGCGTAACAACGCAGGCGGCCACGCTAACCACAGCTTCTTCTGGAAAGGCCTGAAAAAAGGCACCACCCTGCAGGGTGACCTGAAAGCGGCTATCGAGCGTGACTTCGGTTCCGTTGACAACTTCAAAGCTGAATTTGAAAAAGCAGCGGCAACTCGTTTCGGCTCCGGCTGGGCGTGGCTGGTGCTGAAAGGCGACAAACTGGCTGTGGTTTCTACTGCCAACCAGGACTCCCCGCTGATGGGTGAAGCCGTTTCCGGCGCTTCCGGTTTCCCAATTGTGGGCCTGGACGTTTGGGAACACGCTTACTACCTGAAATTCCAGAACCGCCGCCCGGACTACATCAAAGAGTTCTGGAACGTGGTAAACTGGGACGAAGCAGCAGCGCGTTTCGCCGCTAAAAAATAATTTGCATTGCCGGTCTGTAGAAGCGAGTCTGATGACTCGCTTTTTTTGTATCCGCCTAAGGAGCAGCAGATGCATTTTCCGGTTGATGTGTTTATTGGCAAAATCCGCGACTATGACGGCAGTCGCCCAAGCGCCATCGCGAAGGTCCAGATGGATGGCGAACTGGAACTCACCGAGCCAGGACTGTTGGGTGATGAACAGGCCGAGAAAAAAATCCACGGCGGCCCAGACCGCGCGCTGTGTCAGTTCCCCCGCGAACATTACGCCGACCTGATTCGCGACTTCCCCGAGCAGGCCTCCCTGTTTTGCCCCCCGGCGTTTGGTGAAAACCTGTCGACGGAAGGCATGACCGAGCACAACGTTTTTATCGGTGATATTTACCGCTGGGGTGAGACGTTGATCCAGGTCACCCAGCCGCGTTCTCCGTGCTTTAAGCTTAATTTCCACTTTGCTATCAGCGATATGGCATCCCTAATGCAAAACAGCGGCAAGGTCGGTTGGCTATATCGAGTGATTGCGCCGGGTAAGGTCTCCACTGACGCTCCGCTGGAACTGGTATCGCGTCTGAGCGATGTTTCGGTACATGACGCCGCCGCGATTGCCTGGCATATGCCGTTCGATGATGACCAGTATCACCGCCTGCTGAGCGCTGCGGGGTTGTCGGTTAGCTGGAGCAGAACCATGCAGAAACGTCGCCTGAGCGGCAAGATTGAAGATAACAGCAGAAGGTTATGGGGCAAGTAGCCCGGGCGAGGCGTTTACGCCGACCCCGGGGTCGGAGCCGATCTCAGGCTTTGTCACCGATCCCGGCTGCGCTCGGTTATTGTAGGCCTGATAAGCGTAGCGCCATCAGGCGGTCAAAACGCACATACCCAAAAATTCGGCCTGCATATGCAGGCCGATGGTTTTTAAGTTCGCTTATAAAGCGGTAGCCACAGCGTGAGCCGCAACCCGCCGAGCGGGCTATCGTCAGCCTTCACCCAGCCGCGGTGCTGCTGCATGGCGCTTTCGACAATCGCCAGCCCCAGCCCTGTCCCGCCGGATTCGCGGTCGCGCGCTTCATCGGTACGATAGAACGGACGGAAAATCTGCTCGCGATCTTCCGGGCTGACGCCTGGGCCGTCATCGTCCACGTGAACGGTGACGCCATCTTTATCCACCGAGAAGCTCACGGCAATTTTGGTGTGCGAGTAGCGCAGCGCGTTGCGGACAATGTTCTCCAGCGCGCTTTCCAGCGCGTTCGGGTTACCGTAAAGCGGCCACGGTCCCGGCGGATAATCGACGCTGAACGACTTGCCCATCTGTTCTGCTTCAAACGCGGCGTTGTCCAGCACGTCGCCCCATAGCTGATTGGCCTTCAGCGTTTCGCTGACCAGCGCACTTTTCTGCTGATTGCGCGACATCACCAGCATGTCGTTGATCATGCTGTCCAGACGTTGTGCCTCGGTTTCAATGCGCTCCAGCTCTTTACTCTCGCCGCTACGACGGCGCAGCAACGCCGTGCCGAGCTGCAGACGCGTTAACGGCGTACGCAGTTCGTGAGAGATATCGGAGAGTAGTCGCTGCTGCGATGTCATCATGCGCTCAAGCGCCATCACCATCTGGTTAAAGCTGGCTCCGGCGGCGAGGAACTCCTGCGGCCCGGCCTCCAGCTCAGGATGCTGCCGCAGGTTGCCCTGGGCCACTTCATCCGCGGCGTTTTTCAGCTTACGCGCCGGTTTTGCCAGGCTCCACGCCAGCCACAGCAGCAGCGGGGCGCTGACCAGCATGGTGACGATAAGCAGCAGTAAAGGTCGGTCGAACAGCAGGTTGATAAAGTCGGACTGTGAACTGCTTGCTGGGCGGATCAGGTATAACTGGTAGTTATCTTCCCCGTCGCGAATGGAGAAAGGCCCGACCAACTCAACGCGGCCGTACTTTTTCTTCTGCGGGTGATCGGAGTTATCAGACTGGCCGATAAAGTTACGAATGATCTGCATTTCATTGCGTTCCGCGCCGATAACGCGGCCTTCGCTGGTTACCAGCAGTAAACGCTGGCCCGGCGGTGCCCACTTATCAATTGCGCGGAACAGCCGACGCCACCACATCAAATCGTTGGGCGGATCGTTGGCTAGTTCTTCTTCAACATGCTGCTCAATCATCATGCCCTGACGCTGCTCGCTATCGAGCAGCTCGGTCATTTGACGAGAATCGAGCTTTGGCAGCATCAAAACCAGCATCAGCACCAACGCCAGCGTTAACCAGAAGATGGCGAAGATGCGAGCGGTTAAACTTCCTATCATGAAGCGGAGACCATCAGATAGCCGCGACCACGCAGGGTTTTAAACCACGGATGACCGTCTTTGCGCTCCGGCAGTTTACGGCGCAGGTTTGAGATGTGCATATCAATCGCGCGGTCGAACGGCGTTAAGCGCTTGCCCAGCACTTCCTGACTCAGGTGTTCACGAGAAACCACCTGGCCCAGATGCTGTGCCAGCAGATAGAGCAGGGTAAATTCAGTACCGGTCAACTCGAGCGTTTGACCATCGAAGCTGGCTTCCTGACGACCAGGGTTCAGGCTCAGCGCGTCAACTTCTACGGTTGGTGAACTGGTATCGCTACTTTGCTGCTGTTCGCTCCAGTGCGAACGGCGCAAAATAGCGCGAATACGCGCGACCAGTTCGCGATCGTTAAACGGTTTAGGCAGATAGTCATCCGCGCCCAGCTCAAGGCCCAGCACGCGATCCAACTCGCTTCCGCGAGCGGTTAACATAATGACGGGAGTCTGGTGTGTCTGTCGCAATTCTTTCAGCGTGTCGATACCGTTTTTCTTCGGCATCATCACGTCGAGTAAAAGTAGGTCGATGCTGTCGTCAATCAGCGATAACGCCTGTTCGCCATCATGGGCAACAAGGACGTTAAAGCCTTCCATATCAAGAAGTTCCTTGAGCAAGGAAGTCAGCTCACGGTCATCATCAACTAATAAAATTTTATTCATATTTTCATCCCTCCGAGGCAGAAATTACGTCATCAGAGCCAGCGAATCCATGACTTTACGTTGTTTTACACCCCCTGACGCATGTTTTCAGCCTGAATCGTAAACTGTCTCTCGTTGAATCGCGACACAAAAGTTTTTGGGAGCATGTGATGCGCAATGTTATCGCTGCCGTCATGGCCTCAACGCTGGCATTCAGTGCATATAGCCAGGCCGATGAAGTCGTCACCAGCGTTAACTGGCACCCAGTGGAAAGCAATACGCTGCGGAACGGCCAGGGCCATATGTTCGACGGTATTAGTTTAACCGAACATCAACGCCAACAGATGCGCGATCTGATGCAAAGGGCACGACACGATCGTCCACCTGTTAATGTTAGCGAAATGGAGACAATGCATCGCCTTGTCACCGCAGAAAAATTTGATGAAGCCGCCGTGCGAGCCCAAGCCGAGAAAATGGCTGAGGAGCAGGTTAACCGCCAGGTAGAAATGGCGCGGGTACGCAACCAGATGTACCGCCTGTTAACGCCGGAGCAGCAAGCGGCTTTAAATGAGAATCACCAGCAGCGTATGGAGCAGCTGCGTGACGTTGCACGGATGCAGCAAGGTTCAGTACCGAGTCAGAACCTGTTTAGTAGCAATACCCGTAGCAACCAGTAACAAACCCTGTTTTTCCTTGCCATAGACACCATCCCTGTCTTCCCCCTCATGATGAGGGGGTTTTTTTTGTCTTAAATTCGTCACCGCGCACCCCTCATACATTCCGCTATACTACGCAAATTGAAAGCAGGAGTGTTTATGAATCAATCCTATGGACGACTGGTAAGTCGTGCTGCAATCGCCGCGACGGTCATGGCTTCCGTGCTGCTGGTGATTAAAATCTTTGCGTGGTGGTATACCGGGTCAGTCAGTATTCTGGCGGCGCTGGTCGATTCACTGGTGGATATCGCCGCCTCGCTCACTAACCTGCTGGTGGTACGCTATTCGCTGCAGCCGGCGGATGAGGAGCACACTTTTGGGCACGGCAAGGCCGAATCGCTGGCGGCGCTGGCGCAAAGCATGTTTATTTCCGGTTCGGCGCTGTTCCTGTTCTTGACCGGGATTCAGCATCTGGCGCGGCCAACGCCGATGAGCCAGCCGGGCATCGGCGTGGTGGTGACGGTGATTGCGCTTATCAGTACATTAATCCTCGTGACCTTTCAGCGCTGGGTGGTTAGAAAAACCCAGAGCCAGGCCGTACGCGCGGATATGCTTCATTATCAGTCTGATGTTATGATGAACGGCGCGATTCTTGTCGCGCTCGGCCTCTCCTGGTACGGCTGGCATCGCGCCGATGCGCTGTTTGCATTAGGAATTGGCATCTATATTCTATATAGCGCGTTACGCATGGGGTACGAAGCGGTGCAATCGCTGTTGGATCGCGCGCTGCCCGATGAAGAACGTCAGGAAATTTTCGACATCGTGACCACCTGGCCAGGTGTGAGCGGTGCTCACGATCTCCGTACGCGGCAGTCAGGGCCGACCCGCTTTATTCAGATTCATATTGAAATGGAAGACAACCTGCCGCTGGTTCAGGCACATCACGTTGCCGATCAGGTGGAGCAGGCGATTTTGCATCGTTTTCCTGGGTCCGACGTGATTATTCATCAGGATCCATGCTCTGTTATGCTGCAGGCAAACAGAGACGTTTGAACTTTCGTAGTGGTTGTATGAAATGTGAGCTAAGTCGGCATTATTTGTATAAATAACCGCCGGTTAGCCTGACCTGAATCAATTCAGCAAGAAGCGCTTGATATACTATCTCTACATAGAGTCGTTCTCTCCCCCCTACATTGTGGGAGCGCTTCGGGCAGAAGAATTAATTTTTAGCATTCCTAAGTTCAGAGGTAGTCATGATTAAGAAAATCGGTGTGTTGACAAGTGGCGGTGATGCGCCAGGTATGAACGCCGCCATTCGCGGCGTCGTGCGCGCAGCGTTGACGGAAGGCATTGAAGTCATGGGCATCTATGACGGTTACCTGGGCCTGTACGAAGACCGTATGGTGCAGCTCGACCGTTACAGCGTGTCTGACATGATTAACCGTGGCGGCACCTTCCTGGGCTCCGCGCGTTTCCCAGAATTCCGTGATGAAAACATCCGTGCCGTGGCTATCGAAAACCTGAAAAAACGTGGTATCGATGCGCTGGTGGTTATCGGCGGTGACGGCTCCTACATGGGTGCCGTGCGCCTGACCGAAATGGGCTTCCCATGCATCGGCCTGCCGGGCACCATCGATAACGATATCAAAGGCACCGACTATACCATCGGTTTCTTCACCGCTTTGAGCACCGTGGTAGAAGCGATTGACCGTCTGCGTGACACCTCTTCTTCTCACCAGCGTATCTCCGTTGTTGAAGTGATGGGCCGTTACTGCGGCGACCTGACTCTGGCTGCGGCTATCGCGGGCGGCTGCGAATTTATCGTGGTTCCAGAAGTGGAATTCAAACGTGATGACCTGGTGGCTGAAATCAAAGCGGGCATCGCAAAAGGTAAGAAACACGCGATCGTGGCGATTACCGAGCACATGTGCGACGTTGACGAACTGGCTCACTTCATCGAAGCTGAAACCGGCCGTGAAACCCGTGCAACCGTTCTGGGCCACATCCAGCGCGGCGGTTCCCCGGTTCCTTACGACCGTATCCTGGCATCCCGTATGGGCGCGTACGCGATTGAACTGCTGCAGCAGGGCTTCGGTGGCCGCTGCGTCGGTATTCAGAACGAAAAACTGGTTCACCATGACATCATCGACGCTATCGAAAACATGAAGCGTCCGTTCAAAGGTGACTGGCTGGAATGCGCTAAACAGCTGTACTAAGCCGCGTTTGCCCGGTCACGGGGAGATACGAGCGAAAAAAAAGCCTTCTCAATGAGAAGGCTTTTTTGTATCGGTAAGGCGCTTATTCGATATCCAGCGCATCTTCCGATAGGATAATGCCGGTATTGTCGGCATAGAGATGGTCGCCGGAGAAGAAGGTTACGCCGCCGAAGTTGACGCGCACGTCGCTTTCGCCGATACCTTCGCCTGCTGCGCCTACCGGGATCGCGGCAATTGCCTGGATGCCGATATCCAGTTCTTCTAAATCATCAACCTGACGCACTGCGCCATACACCACAATACCTTCCCACTCGTTTTGAGTGGCCAGACGGGCGAGGTCGGCGTCGATCAGCGCACGACGGACAGAACCGCCGCCGTCGACCAGCAGAATGCGGCCGCGGCCGTTCTGTTCGAGCAGATCGTACAGCAACCCGTTATCCTCGAAACATTTTACGGTGATGATTTGCCCACCGAACGACAGCCGCCCGCCAAAGTTAGAGAACAGGGGTTCTACTACGTTGACATCTTCCTGGTAGATGTCGCAAAGCTCGGAAGTATCGTATTTCATAGGATTAACGCTCAGTTGCTGCGAGTGATTTTAGTATATCGCGCTCTATGCATTGTTGGCAAAATCATCAATTGTTAATTGATATTTGTCAGTTAAGCCAACGCCTTGCTGAGCACAATCCCGATGACGAACAGCAGGTTAGTTAATAACGCCCCTTTCACCGTCCGTTCCAGCATCGGCGGCATCGCCTGCGGTGAGCGCTCGCACATCACAAAGCGCGCCTGTTTCACCAGCAGCGGGGCGCTGAGGATAAACAGCCAGCCCCACGGACTATGCAGCGAGAGCAGGTTGAACAGCGCCAGGCAAACCAGCGTCCCCATTAGCAGGCAGACGTGGTAGCGGCGGGCGTTAACCGGCCCCAGACGCACGGCCAGCGTGTTCTTGCCGTTTTCGCGGTCGCTGTCGATATCACGCAGGTTATTGATATTGAGCACCGCCGTCGCCAGCAGGCCGCAGGCGGTAGCGGGCAGAATAATGGCGCTACTCAGGGTATGCGTCTGTAAGTACCAGCTGCCAATCACGCTCAGCCAGCCGAAGAAGATCAGCACCGAGATATCGCCAAGGCCAATGTAACCGTACGGGCGGGTGCCGACGGTGTAGGTGATGGCGGCAATAATCGCCAGCAGCCCCAGCACCAGGAAGCCGATAAAGTCACCGGTAGTCTGCGAAGCGGTAAACAGCAGCGCAAGGCCCGAGATGCAGATTAGCCCGACGGTAATAATCAGCGCGCGCTTCATCTGTTCTTTGGTGATCACCCCTTTTTGCATACCGCGCAGCGGGCCAATGCGGTCCGGCTTATCGCTGCCTTTCACCGCATCGCCATAGTCGTTGGCGAGGTTAGAGAGGATTTGCAGCAGGCTTGCGGTAATCAGCGCCAGCACGGCAACGCCCGCGTTAAAGTGCCCCTGCCACCACGATAGCGCGGTACCGACGATAATCGCCGCGCAGGCCAGAGGTAACGTTTTCGGGCGCAGGCTTTCCAGCCAGGCCTGAGAGCGGCTTACAGGTGTATTTGTCATAATAATTAGCCAATAAAAATGGGGCTTTTCAGCCCCATCTATTAAAGATGAAAATGCAGTTAGCGCGATTATAGGATAAAACGGCTCAGATCTTCATCTGCGACTAATGCATCCAGATGTTTGCTCACGTATTCCGCATCAATTGTGATGCTTTGGCCGTTGAGGTCGCTGGCATCATAGGAGATATCTTCCATCAGACGTTCCAGTACGGTATGCAGACGACGAGCACCGATGTTTTCGGTGGTTTCGTTAACCTGCCATGCCGCTTCGGCGATACGCTTGATACCGGATTCGGTGAACTCGATGTTCACGCCTTCAGTCGCCATCAGCGCCTTATACTGTACGGTCACAGACGCATTTGGCTCAGTCAGGATACGTTCGAAGTCGCTGGTGGTCAGCGCCTGCAGCTCTACGCGAATCGGTAAACGACCCTGCAGCTCAGGGATCAGGTCAGACGGCTTCGCCACCTGGAATGCGCCGGAGGCAATAAACAGGATGTGGTCAGTTTTGACCATACCGTGTTTAGTGGAGACGGTGCAGCCTTCAACCAGCGGCAGCAGGTCGCGCTGTACGCCTTCACGGGAGACGTCCGGGCCGGAGGATTCGCCGCGCTTACAGATTTTGTCGATTTCGTCGATAAACACGATACCGTGTTGCTCAACCGCATCGATCGCGTCCTGCTTCAGCTCTTCCGGGTTCACCAGCTTCGCCGCTTCTTCTTCAATCAACAGCTTCATCGCATCTTTGATTTTCAGCTTACGCGGTTTCTGTTTCTGGCCGCCCAGGTTCTGGAACATAGACTGCAGTTGGCTGGTCATCTCTTCCATGCCAGGAGGTGCCATGATTTCAACGCCCATCGGTGCCGCCGCGAGATCGATCTCAATCTCTTTGTCGTCCAGTTGGCCTTCACGCAGTTTCTTGCGGAATGCCTGACGTGCAGCAGACGGCTCAGACGGCTGTTCAGCCTGGCCCCAGTTGTTTTTTGCCGGTGGGATCAGCACGTCGAGAATGCGCTCTTCCGCCATCTCTTCTGCGCGGTAGCGGTTCTTCTCGATAGACTGAACGCGTACCATTTTGATAGCAGAATCAGTCAGATCGCGGATGATAGAGTCCACTTCTTTACCCACATAGCCCACTTCGGTGAACTTGGTGGCTTCAACTTTGATGAACGGCGCGTTGGCGAGCTTCGCCAGACGACGGGCAATTTCGGTTTTACCGACGCCGGTTGGGCCGATCATCAGAATGTTTTTCGGCGTGACTTCGTGGCGCAGCTCTTCATCAAGCTGCATACGACGCCAGCGATTACGTAAGGCGATAGCCACGGAGCGCTTAGCGGCGTCCTGACCGATGATGTGTTTGTTCAGTTCGCTGACAATTTCGCGTGGGGTCATTTCAGACATGGGAGATCCTTACGCCTTAGATGGTAATTCTTCGATGGTGTGGAAATGGTTGGTATAGATGCAGATATCACCTGCAATACTCAACGCTTTTTCAGCAATCTCACGTGCGCCAAGCTCGGTATTTTCCAGCAGGGCACGGGCAGCGGCCTGGGCGTATGGGCCGCCAGAGCCGATAGCAATCAGGTCGTTCTCTGGCTGCACCACATCACCATTCCCGGTGATGATAAGCGATGCGGTTTCGTCCGCGACCGCCAGCAGGGCTTCCAGCTTGCGCAGCATACGGTCGGTACGCCAGTCTTTCGCCAGCTCAACGGCGGCTTTGACCAGATGGCCCTGGTGCATTTCCAGTTTACGTTCAAACAGTTCGAACAGCGTGAAGGCGTCCGCAGTGCCGCCCGCGAAGCCAGCGATCACTTTATCGTTATACAGACGGCGAACTTTTTTCACGTTGCCTTTCATGACGGTATTGCCCAACGTGGCCTGACCATCACCGGCGATTACGACGTGGCCGTTACGGCGAACACTTACTATTGTTGTCACGAGCAGACCCCTTTGTTGCAAATACGAGATGTAGGGGCCCCGTACTGATACGGGGCAGAATGTAAGTATAGATGGGGGGGATTTTGGGGGTTTCAACCCCCGGATGCGAGCCTAATGCAGTTTCCGTGACCTGCCAGCTTCAGGCGGGCGATGGTGTTATCGACATTCTCTTTGCCTTTGACCGGGCCGATGACCACGCGATTCCAGCCGTTGTTGGTGGTGATTCTGGAATCAAAGCCTTCAAACGCCAGCTGAGCACGAACGGTTTCCGCCTGCTCGGCACCTTTGAAGGAACCACACTGTACCATCCAGCGACGATCGTCTTTTTTCTCTGGCTTCGGCGGCGGCGTCACTTCACGCACTTCCGGGATACCGTTATTGCTCTGCGCTTTTGGCTGCGAAGCGGCGGTGTGCGCTGGCGTCTGCAGCAGATCCTGATACGGCGCCTTGTTAGAGGCCGTTGCCTTAGGCGGCTGCTGGGTCTGGGTTTGACGCGGTTGCTGAACCGGCGGCGCAGTGCGCGTTTGTGGCTGCTGCACGACCTGCTGCTGTGACCACTGTTGCTGAGCCTGCTGTGCTAAGCGCTGGCGCTGCAAGGTTTGCTGGCGCTGTTCCGGCGTTTGTTCGTTCCACGGCACTTCCGTCAGTTGCGTTGGCTGCTGGCGCATATCCGCCTGCATCTGGGCCAACAGCTGGCGTTGCTCGTCGGTAAGCTGATTCGGGTTGATCACTTCTCCGCCTGCAGACGGCTCGGTTGGCGCACGCACGCCCGGCTGGCGGCTTTCCAGCTCTTTGATATAGCGCCAGCGCTCTTCCGGCTTTGGCGGAAGGCCGTTGCCGGTCACCTGGCGGCTCTGGAGTGCTTCAGACTCTTCTTTTTTATGATGCGTGATGAAGTACAAACCGCCGATAAAGGCGACGACGACTGCAGCAGCAATCGCCACCATGGCAGGAGAGACGGCCGGAAAGTTACTCTGTTTTTTCCGTGTATTCCGTGAAGCGCTGTTCTTGCGCCGCGAAGGAGCCTGTTGGCTGCGGCGTACATAGTCTCGTTGTGCCACTATCGTTTCGCTGTCTTTTTCCGTTAGTTAGCCCGACATGTTACTTAAGCGACGGGGCTTTGACCAGACAAGCAAGTCTTAAAGCGCCCGGCTTTACATCAAATTTTGCTTGTGCTGCCGCGAATGATCAGCTCGCAATCCAGCAGACGCGAACCACTATCAACAAACTGCCCGCTGAGTTGGTTCAGCAACAGCAGCATGGCCTCCCGGCCAATATCAAAACGCGGCTGGGCAACCGTGGTGAGCGGCGGGTCGCAAAACTCTGACAGCGATATGTTATCGAATCCAATAATGGACAGATCTTCCGGCACCTTCAGCCCCTGACGCTTGGCATAAGAGAGTGCGCCCAGCGCCATAATATCGCTGTGGCAGAAGATGGCGGTTGGCGGCTGTGGCAATGCCAACAGCTGTTCCAGCGCATTGGCACCAGCTTCATAGGTAAAGTTGCCGCGGGCGATGTAGTGAGGGTCGACGGTGATACCGCAGCGGCGCAGCGCCTGCACATAGCCCTGCAGACGATAATGGCACAGCGGCATCTCTTCCGGCCCGGCGATACAGGCAATGCGCTGGTGGCCGAGTTCGTGGAGATAGTTAACGGCATCGAACGAGGCGGTGAGGTTGTCGATATGTACCGTGGGCAGCCCCAGTTCCGGTGCAAATTCGTTAGCCATTACCATCGGCGGCAGGTTGCGCTGCTCTTCAATGCTGGCATCGAACGGCAGACGCGAGCCCAACAGCAGCATGCCGTCAATTTGCTTGGTGATGATTAAATCGATGAAGGTTTTTTCCTGCTGGTTCTGATGCGCGCAGTCGCCAATCAGCACCAGATAGCCCTGCGCGGCGGCGGTGACTTCGATCCCGCGGATCACCTCGCTAAAGAAGGGATCGCAGATATCCGGGACGATAACCAGAATTGTGCGCGATTCATTACGCTTCATGTTACGCCCCTGCATCTGCGGGAGGTAACCCACTTCCAGGGCGGCCTGCTCAACGCGGTTACGCGTCGCCTGCGAGACTTTCTCGGGGTTCATCAATGCACGAGATACGGTTGCCGTAGAGACATTCGCTTGTAGGGCAACATCCTTCATGGTTGCGGCAACAACCGGTTTTTTAGCCTTCACCTGATTTTCTCCTCGCTAACTGGCGCAGGCACGTCCTATGTGACCTGACATCTGACACACTTTTATCAGATAGTTAGGGGGATCCGTTACAGAATTTTCATCAGAAATGTGATGTTTGTTTGATTTCTAGATCCGGCTCGCAACTCTGCATTAACCTTCGATAGGGTCAACGTCGAGAACCCACTTCACCTTGCGGGATTCCGGCAGCGTATTGATAAGCGCCAGACTGGCCGTGACGATGTGCTGCAGGCGAATGCGTGAGGGATGCTGCAGCAGTATCTGCCAGCGGAAGCGGCCGCCGCGCTTCGGCGCTAACGCCGGAACCGGGCCAATCACCCACAGCTTATCGTCCGCCAGCGGGCTGGCCTGTATCAGATTACGCAGCTGCTGGAGAAAGACCGGCGCCTGCTGGTTGTTATGGTCTTCGGCGCGAATCAGTACATGGCTGGTGTACGGCGGCAGCTGCATGGTCTGACGTTCGGCCAGCGCCTGCTCGGCAAAGGCGTTATAGCCTTTATAGAGTAGCGTTTGCAGCAGCGGATGGTCAGGATGGTGCGTTTGCAGAACCACTTCACCCTGTTTACCTGCGCGCCCGGCACGGCCGGAGACCTGGGTATAGAGCTGGGCAAAGCGTTCTGCCGAGCGGAAATCGGCGGAGAACAGCGCGCCGTCAACGTCCAGCAGGGCAACCAGCGTCACGTCCGGGAAGTGGTGGCCTTTCGCCAGCATCTGGGTGCCAATCAGGATACGTGCGCCGCCGCGATGCACTTCCGCCAGATGCTGCTCCAGCGCGCCTTTACGGCTGGTGGTATCGCGGTCGATACGCGACAGCGGTACGCCGGGGAACATCGGTGCCAGCACCTGCTCCAGCTGTTCCGTTCCCAGCCCTACCGGCACCATGTGCGTCGAGCCGCAGGAAGGGCACTGGCGCGGGATAGGGCGTTGGCTGTCGCAGTGGTGGCAGCGCAGATGGTGCTGCGCCTGGTGCAGCGTGTAGTAGCTGTCGCAGCGCGGGCATTCGGCAATCCAGCCGCAGTCGTGACACAGCAGCGTAGGGGCGAACCCACGGCGGTTGAGGAATAAAATGACCTGATTGTCGGCCTGCAAATGCTGGCGCATACGGTTGATCAGCGCTGGTGATAGCCCGGCCTGAAGCTGTTGACCTTTTAAATCCAGCACGTGCTGCGTCGCCGGGCGCGCGTTGCCCGCGCGGCGGGTTAAACGCAGCAGGTGGTATTTATGCTGGCGCACGTTGAGCAACGTCTCCAGCGCCGGCGTGGCTGAGCCGAGGATTATCGGAATCTGCTCGCTGTGAGCGCGCCATACTGCGAGGTCGCGGGCATGATAGCGCCAGCCTTCCTGCTGTTTATAAGAGCTGTCGTGCTCTTCGTCGATGACGATCACGCCGAGATTCTTAAACGGTGTAAACAGCGAGGAGCGGGTGCCGATGACAATCGCCGCTTCACCGTTCTTCGCCTTGAGCCAGGCGGCCATGCGCTCGCTGTCGTTCAGCGCCGAGTGCAGCACTTCGACCGGCGCATTAAAGCGCTCGCGGAAGCGGGCGATGGTTTGCGGCGTCAGGCCGATTTCCGGCACCATCACCAGCGCCTGTTTGCCCTGCGCCAGCACGTTTTCCAGCACGCTAAGATAGACTTCCGTCTTCCCGGAGCCGGTGATCCCTTCCAGCAGCCAGGCGGAGAACGCATCGGACGCGCTATGAATCGCGCCTACCGCCGTGGCCTGCTCGGTGTTGAGTCGCAGGCGTTCGCCCGGCACCGAATAAGTGGTGCGCCAATCGGTGGTTTCCGGCGCAATGCTGCCCAGCTCGCAAAGCCCTTTGGTGCGCAGCGATTGCATCGCGCTTTCATTAAATTCCAGCTCTGCTACCTGGTGGCGCCAGATTTTCCCCTGTCGCAGCGCGGCCAGCGCCTGCTGCTGCTTTGGTGAGCGCTTGAGCGTGTTGATATCAACGGCCTGGCCCTGCTCGGTCGCAAACCAGAACCACTGCGGCGTCGCGCTGGCGGGTCTCCCCTGGCGCAGCAAAATGGGCAGCGCGTGGAACAACACGTCGCCAATAGGATGATGGTAATAGTCCGCCGCCCAGAGCAGCAGCCGCCAGACGGAAGTGGAGAAGACCGGCTCGCCGTCCAGCACCTCGATGACCGCTTTTAGCTCATCGCGCGGCAGCTCGCTGCTCTCGTTGACCGAGACGACAATCCCCACGCGTTCCTGTTTACCAAACGGCACGCGCACGCGGCAGCCTGCTTTCGCGCTGAGGTCATCAGGCAGCAGGTAGTCAAAGGTGCGGGGCAGCGGAACAGGCAGGGCAACGTGAGCAACGGGCATGTTTTCTTCCTGACTTGAAATCTGGCGAGACAGTATACACATTGTGGTAAGAGAGCGCGGATCAGTTTGCATCTGCTGGTCAAATTCTGTATGATTCGCCGCCTTTGATGCATCTTTGTATCATCGACCTATACTATTAACATCGCGTGGTGTCTGGCGTTAGGGCTGGAAGAGCGACGCGGCCTTAACCGAGGTTTTCCCATGAAAAAAGATATTCACCCGAAATACGAAGAAATTACTGCAACTTGTTCTTGCGGTAACGTCATGCAGATCCGCTCTACCGTTGGTCACAACCTGAACCTGGATGTGTGCGGTAAATGCCACCCGTTCTATACTGGCAAGCAGCGTGATGTTGCTACCGGTGGCCGTGTTGACCGCTTCAACAAGCGTTTCAGCATCCCAGGCAGCAAGTAAGTTGCCAAGCGAAAAAAGCGCCTCAGGGCGCTTTTTTTGTCTCTGAATTTCGGCAGTCGTAAAATTTTTTGTGACGAGCGTCACGAAAATATTGCGCCGCGCTGCGGATAAGCTTATTATTTGCCCATCAAACGACCACAAAATAACTATGGGTAAAGGTGTGACTATGCTGACCGCAATCAAAAACGTTTTTGTTTCTTACCTGATCTCTATGTCTGAACTGCATCCTGAAGTAACACGCTTCTAAGACGCTGAAAAAATTCGAAAAAAAAAGCAGAAATTATTTTCTGCTTTTTTTATGCCTGCCAATCAGTATTCCCACGTCTCTGGGTCAATCCCCAGCTCACGCATAATTTCTTTCGCCGCTTCCGGAATTTCATCGCTGCGCTCTTTACGCAGGTCTTCATCGTTAGGTAACGGTTGACCGGTAAATGCATGCAGGAACGCTTCACACAGCAGTTCGCTGTTGGTAGCGTGACGCAGGTTGTTCACCTGACGACGCGTGCGTTCATCGGTGAGGATCTTCAACACCTTCAGAGGAATGGAAACCGTAATTTTTTTTACTTGCTCACTCTTCTTACCGTGCTCAGCGTATGGGCTGATATATTCGCCGCTCCATTCAGCCATGAGATACCTTTAATCCTCTAGTCATAAGTTAACAGGCCGGGTCACGGCCGTGATCGCGCGTAGTTTACCGTAGAGAGGCCTGCCGTGACACGAGCTTAGCCTTCGCAGATGTGCGCTAATGCGTATAATTTTAACGGCTATTTGCCAATAGCTCAATCTATACGCAAAGAAGTTTAGAAGTCTAGATGTATTGACGGCTATGGCAACAATGTTTACTCTGGGGTCTGACTTTTCACAGACCTTGCCAGGAACGAATCCTCATGACCCGTAAACAGGCCACCATCGCAGTGCGGAGCGGATTAAATGACGACGAGCAGTATGGTTGTGTTGTCCCGCCCATTCATCTTTCCAGTACCTATAACTTTACCGGCTTTAATGAGCCGCGTGCGCATGACTACTCTCGTCGCGGTAATCCGACGCGTGACGTGGTTCAGCGGGCGCTGGCCGAGCTGGAAGGGGGCGCAGGCGCGGTTCTGACCAACACGGGCATGTCGGCGATTCACCTGGTAACCACCGTATTCCTCAAGCCTGGTGACCTGCTGGTAGCGCCACACGACTGCTACGGCGGCAGCTACCGTCTGTTCGACAGCCTGGCTAAACGCGGCTGTTACCGCGTGCTGTTTGTCGATCAGGGCAATGATGAAGCGTTAAAAGCGGCGCTGGCGGAAAAACCGAAGCTGGTGCTGGTGGAAAGCCCAAGCAACCCGCTGCTGCGCGTGGTGGATATTGCAAAAATCTGTCAGCTGGCGCGTGAAGCCGGCGCGACGAGCGTGGTGGATAACACCTTCCTGAGCCCGGCGCTGCAAAACCCGCTGGCGCTGGGGGCGGATCTGGTCCTGCACTCATGCACCAAATACCTGAACGGCCATTCTGACGTGGTGGCGGGCGTGGTGATTGCAAAAGATCCTGAAACGGTCACGGAACTGGCATGGTGGGCGAATAATATCGGCGTCACCGGCGGCGCGTTCGACAGCTATCTGCTGCTGCGCGGTCTGCGTACGCTGGTACCACGTATGGACGTGGCGCAGCGCAACGCCCAGGCGATTGTCGACTTCCTGAAAACCCAGCCGCTGGTGAAAAAGCTGTATCATCCTTCTCTGCCGGATAACCAGGGGCATGAAATTGCCGCTCGCCAGCAGAAAGGGTTTGGTGCGATGCTGAGCTTTGAACTGAACGGTGATGAACAGACGCTGCGTCGCTTCCTGAGCGGGCTGTCACTCTTCACGCTGGCGGAATCGCTGGGTGGGGTAGAGAGCCTGATTTCTCACGCGGCCACCATGACCCACGCGGGCATGGCCCCGGAAGCGCGCGCGGCCGCAGGTATTTCTGAGACGCTGCTGCGTATCTCAACCGGTATTGAAGATAGCCAGGACTTAATTGCCGATCTGGAAAATGGATTCCGGATCGCAGCCGAGGGGTAAACATGAGTGTGATTGCGCAGGCAGGGGCGAACGAACGTCAGCTGCATAAATTTGGTGGAAGTAGTCTGGCGGATGTGAAGTGTTACCTGCGCGTTGCCGGCATTATGACTGAGTACTCTCAGCCCGGCGATATGATGGTCGTTTCCGCCGCAGGGAGCACCACCAACCAGCTGATTAGCTGGCTGAAGCTCAGCCAGACCGATCGCCTTTCTGCGCATCAGGTTCAGCAGACGCTGCGCCGCTATCAGTCTGAGCTGATTAGCGGCCTGCTGCCTGCCGAGATTGCCGACGGCATGATTGCTGATTTTATTCATGACCTGGAGCGTCTGGCCGAGCTTTTAGATAATGGCGTGAGCGACGCGGTGTACGCGGAAGTGGTCGGCCACGGTGAAGTGTGGTCGGCTCGTCTGATGGCGGAAGTCCTTAAGCTGCAAGGCCTGGACGCGGCCTGGCTGGATGCTCGCGCGTTTTTACGCGCCGAGCGCTCCGCGCAGCCGCAGGTGGATGAAGGCCTCTCTTACCCGCTGTTGCAACAGCTTCTGGCACAGCATCCGGGTAAACGTCTGGTGGTGACCGGCTTTATCAGCCGCAACAACGCGGGTGAAACCGTGTTGCTGGGGCGTAACGGCTCGGACTACTCCGCGACGCAAATCGGCGCGCTGGCGGGCGTTTCCCGCGTCACCATCTGGAGCGACGTGGCCGGGGTGTACAGCGCCGACCCGCGTAAAGTGAAAGATGCCTGCCTGCTGCCGCTGCTGCGTCTGGATGAAGCCAGCGAGCTGGCGCGTCTTGCCGCGCCGGTGCTGCACGCCCGTACGTTACAGCCGGTTTCCGGCAGTGATATCGACCTGCAATTACGCTGTAGCTACACGCCGGATCAGGGTTCTACGCGCATCGAGCGCGTGCTCGCCTCCGGTACCGGCGCGCGTATTGTCACCAGCCATGATGACGTCTGCCTGATTGAGTTCCGGGTGCCGGCAAGCCAGGACTTCAAGCTGGCGCATAAAGAAATCGACCAATTACTCAAACGCGCACAAATCCGCCCACTGGCGGTAGGCGTGCACGCTGACCATAAGCTGCTGCAGTTCTGCTACACCTCGGAAGTGGCCGACAGCGCGCTGAAAATTCTTGATGAAGCGGGCCTGCCGGGCGAGCTTCGCCTGCGTCAGGGTCTGGCGCTGGTAGCAATGGTGGGCGCGGGCGTCACCCGTAACCCGCTGCACTGCCACCGTTTCTGGCAGCAATTGAAGGGTCAGCCGGTTGAATTTACCTGGCAGTCGGAAGAAGGCATCAGTCTGGTTGCCGTGCTGCGCGCGGGGCCAACCGAAAGCCTGATTCAGGGCCTGCACCAGTCGCTGTTCCGCGCGGAAAAACGTATCGGCCTGATGCTGTTCGGCAAAGGCAATATTGGTTCCCGCTGGCTGGAGCTGTTTGCCCGCGAGCAGAGCACGCTCTCTGCCCGTACCGGCTTTGAATTTGTGCTAGCCGGGGTTGTGGATAGCCGCCGCAGCCTGCTGAACTATGAAGGGCTCGACGCCAGCCGCGCGCTGGCCTTCTTTGACGATGAAGCCATCGAACAAGATGAAGAGTCGCTGTTCCTGTGGATGCGCGCGCACCCCTACGACGATCTCGTGGTGCTGGATGTGACCGCCAGCCCGCAGCTGGCCGATCAGTACCTTGATTTCGCTAGCCACGGTTTCCACGTGATCAGCGCCAACAAACTGGCCGGGGCCAGCAGCAGCGATAAATATCGCCAGATCCACGACGCGTTCGACAAAACCGGCCGCCACTGGCTGTATAACGCGACCGTCGGCGCAGGTCTGCCGGTGAACCACACCGTGCGAGATCTGATCGACAGCGGCGACAGCATTCTGGCCATTAGCGGTATCTTCTCCGGGACGCTTTCCTGGCTGTTCCTGCAGTTCGACGGCAGCGTGCCTTTCACCGAGCTGGTGGATCAGGCCTGGCAGCAGGGGCTGACCGAGCCCGACCCACGCGTGGACCTTTCCGGTAAAGACGTGATGCGCAAGCTGGTGATCCTGGCGCGCGAAGCGGGCTACGACATCGAGCCGGATCAGGTACGCGTTGAGTCTCTGGTGCCTGCGCACTGCGAAGAGGGCTCTATCGACCACTTCTTTGAGAATGGCGAAGAGCTGAACGAGCAGATGCTCCAGCGCCTGGAAGCAGCGCAGGAGATGGGGCTGGTACTGCGCTACGTGGCGCGGTTTGATGCTAACGGCAAAGCTCGCGTTGGGGTGGAAGCCGTGCGTCAGGAACATCCGCTGGCGTCGCTGCTGCCGTGTGATAACGTCTTTGCAATTGAGAGCCGCTGGTACCGCGATAACCCATTGGTGATTCGTGGGCCGGGCGCCGGTCGCGATGTGACCGCCGGGGCGATTCAGTCGGATATTAACCGTCTGGCGCAGCTGCTGTAGTTTTGGTTCGCTACGCTTATCCGGCCTACATCGTTCTGTAGGCCGGATAAGGCATTTATGCCGCCATCCGGCAGAATTACGCCTTCGCAAACACCTCTTTTGCGGCGAACAGGCCGTTTAGCGCCGCTGGAAATCCCGCATAAACCGCCATCTGCATTATCACTTCAATAATCTCCTCCTGCGTTAAGCCAACGTGCAGCGCAGCGGCGATATGTACCTTAAGCTGCGGTGCGGCGTTACCCATGGCGGTGAGCGCGGCGACGGTGGCAATTTCCCGGCTGCGCAGATCCAGCCCCGGACGCGCATAAATATCGCCAAACGGGAATTCAAGCAGATAGCGGGCGAAGTCCGGCGCAATATCCTTCAGGCTATCGACAACGGCATCCCCGCCTTTCCCATCAACCTGTTGTAGCATTTTCTGACCGGTAATATAGCGTTCTGAATCCATGATAAACCCCTCGTTAGTTAGCGTATGACGAGAAGATAGAGCGCGTGGGTTCATTTGGATAATACCGATTCCGTGATACCTTTTCGGTATGACTACATCTCCCCTACATGCTCTGGATATCCGCCTGCTGCGCTACTTTGCCGTGGTGGCGGAAGAGAACAATATGCGCCGCGCGGCTGACCGACTGTATATGTCACAGCCGCCGCTAAGCCGCCATATTCGCCAGCTTGAAGAACGGCTGGGGGTCATCCTTTTTGTCCGGCATAGCAAAGGGCTGACGTTAACGGCTGATGGGCTGCGGGTGCTGGAGATTATTCGCCCGCTGCTGGAGCAGCAGGATAAGACCTATGCCGCCTTGAGCCAGCTCGCTCAGGCTGAAGCACCGTCGCTGCGTGTGGGGCTAACTACCGCGTTTGAGCAGGGGGTTTTTGCTTCGCTGGAAACGGCGCTGGCGGCGCAGGTAGAGACGCTGCACGTGGTGCGCCATGGTTCGCCGGAGCTGGTGCGTCAGGTGCGACGCGGAAAATTGGATGCTGCGCTGGTGGCGCTGCCGCTGGAGACCTCAGGGCTCAGCGTGACGTGGCTAAATCGGCAGGAGCCGCTGATTGCAGCGCTGCCCGCGCAATGGCCGGAGTCGGAACAAGGGCGGCTGACGTTGAGTGCGCTTAACGGCAAGCCGTTATTTTGGTTTAAACGCGAACGTAATCTGGCGTTCTTCGACTTCACCCGCGATATTTTCCGTCGTGCGGGCTATGCCCCCGCCTGCCTGGAAGAACCTCTCGAACATGATGTGCTGCTGGCGCGCATTGCTCGCGGCGAAGGGTTGAGCCTGTTTCCCGCCTCATTTGCCGCTATTCAGCGTCAGGGCGTCGTTTTCCGGCCCATAGATGAGGCTGCGCTATGCGTGCAGTGGGGTCTGGTGATGTTACCGGAAAACGAGGCGCGTCTTGCCTGGTTGCGGGACGTGGTTCACGCCGACTCGCGCGTCACCAACTGACCGGAAAGCGTAATTGACTGATTCTCTAACGCAGGCTCTTTGAGCTTGCGGATCATCAGCGTAGCCGCCTGCCGTCCGCTCTCTTCGCTGGCGGAAGAGACATAAGTAAAGGCCGGTGAGGTGAGGTTGATGTGCAGCATATCCTCAAAGCCAATCAGCGCCACCTGCTGCGTCAGGAAAACATCTTTACCTACCGTTCGTCCCACCTTATGAATCCCATCAATACAGCCGATCAGGGCATCCGGGGAATGACAGAGCAGCGCGGTAATGGCGTTGTTATTTTCCAGCAAGTGGCGTGTGGCTACGCTGGCGGCATAGGTATCGTTGCCGCAGGCAGGGCTAAACTCTTCGCGGTAGCCGATCCCAAGACGGGTGAGGGTGCTGCGAAAGCCCACCAGACGCTGTTGGCGGATAAGATCGTTTTCCAGGCCGCCGAGATAGGCAATATAGCGATGGCCGCGCTCCAGCAGATAACGCGTCGCCAGGCTGGCTGCCTGTTGGTTATCGCGCAGCACCCGGTTGCACTCGTCTTTAATCGGCGACTGTGAGACGACGACCAGCGGCAGCGGGCACTGGCGAATTTGTGCGGGTAACGTATCGCGGCGGGAATCGGAGGCCAGATAGATAACCCCGGCAACCCCTTGTTGCTTGAAAGACAGCAGGCAGCGTTCCAGGTGTTCATGCTCGTTCAGCGGCTGACCGAGAAAAACCATATAGCCCTGCGCTTCCAGTTCCTGGACGATACTCGCCATCACTTTAATGGAAAAGCTGTCGCTGAAATCGCGGAGGATAAGACCAATCAGGTTAGAGGTGTTTGCGCGGAGGTTAGCGGCGGCGACGTTGTGAACGTAGCCCAGCTCATGAATGGCGGCCTGCACTTTTTCGATGGTGGCATCGGAGATTTTGCCTTTCTGACGAAGCACCAGCGACACGGTAGAAACCGACACGCCCGCTCGCTTCGCGACATCAATTATGCTGACCTTCTTCAAAAATCGCTCCCTGAGCCGTCACGCTAATCCACACAAAACAAGGAGGCTCCCATCAGTAACGGGAACCTCCAACCGATCATAATCTTATGATTATTTGCCAATCATCGTCGACATAGTTTCCGCGATAAATTGCGCTCGTGCGCCAAATATTACCTGAATTCCGTGATCGCCGACGAAAACAACGCCGCGAGCGCCGATATTGTTCAGCCCATCTTTGTCCACTGGCCCTTTATCTGTCACTTCAAGACGCAGACGGGTAATGCAGGAGCCCACGGACGCGATGTTATGCTCGCCGCCCAGCAGGTCGATAATCTCCGTTGCCAGGTCTTCATCAGTTTTGTCGTTGGCACTGACCGTGGTTTCCGTGCGGCCCGGCGTTTTAACATCGAAACGGCGGATGACGAAGCGGAAGGTGAAGTAGTAAATCAGCCCCATCGGGATACCGACGATAATCGCGTTCAGGAAGTTGGTCTGGTAGCCGTTAAACGACGGCAGGATCCCGAAGGAGATGTAGTCGATAAGCCCGGCCGAGAACGACTTGGCGATATGCGCATGCAGCAGGTACATCACCATGTAGGAGAGACCGGCCATGATGGCGTTGAAGACATAAAGAATCGGCGCCACAAAGATAAAGGTGAACTCAACCGGTTCGGTGATCCCGGTCAGGAAGCAGGTCAGCGCGGCGGAGAACAGAATACCGGCGGCGATCTTTTTATTCTTGGTATGTGCTTCATGGTACATCGCCAGACAGGCAGCCGGCAGCGCGAACAGCATCAGCGGGAACTCACCCTGCATGAATTTACCGGCGTTCTGGTAGGTATCGCTGCTGAAGGATTTCACCCCCTCTTCCAGCATTTTGAACCAGATAGTCTGGTCGCCGTGGATAACCTGGCCGGCGTGGGTGGTGTAGTCGCCGAAGGAGTACCAGAAAGAGGGATACCAGATGTGGTGCAGGCCGAGCGGAATCAGCGCACGTTCAACCAGCCCGAAGATAAAGGTCGAGGCCGCCTGGTTATCACCGTTGATAACCACAGACAGCGCGTCGATACCCGCCTGAATGTGCTGCCAGATGTATGGCAGAATCAGGCCAAGCGCGAACGACAGCAGCGCGGTGGCAATCGCCACGAAGCGTTTGCCGGAGAAGAAACCGAGGAATTCAGGCAGCTGCATTTTGTGGAAGCGGTTAAAGCACCACGCCGCCAGGATGCCGCAAATCAGGCCGCCAAAGACGCCCATCTGTAGGGTTGGAATCCCCACCACCATCGCGTATTTCCCGCCCTGCGCCGCCATTTCCGGCGTAATGCCAAGCACGGTGCTGATAGTGATGTTAGTGACAAACACGGAGACGGCGGCGGACAGCGCCGCGATGCCGGACTCGGAGGCCAGACCGACCGCGGAACCGATAGCAAACAGCATTGGCAGGTTGTCGAAGATAATCCCACCGGCGTTCATCATCAGCGGCAGATGGAATTTATCCCCGAACGCCAGCAGCAAGCCCGCCGCGGGCAGAAGCGAGATCGGCAGCATCAGCGCGCGGCCAATCATCGACAGTTTGGAAAGCGATTTAACAACACTTTGAATCAGACTCATACTGATTTCCCCCGATAGACGCCTCTTCGTGCGTGCTTTTAGTAACCCTGTTTATATTAGGTATAACGTTATAGTAGAACGTTCTACTTATCGTGAAACAAGTCATTAACGTCTGCAATGGAATTTTTGCTTCCTCGATGAATGCGTGAAAAATATGAGATCTAGTTCTCAAATTTTATGCCATAGTGAATGTGTGGTTAATGTGACCATCCGGAGGGCTTGTGAGAGGGTAACCAGGCGATTTATACGCGGGAAATCGCCTTCTGGCAGCACAGCCTGCTTCATTACCCGACGAGGTGAATATTTTTCATCTTGATTGCAGATAACTCACTTTTTACGCGGATTTTTCTATTGACGCCTGCCCGCTTTTGGGGCATTTTTACATCCAGACGTCTAAACGGATAGATGTTTACAACACAACAATAATGACACGTGATTGATAGAGGTAAGGTATGAGCTTTTTTCACGCCAACCAGCGGGAAGCGCTGAATCAGAGTCTGGCCGAGGTTCAGGGGCAGATTAACGTTTCTTTCGAGTTTTTCCCGCCGCGCACCAGTGAAATGGAGCAGACCCTGTGGAACTCTATCGATCGCCTAAGCAGCCTGAAGCCGAAATTTGTCTCGGTTACCTACGGGGCTAACTCCGGTGAGCGCGACCGTACGCACAGCATCATTAAAGGCATTAAAGACCGTACCGGTCTGGAAGCCGTGCCGCACTTGACCTGTATCGACGCCACGCGAGACGAACTGCGCGCTATCGCCCAGGACTACTGGAATAACGGTATCCGTCATATCGTCGCCCTGCGCGGCGATCTGCCACCGGGCAGCGGTAAACCAGAAATGTATGCATCCGACCTGGTCACTTTGCTGAAAGATGTGGCGGATTTTGATATCTCCGTAGCGGCCTACCCAGAAGTGCATCCGGAAGCGAAAAGCGCTCAGGCGGACCTGCTTAACCTGAGACGCAAAGTGGAAGCCGGTGCAAACCGCGCCATCACTCAGTTCTTCTTCGACGTCGAAAGCTATCTGCGCTTCCGTGACCGCTGCGTGTCGGCGGGTATCGATGTGGAAATTATCCCGGGCATCCTGCCGGTCTCGAACTTTAAGCAGGCGAAGAAATTTGCCGACATGACCAACGTGCGTATTCCTGCCTGGATGTCGACGATGTTCGACGGCCTGGACGATGATGCCGAAACCCGCAAGCTGGTGGGCGCGAATATCGCCATGGACATGGTCAAAATTCTGAGCCGTGAAGGGGTGAAAGATTTCCACTTCTATACGTTGAACCGTGCGGAAATGAGCTACGCCATTTGCCACACGCTGGGCGTCCGCCCGGCGTAATATCTTGCCGGATAGCGTTGCGCTTATTCGGTCTACGACATTGGTATTTTGTAGGCCCGGTAAGCGAAGCGCCACCGGGCAACGGTTCGCGTTCAAATTCCCCGCTTAGGCATAAGAAAATCCTTATATTTTGAGTGGTTTCTTATTATTTCTCCCGATCGATCACAGTCAACTTCCCCCAAATTGTGTAAGAATAGGCTCGACCTGCGCAGAAATTCCTCTCTGACAAGGGAAAAATAAGAGGAATTAACTATCAAATCCGTGGGTCATTTCAGCTATAACTTATCAGCAGGGGTGTATATCTTAATGATAAATACTGTAAGGGAGCATAGTGATGAGCACGCCAGACGATATCCAGAACGCAGGTAAATGTCCTTTCCACCACGGTGGTGGTCACGATCAGAGCGCCGGCGCTGGCACCAGTAGCAAGGACTGGTGGCCGAAGCAGCTTCGCGTTGATCTACTTAATCAGCATTCCAATCGATCTAACCCGCTGGGTGAAGACTTCGATTATCGCAAAGAATTCAGCAAATTAGATTACTCCGCACTGAAGGGTGATATTCGTGCGCTGTTAACTGATTCGCAATCCTGGTGGCCCGCAGACTGGGGCAGCTATGTGGGGCTGTTTATCCGCATGGCGTGGCACGGTGCGGGTACCTACCGTTCTACCGATGGTCGCGGCGGCGCAGGGCGCGGCCAACAGCGTTTCGCCCCGCTGAACTCCTGGCCGGATAACGTGAGCCTGGATAAGGCGCGTCGTCTGCTGTGGCCAATCAAACAGAAATATGGGCAGAAAATCTCCTGGGCCGACCTGTATATCCTTGCGGGTAACGTGGCGCTGGAAAACTCTGGCTTCCGTACCTTTGGTTTTGGTGCCGGGCGTGAAGACGTGTGGGAACCGGATCAGGACGTAAACTGGGGTGATGAAAAAGCCTGGCTGGCGCACCGTGACCCGGAAGAGCTGGCGAAACGCCCGCTTGCGGCCACCGAAATGGGCCTTATCTACGTGAACCCGGAAGGGCCGAACGCCAGCGGTGAACCGCTGTCTGCGGCTGCGGCGATTCGCGCCACCTTCGGTAACATGGGGATGGACGACGAAGAGACCGTGGCGCTGATTGCCGGTGGTCACACGCTGGGTAAAACCCACGGCGCGGCTTCGGCAACGCACGTTGGGCCGGACCCGGAAGCCGCTCCAATTGAATCTCAGGGCCTGGGCTGGACAAACAGCTTCGGCAGCGGGGCGGGTAAAGATGCCATCACTTCCGGTCTGGAAGTGGTCTGGACACAGACCCCTACCCAGTGGAGCAACTACTTCTTCGAGAACCTGTTCAAATACGAATGGGTGCAGACCCGCAGCCCGGCTGGCGCTATCCAGTTTGAAGCGGTAGACGCACCGGACCTGATTCCAGATCCGTTCGACCCGTCTAAAAAACGTAAACCAACCATGCTGGTGACTGACCTGACGCTGCGCTTCGATCCGGACTTCGAGAAAATTTCTCGCCGCTTCCTGAACGACCCGCAGGCCTTTAACGAAGCCTTTGCCCGCGCGTGGTTCAAACTGACCCACCGTGATATGGGGCCAAAAGCGCGTTACATCGGGCCAGAAGTGCCACGTGAAGATCTGATTTGGCAGGACCCACTGCCGCATGCGTTCTTCAACCCGACCGCCGAAGATATCGAAAGCCTGAAGGCGGATATTGCGGCATCCGGTCTCTCCGTAGGTGAGCTGGTGTCGGTTGCGTGGGCTTCCGCGTCCACCTTCCGCGGTGGTGATAAACGCGGTGGTGCGAACGGCGCACGTCTGGCGCTTGCGCCACAGCGCGATTGGGAAGTGAACGCCACGGCGACTCGCGTTCTGCCGGTGCTGGAAGGCATCTATAAATCGGCGCATAAAGCTTCTCTGGCCGACATTATCGTGCTGGCCGGTGTGGTGGGCGTTGAGCAGGCGGCGAAAGCGGCCGGCGTTAACATCAAAGTGCCGTTTACCCCAGGCCGCGTAGATGCGCGTCAGGATCAGACGGACATCGAGATGTTTGAGCTGCTCAAACCGATTGCTGATGGTTTCCGTAACTATCGTGCGGCACCGGGCGAAGCGACCACTGAATCTCTGCTGATCGACAAAGCACAGCTGCTGACCCTGACCGCGCCGGAACTGACCGTGCTGGTTGGCGGTATGCGCGTACTGGGTGCGAACTTCGACGGTAGCAACCACGGTGTCTTTACCGACAGCGTGGGCGTGCTCAGCACTGACTTCTTCGTCAACCTGCTGGATATGCGCACCGAGTGGAAAGCGACCGACGAAACGTCCGAGCTATTCGAAGGCCGTGACCGTGCGAGCGGTGAGGTGAAATACACCGCCACTCGTGCCGACCTGGTCTTTGGCTCTAACGCTGTACTGCGCGCGCTGGCGGAGGTTTATGCCTCCAGCGATGCGAAAGAGAAGTTTGTGAAAGACTTCGTGGCGGCATGGGTGAAAGTGATGAACCTGGACCGTTTTGACCTGCTGTAAGATGGGTTTGACGGTATAAAAAATCCCCGCGAAAGCGGGGATTTTTGTTTGTGGGATTTGGTACGGGGAGACTTCCCCCATCACCCTAACCCTCTCCCTGAGGGAGAGGGGACCGTTTAGTGCGGGCTGTAAGTTCGGTGCTTTAATACGGCTCTGGCTGCCTTTCTCCCTCGCCCCTTCGGGGAGAGAGGGGAATTACTCCCACTCGTGCAGAAAACGCTGCCCATACTGGTCAGCCACCAACAGCGCCGCGTAAACGCGGTCAGGGTCTGCGCCGCCCGGCATGTTGTGGATGGTTTCGCCTTCCGCACAGGCCGCTTCCGCCACCAGGCGCATTTTTGCCGGAATATCCTCTTTGATACTCAGCTGTGCCAGGGTGATCGGCAGGCCAACGCTGTGGCACAGAGCCGCCACGGTTTCAATCTCTTCTACCGGTGCATTTTCCAGCACCAGTTGGGTGAGAGTACCGAACGCCACTTTCTCACCGTGGTAGTAGTGGTGTGCGTCCGGAATTGCCGTCATGCCGTTGTGAATGGCGTGTGCCGCCGCCAGGCCGCCGCTCTCAAAGCCGACGCCGCTCAGGTAGGTGTTAGCTTCAATGACGCGGTCCAGCGCTGGCGTCACCACGTGCTGCTCTGCCGCCAGCATGGCTTTTTCACCCTCTTCAATTAGCGTGTTGTAGCACAGCTCGGCCAGCGCCAGCGCGGCCTGGGTGCATTTGCCGCCCGCCATGGTGGTGGCGCCGCTGCGTGAGCAGGCGCGGGCTTCAAACCAGGTTGCCAACGCATCGCCAATCCCGGCAGCCAGCAGACGCGCAGGGGCACCGGCGACGATTTTGGTATCGACGATAACCATGTTCGGGTTGTGTGGCAGCATCAGGTAGCGGTCAAATTCGCCGTCGTCGGTATACAGCACGGAGAGCGCGCTGCACGGGGCATCGGTGGAGGCGATGGTGGGAACAATCGCCACCGGCAGGTTCATAAAGTGGGCCAGCGCTTTAGCGGTATCCAGCGTTTTCCCGCCGCCGATACCTAAAATAGCGCTGCATTTGGCGCTGTTCGCCACGTCCTGCAGACGGTTAACTTCGTTTTGTGAACATTCGCCGCCGAACGGGGCTATCTCAACGGAGAGGCCCGCGCCGGTCAGGCTTTTGCGCAGCGTCTCTTCGGCAAACCCCAGCACGAATTTATCGCCGACGACCAGCCAGCTATTGGCCATTGGCTTCAGGTAGTCACCAAGACGCGTGATAACGTCGGCACCCTGAATATACTTACCTGGTGATTGAATAATGCGATCCATACATTTCTCCTACAGGTTCAGATTTCCAAATGCGTTTTTCCAGTCTTGCTCAAACTTCTCAATAGCTGACTCTACTGCGGGTGTGCCGAGCATTTGTTGCGCTACATCTAAAGGAAGGGTGATGGCTTCACATCCTGCCAATAAACAGTCCAGCGCCTGACGTGGGGTTTTAAAGCTGGCGGCCAACACTTTGCTTTCCGGGGCGTGCAGCTCCAGCAGCGATTGCAGCTCCTGCACCATGCGGATGCCGTCACCGCCCTGGGCGTCAACACGGTTGACGTATGGCGCGACGTATTTTGCCCCCGCCAACGCGGCAAGCAGCCCCTGAGAGGCGCTGTAGACGGCGGTGCCAAGTGTTGGGATGCTCTCTTGTTTCAGTAGCTTAATCGCCGCCAGACCTTCGGCGGTGACCGGGACTTTCACGACGATGCCCGGCACAGCATCATTCAGCTTACGCGCTTCGGCCACCATGCCTTCGGCGGTGCGGCTCATGGTCTGGGCAAACAGCGTGCCATTTTCACCCACCGCTTTTTTCAGCCGTGGCAGCACGTCCCAGATGGATTCGCGGCTGGCGGCCACGATGCTCGGGTTGGTGGTGACGCCGACAATCGGGAAAATACGGGCCAGATGTTCCACTTCCTGCACGTTGGCGGTATCCAGATACAGTTCCATGCTTGTTTCCTCTTAAAGTTCCAGTTCGTGTTGCAGCAGGCTGGCAATGGCGTCGGCAGAGGCGGCGTTAACCAGAGCGCTGCGGAATTCTTCATGCATGATGCGGCGGGCCAGGCGCGAGAAAATGCGCATATGCTGGTCTCCGGCGGCATGTTTGTTCAGCGTCAGCATAATGATGAACTGCGCCTCGTCATCGCCCCAGGCTACCGGCGCGGGCAGGCGTGCCACGCTTATAGTCGACTGCTCAATATGTTCTGACTTGCTGTGCGGAATGGCGAAGCTGAAGCCCAGCCCGGTGGAAAAGACCGCTTCTCGCGCCCACAGGTCGGCTTCCAGCTTGCGCGGGTAGCGGCAGCGCCCGGCGAGCAGCAGGTTGTCGGTCATCCCTTTGATGACCTCCTCTTTGCTGCGCCAGTCGTTGTCGAGCGAAATGCAGCGTGGAGTAATCAGCGGTGCGTCCTGCTGGCTCATACGGAACTGGGCGAGCAGATGCTCCACTTCCAGCGAGGTGCGGCAGGCCATCGCCTGGTTGAGTAACTGACGGCAGGCGCGGCTGTCGAGCTGCGCGAGGCGCGCTTTGGTCGCCGGAATCGACGGCGCGCTCATGCTGATTTCATCCATTCCCAGGCCAACCAGTAGCGGTAGTACCGAGCCTTTAGCGCCCAGCTCGCCGCACAGACCAATCCATTTCCCCTGACGGTGCACCGCCTGCACGGCGAAGTCCAGGGCGCGCAGGAAGGCCGGATTCAGACTGTTGTAGTGGCGAGTCACTTTGGCGTTATCGCGGTCAACCGCCAGCAGATACTGGGTCAGGTCGTTGCTGCCGATGCTAAAGAAGTCTATTTCTTCGCAGCACTGGTCGATGATGAACATCACCGACGGCACTTCCAGCATGATGCCCAGCGGAATGCGCTCATCAAACGGCACGTGTTCGCTGCGTAGCTGCTGTTTGGCCTCGGCCACCTTCTCTTTGACCCACAAAATCTCTTCCATAGAGGAGATCATTGGGATCATGATTTTCAGGCTGCCGTGGGCGGAGGCACGCAGGATGGCGCGTAGCTGGGTGGTGAACAGCCCGGAATACTCTTCATAAATACGCACTGCGCGGTAGCCGAGGAATGGGTTGTTCTCCGCCGGAATATTGAGGTAATCCACCGGCTTATCGCCGCCGATATCCATGGTGCGGATAATAATGCTACGCCCTTCGGCGGACTCCAGCGCCTGGCAGAAAATGTTGTACAGCTCGCTCTCGCTTGGCTCGCTGGCCCTATCCATATAGAGCATTTCAGTGCGGAACAGGCCGACCGCCTCCGCGCCGTTGCCGAAGGCGGCCTGTGCTTCAACGGAGTGGGCAATGTTGGCGGCAACCTCGAGGCGAATGCCGTCGGCGGTGCGCGCTTCTTTATGTAACCAAACGCTTTGCTGTTCGCGAATGGCGGCCTGCACGCGCGCTTCCTGCTGGTAATAGCGGGTGATGGCCTCCGTCGGGGCGACAATTACCGCACCCGCATTGCCGTCGAGGTAAATCGGCTGGTTCTGCCACGGCGTCAGCGCATCAATCTCCACGCCTACAAGGGTCGGAATATTAAAGGAGCGGGCGAGGATCACCGTGTGCGAGGTGGTACCGCCGCTTTGCAGCAGCAAGCCTTTGAGCAACGTTTTGTCCAGTTCGAGGAACTGGCTTGGGGTCAATTCTTCCGCCACGCAGATGGACGGCTGGGTAAGCTGGCCCGGTGCCGGGAAACGGTCTTCACCATAAATATGCTGCAGCAACTGGAAGCCGACGTCGCGCACGTCCAGCGCGCGCTCTTGTAAATAGCTGCTGCTAGAGCGGGCAAATTCGGCGCAGAAGTGGTTGGCGCTTTCAATGATGGCCTGCGCGCAGCTCAGACCGCTATTCACCCCGGCCAGCAGATGCTGGCGCAGCGAGGTATCGGTGGCGAGCGATCGGTGCGCTTCGAGGATGGCGCTGGCGGTGCTGTCGCTGTCCAGCAGGCGCAGCTCCAGCGTTCTGACGAGGCGCGTCAGGCCGCCATCCAGCGCTGACTGTTCCTGCTCTGCATTTTTCGCGGGGGGAAGTTCGCCGAGGTTGTTGAGATCCAGCGCTGCCAGACGGGTAAGCACGCCACCCGCGCTGCCGTTACAGACCGGCAGCGCGCGGAATAGCGTTGGGTTGAGGCGAGTTAAGGACTCCGGCAGTGCCTCCTGCTCTATGTTGGCAACCTGCACCAGCGGCGCGTCGCACAGCGGAAACTCCTCTTTCAGCCAGGCGGAGAGACGTTGGTGCGCGCTCTGCTCATCCGCACCGTTCAGCAGCAGGCGGCAGCTATCGCCCGACAGCGTGTCGGTGCCGATAATTGCCAGCGCGCTTTTGGCGTTGCCCTTTCGGTCGGTACGCAGGTTATGCCATTCAATATCGCAGCTAAACGTGTTGCACAGCGTCTCAACGTGGCTGGCCGGGCGAGCATGCACGCCGTTCGGTAATTCGCAGACAAATTCAACAACCAACGCCATAACCTTATCTCCCAAATCATTCGATATGGGTAACAGCATAGGGGGCTTGTGAAGGACCATGCTATCTGACATTTATGTCAAAAACTGGATAAATGTATGGTCTGCTGGAAAATGCGAGCAACCTCACAGGTTGCATGTCATGTGCATTAATACGGTTATTGCGTCAACTTTTGAGGTCGCTCGCATTTTTCTTTTGATATTACAAAAATCCAGTAAATGCACTTTTTATCCACTGTCTGTCCTGCCGCCAATTGCCTATTGTTTGCCACAACACCCTAATAGACATGGGCCGAAGAAGCCCAGGAGCGACTGATGAAAGAATTGGTGCAAATACTCAAAAACACCCGTCAGCATTTAATGACTGGCGTGTCGCACATGATCCCGTTTGTGGTTGCAGGCGGCATTTTACTGGCCGTCTCCGTCATGCTGTACGGCAAAGGGGCCGTACCTGATGTTGCCACCGACCCTAATCTGAAAAAGCTATTTGATATCGGCGTCGCGGGCCTGACGCTGATGGTGCCTTTCCTCGCGGCCTACATCGGCTACTCCATTGCCGAGCGTTCTGCGCTGGCACCCTGCGCCATCGGCGCGTGGGTCGGTAACAGCTTTGGCGCGGGCTTCTTCGGCGCGCTGATCGCCGGGATTATTGGCGGCATCGTGGTCTACTACCTGAAGAAGATCCCGGTGCACAAAGTGCTGCGCTCGGTGATGCCTATCTTCGTTATTCCTATCGTCGGCACCTTTATTACCGCAGGCATCATGATGTGGGGTCTGGGTGAACCGGTAGGCCTGCTGACCTCCAGCCTGACGCAGTGGTTGCAGGGCATGCAGGCCGGCAGCATCGTGGTGCTGGCGGTGATTATGGGCCTGATGCTAGCGTTCGATATGGGCGGCCCGGTCAATAAAGTGGCCTACGCCTTCATGCTGATCTGCGTCTCTCAGGGCGTCTATACCGTCGTCGCCCTTGCCGCCGTCGGCATCTGCGTGCCGCCGCTGGGCCTGGGGCTGGCCACGTTGATTAATCGTAAAAACTTCAATAACGAAGAGCGCGAAGCGGGGAAAGCTGCGCTGGTCATGGGCTGCGTCGGCGTCACCGAAGGGGCAATTCCGTTCGCGGCGGCTGACCCGCTGCGCGTGATTCCTTCCATCATGCTGGGCTCCGTCTGCGGCACCGTTACCGCCGCGCTGATGGGAGCACAGTGCTACGCCGGGTGGGGCGGCTTGATTGTCCTGCCGGTGGTGGAAGGCAAGCTGGGTTATCTGTTGGCGATTGTGGTCGGTGCGGTGGTTACGGCGGTGAGCGTCAACGTCCTGAAGAGCCTGGCGCGTAAGAACAAGAAAGCGGTTGTCGAAAAAGAGGACGACCTGGATTTAGATTTCGAAATTAACTAATTGAGAAGGTAGAAGATTATGACCAGTATTATTGCGGTAACGGCTTGTCCTTCCGGCGTGGCACACACCTACATGGCAGCGGAAGCGCTGGAGAGTGCGGCGAAATCAAAAGGCTGGAACGTGAAGGTAGAAACGCAGGGCTCTATTGGTCAGGAAAATGAGCTGACGGCGAGCGATGTGGCGGCAGCGGACATGGTGATTCTGACCAAAGATATTGGCATCAAGGCGGAAGAACGTTTTGCCGGTAAAACCATTGTGCGGGTTAATATTAGCGATGCGGTTAAACGCGCCGACGCTATTATGAATAAGATCGAGGCGCACTTAGCGCAGAGCGCCTAAGTTTTATCCCGATACAATAGAAACTTAGCCACTGGCGGACGCGAAAGATTTTTTGCGCCCGCCAGCGTTTGTTTTCTGCAAGGAGGAGACGATGACGGTAACGAGCGGAAGAGTGCTGGTAGCGGTAACGGCCTGCGTCAGTGGGGTGGCCCACACCTACATGGCGGCGGAACGTCTGGAAAAACTCTGTCAGCAGGAAAAGTGGACCATCAAGATTGAAACGCAGGGGGCGCTCGGCATTGAAAATGCGCTGACGGAAGACGACATCCGCCGGGCCGATGCGGTGCTGCTGATTACCGATATCGAGCTCAATGGCGCAGACCGATTTACGCAGAGCCGCTATGTGCAGTCTGGGATTAGCGCCTTTTTACGCGAGCCGCAGAAGGTGATGAGCGCGGTGCGTAAGCTGCTCTCCGCACCACAGCACACCCATATCATTCTGTCGTAGTCAGCTGACTATGGTACTGACGGCGATACTCTGACGGCGACCGGTCGGTATTTTTACGAAACAGGCGGCAGAAGTAGTTGCTGTCGACAAACCCACAGGCGTGGGCAATCTCTTTGACCTTCAGGTCGTAGCCCTTCAACAGCCGTCTGGCGTGCTCCAGCCGGGTGTGGTTGAGGTATTCGTTAAATCCCATCACTCCGCTTTTCTGGAACAGGTGCGACAGATAGTTCGGGGAGATGTAGAACGCCTGCGCCACCGATTCGCGGGTCAGCGGCTCGGCAAAGTGGCTGTCGATGTGCTCGCGAATGGCGTCGAACAGCGCCTGACTGCGCGAGGCGGTCTGGATCTGGCTGCTGAGCAGGTCGGCACAGTGGCTGATCAGGCTGGTGGCAATCAGCCGAGCGGTCTGCTGCTCTTGCGGCTGCATCTGAATTTCACTCATGGTTTGCAGCAGGAAAGAGCCAACGCGCGGCCCACGGCGGGCGACGTGCTGCTTCGCCATGTTCTTCAACTGATGCCCATCCCACTGCTGCACGCTAAACCCCAGCTGCTGTTTGCCAAACAGAATGCTCAGCGTGGTGACCGGGGTCTTCCACTGTGGGAAATTCCAGCCGCCAGCAGGAACGTAGAGCGCGTCCTGCGCCAGCATGGGTTCACCCAGCGCGGCATCGGTGAGCTGCCCTTCAAGCAGAATTTCCAGCCGCGGAAAGTCGACCTGAAACGCCATCTCCGGCACCGGCGAGTGATTCCCGGCAAACCAGATTTTTTGCAGCGGCGTGGCGCCTGAGGCGATGTGGGAAAGCAGCGGGTTGATGTCGAAAAGCATGTGGCTCCCTGTCGTGGTGAACAACGCAGAAACCTTAACCGAGGGGATAAAAAAAGGCCACAAAGAATGTGGCCTTTTGGGTACGTCCCGGCGTCGCTTCGCTCGGCCGGGCTACATGGGGGAGAGATTAGCCTGTGTTACGCATACCGGCAGCAACGCCCGCGATGGTGACCATCAGCGCTTGTTCAACGTTATGGTTTGGTTCCTGGCCTTCTTCTTCCGCTTTACGTGAACGGTGCAGCAGTTCGGCTTGCAGAACGTTCAGCGGGTCGGTGTAGACGTTACGCAGCTGGATAGACTCGGCAATCCACGGCAGGTCGGCCATCAGGTGCGCATCGTTGGCGATATCCAGCACCACTTTGATGTCGGCTTCCAGCTGCTCACGCAGCTCGGTGCCCAGACCCCACAGCTCTTTTTTCACCAGGCGCTGATCGTAGTATTCCGCCAGCCACAGGTCAGCCTTCGAGTAGACCATCTCCAGCATCCCCAGACGGGTAGAGAAGAACGGCCAGTCGCGACACATGGCTTCCAGTTTGCTCTGCTTGCCGTCTTCAACCACTTTTTGCAGCGCCGCGCCGGCACCCAGCCAGGCTGGCAGCATCAGGCGGTTCTGCGTCCAGGCAAAGATCCATGGAATCGCACGCAGTGACTCGACGCCGCCGGTAGCGCGACGTTTTGCCGGGCGTGAACCCAATGGCAGTTTGCCCAGCTCCTGCTCCGGCGTGGCGGAACGGAAGTACGGCACGAAATCTTTGTTTTCACGGACGTAGCCGCGGTACATCTCGCAGGAGATATCCGACAGTTCGTCCATGATGCCGCGCCACTCTTCTTTTGGCTCCGGCGGCGGCAGCAGGTTCGCTTCCAGAATCGCGCTGGTGTAAAGCGACAGGCTGCTGACGGTGATTTCCGGCAGGCCGTATTTGAAGCGGATCATCTCGCCCTGTTCGGTCACGCGCAGGCCGCCTTTCAGGCTGCCAGGAGGCTGGGAGAGCAGCGCCGCATGCGCCGGTGCGCCGCCGCGGCCGATGGAGCCACCGCGACCGTGGAACAGCGTCAGCTCGATGCCTGCTTTCTCACAGGTTTTGATCAGCGCGTCCTGTGCCTGATACTGCGCCCAGGATGCCGCCATTACGCCCGCGTCTTTGGCGGAGTCAGAATAGCCGATCATCACCATCTGCTTGCCCTGAATAAAGCCGCGATACCAGTCGATGCTCAGCAACTGAGTCATGACGTCGTCGGCGTTGTTCAGGTCGTCCAGGGTTTCGAACAACGGAGCAACCGGCAGCGCGAAGGTAATGCCCGCTTCTTTCAGCAGCAGGTGAACCGCCAGTACGTCGGACGGCGTTTTCGCCATGGAGATAACGTAGGCCGCGACAGAGCCGATAGGGGCATCGACAATCGCTTTACAGGTATTAAGAACTTCGCGGGTTTCGTTGCTTGGCTCCCAGCTGCGCGGGAGAAGCGGACGTTTGGAATTCAGTTCGCGGATCAGGAAGGCCTGCTTGTCGGCTTCTGACCAGCTTTCGTAGTCACCGATGCCCAGATAGCGGGTCAGTTCGCCCAGCGCTTCGGTGTGACGGGTGCTTTCCTGACGTACGTCGATACGCACCAGCGGCACGCCAAAACACTTCACGCGCCTAAGGGTGTCGAGCAGTTCGCCGTTGGCGATAATGCCCATTCCGCAGGCCTGCAGTGATTTATAACAGGCGTACAGCGGTTCCCACAGCTGTTCGTTCTGGCTGATCAGGCCCGCTGGCTTCGGCAGACGTTCACCTTTCAGGCGCGCTTCCAGCCATGCCTGGGTGGACAGCAGACGGGTACGCAGGTTTTTCATCAGGAAACGGTACGGCTCGGTGGCACCGGCTTCACCAACGAGTTCGCGCAGTTCGTCGGTGCACTCAACCATCGACAGTTCGGAAATCAGAATCTGAATATCTTTCAGGAACAGATCGGTGGCTTTCCAGCGGCTGAGCAGCAGGACGTGGCGGGTGATTTCTGCGGTCACGTTCGGGTTGCCGTCGCGGTCGCCGCCCATCCAGGAGGTGAAGCGTACCGGTACGAAATCAACCGGCAGCCGGTAGCCGAGGTTCTCTTCCAGCTGTTCGTTCAGTTCACGCAGGTAGTTTGGTACGCCTTCCCACAGGCTGTTTTCCACCACCGCAAAGCCCCATTTGGCTTCATCAACCGGGCTTGGGCGATGCTTACGAATTTCATCGGTGTGCCAGGACTGGGCAATCAGCTGGCGCAGACGGCGCATCACCTGGTTGCGTTCGTAGTCGGCGATATCGTTGTTATCAAGCTGCTTCAGGCAGTTGTTGATCTCACCCATTTTGTGAATCAGCGTACGACGCGTGATTTCAGTAGGGTGCGCGGTGAGCACCAGCTCCAGCGACAGAGATTCAACGGCTTTTTTAATCGTGTTTTCGTCGAGATTGGGTTGGTCTTTGAGTTTACGCAGGGTACGAGCAATCACTTCCGGGTTGCTTGCTGCTTCGCCTTTTGGCGAAATGCTGTGGTACTGCTCGGCGGTGTTGGCCAGGTTCAGGAACTGACTGAACGCGCGGGCGACCGGCAGCAGCTCATCGTTGGACAGGTTCTGCAGCGTGGTGAGCAGCTCCTGGCGATTGGCTTCGTTGCCCGCACGAGAAGATTTGGACAACTTACGGATCGTTTCTACACGGTCAAGAATGTTCTCACCAAGCGCATCCTTGATGGTATCGCCTAGCACTTTACCGAGCATACTGACATTACTACGCAACGCGGAATATTGTTCGTTCATTAACCCAGACACCCCATCTCATTTTATTTTGTTATATCCCAACCCCTGGAACGTAAGGGCGAGATAAAGACACCTCTTTTATAAAGCCACGTAAATACTCGCACGTCAATTGCTGCGAAATCGCTTCAGCAAACGAATAAATCGCGACAATTTACGAAAGTTAATTCGCATCGTGCCAGATAAGAAATGCTTATGAAAATGTGAAGGCGATCGCGGGAATGCGGGGGGTGGGGATGTGCCGGATGGCGCTGCGCCTATCCGGCCTACAGACAGGTTCTGCCCGGTAAGCGTAGCGCCACCGGGCAGAACACATTAATGCCAGCAGAAGTGATGCACAACCTGGGTAATTAATTCGCGCGTCGGCTTAATAAAGCGCGTTTCCAGGTATTCGTCCGGCTGGTGCGCCTGGTTAATCGAGCCTGGGCCCAGGACGATGGTCGGGCACAGGGTCTGGATAAACGGCGCTTCGGTGCAGTAGTTCACCACTTCGGTCTTGGTGCCGAGCAGTTTTTCCAGCACCTGAACCAACTGGTGATCCGGTGGGCATTCGTAGCCTGGAATCGGCGGATGCAGTTCGCTAATGGTCAGACGGCCCGGCCACTGGGCGCTGACCGGCTCAAGGGCTTCGTCGAGCAGGCCGTTCAGATCGTTCAAGGTCATGCCCGGCAACGGACGGATGTCCATGTGCAGTTCGCAACAGGCGCAGATGCGGTTAGAGGCATCGCCGCCGTGAAGGCTACCGAGGTTGAGCGTTGGATATGGCACGGTGAACGCGTCGTAGTGATAGCGCTCTTTCAGCGAGTCGCGCAGCTGCATCACGCGGCCAATGGCGTCGTGCATGATCTCAATGGCGTTGACGCCACGCGCCGGGTCGCTGGAGTGGCCGGACTGGCCCATCACGCGGATGGCGTTCGACATATGGCCTTTATGCGCACGCACCGGCTGTAGCGAAGTAGGTTCGCCGATGATGGCGCAGTCCGGGCGAAGCGCGGTGGATTCGGAGAAGTAACGCGCGCCAGCCATGCTGGTCTCTTCATCGGCGGTTGCCAGAATATAGAGCGGCTTTTTCAGCGTCGTCACGTCAACATCACGCAGCGCGTCCAGAATAAAGGCGAAGAAGCCTTTCATATCGGCGGTGCCCAGACCGTAGAGCTTGTTGTCGTGCTCGGTGAGGGTAAATGGGTCGCGGGTCCAGCGGCCGTCATCGAACGGCACGGTATCGGTATGACCGGCGAGCAGCAGCCCGCCTGCACCTTGCCCGGCGCTGGCCAGCAGGTTGAATTTATTGCGCGTGCCGGGAACCGGCTGCACCTCAACGTTGAAGCCCAATGAGGCGAACCAGTCTGCAAGCAGAGTGATTAAAGACGCATTGCTCTGATCGAGCGCTTCTTCGGTTGCGCTGATGGAAGGAGTGCCGATCAACGCACGGTAAATCTCGATAAATGGGGGTAAATTGTTTTTCATTGTTGACACACCTCGGGTCATGATAGTATCAATATTCATGCAGTATTTGTGAATAAAAATACATTATCATTAGGCGTAAGAAAACCCACCAACGGTAGGGTGAATAGATAACGCTTAATCAGGCAAACAGACATAAGAAGGTGAGCAGCCCCGATGTTGAATACGCTGATTGTGGGCGCGAGCGGTTACGCTGGCGCAGAGCTTGTGACCTATGTAAATCGCCATCCTCATATGAACATAACCGCTTTGACGGTCTCAGCGCAAAGCAATGATGCAGGAAAGTTAATCTCCGATTTGCATCCACAGCTGAAAGGGATTGTCGATCTGCCGCTGCAGCCGATGTCCGATATCAGCGAATTCAGCGCCGGTGTTGATGTGGTGTTCCTGGCGACCGCCCACGAAGTGAGTCACGATCTGGCCCCGCAATTCCTCGCGGCAGGCTGCGTGGTGTTCGACCTTTCCGGTGCGTTCCGCGTGAACGACGGCGCCTTCTATGAAAAATACTACGGTTTTACCCATCAGCATCCTGAGCTACTGGCGCAGGCGGTGTATGGCCTGGCCGAGTGGAGCGCTGAAGCGCTGAAAGAGGCGAACCTGATTGCGGTGCCAGGCTGTTATCCAACGGCGGCGCAGCTTTCCCTGAAACCTCTGATTGATGCCGATCTGCTGGATCTCAACCAGTGGCCGGTGATCAACGCGACTAGCGGCGTGAGCGGCGCGGGGCGTAAAGCTGCTATCTCCAATAGCTTCTGCGAAGTGAGCCTGCAGCCGTACGGCGTGTTCACCCATCGCCATCAGCCGGAAATCGCCAGCCATCTTGGCGCAGAGGTGATTTTCACCCCGCATCTGGGCAACTTCCCGCGTGGCATTCTGGAAACCATTACCTGCCGTCTGAAGCCGGGCGTGACCCACACGCAGGTGGCAGAAACCTTAAAACAGGCCTACGGCGACAAGCCAATGGTGCGTTTATACGAGAAGGGCGTTCCGGCACTGAAAAACGTGGTCGGCCTGCCGTTCTGCGATATCGGTTTTGCGGTGCAGGGCGAGCACCTGATCGTCGTGGCGACCGAAGACAACCTATTGAAAGGCGCTGCCGCACAGGCTGTGCAGTGCGCCAATATCCGTTTCGGCTTCGCTGAGACGCAGTCTCTTATTTAAGGTGTGACGACGATGAATCCATTAATTATCAAATTGGGCGGCGTGTTACTGGATAGCGAAGAGGCGCTGGAGCGTCTGTTTACCGCGCTGGTCAACTACCGCGAGTCGCATCAGCGCCCGCTGGTGATTGTCCACGGCGGCGGCTGCGTGGTGGATGAGCTAATGAAACAGCTCAACCTGCCGGTGAAAAAGAAAAATGGCCTGCGCGTCACGCCTGCCGATCAAATCGACATTATTACCGGCGCGCTGGCGGGTACCGCCAATAAAGCGCTGCTGGCATGGGCGAAGAAGCATGATATCGCCTCCGTTGGCCTGTTCCTCGGCGACGGTGACAGCGTGCAGGTCAGCAAACTGGATGAAGAACTGGGCCACGTGGGTCTGGCGCAGCCGGGTTCGCCTAAACTGATTAATCTGCTGCTGGAAGGCGGTTTCCTGCCGGTGGTGAGCTCTATCGGTGTAACCGCCGAAGGGCAGCTGATGAACGTCAACGCCGACCAGGCGGCGACGGCGCTGGCGGCTACGCTTGGTGCAGACCTGATTCTGCTCTCTGACGTGAGCGGTATTCTTGACGGTAAAGGCCAGCGTATTGCTGAAATGACCGCGGCGAAGGCAGAGCAGCTGATCGAGCAGGGCATTATTACCGACGGGATGATTGTGAAGGTGAATGCGGCGCTGGATGCAGCGCGTACGCTGGGTCGCCCGGTGGATATCGCGTCATGGCGTCACGCGGAGCAACTGCCGGCGCTGTTTAACGGCACACCGATTGGTACGCGTATTCTGGCTTAAGTTTTTCCCCTCACCCTAACCCTCTCCCTCAGGGAGAGGGTCGGGGTGAGGGTTGTTTTCAGGCCGGGTAAGACCCGGCATAAATAAACGAATTTAAGGAAGCATGTTATGGCACTTTGGGGTGGGCGTTTTACTCAGGCAGCGGATCAGCGGTTCAAACAGTTCAATGACTCTTTACGCTTTGACTATCGCCTGGCGGAGCAGGATATCGTTGGCTCTGTTGCCTGGTCCAAAGCGCTGGTGACGGTCGGCGTACTGACGGCGGAAGAGCAATCTCAACTGGAAGCTGCGCTGGGCGTACTCTTGGAAGAAGTGCGGGCAAACCCGCAGCAGATTCTGGAAAGCGATGCTGAAGATATCCATAGCTGGGTTGAAGGCAAGCTTATCGACAAAGTCGGTCAACTGGGTAAAAAGCTGCACACCGGCCGTAGCCGTAACGACCAGGTCGCGACTGACCTCAAACTGTGGTGCAAAGATACCGTTGCTGAGCTGCTGACGGCTATTCGCCAGCTGCAAAGCGCGCTTGTCGACACCGCGCAGGCCAACCAGGATGCGGTGATGCCGGGTTATACCCACCTGCAGCGTGCGCAGCCGGTGACCTTCGCGCACTGGTGTCTGGCCTACGTTGAGATGCTGGCGCGTGACGAAAGCCGCCTGCAGGATACCCTCAAACGTCTGGACGTGAGCCCGCTGGGCTGCGGCGCGCTGGCGGGCACCGCCTATGAAATCGACCGTGAACAGCTGGCGGGCTGGCTGGGCTTTGCATCCGCAACCCGTAACAGCCTGGACAGCGTTTCTGACCGTGACCACGTGTTGGAACTGCTGTCTGATGCCTCCATCGGTATGGTACACCTGTCGCGCTTTGCTGAAGACCTTATCTTCTTTAATACCGGCGAAGCGGGCTTCGTTGAGCTATCTGACCGCGTGACCTCAGGTTCTTCCCTGATGCCGCAGAAGAAAAACCCGGATGCGCTTGAGCTTATCCGCGGCAAGTGCGGCCGCGTGCAGGGCGCGCTGACCGGCATGATGATGACCTTGAAAGGTCTGCCGCTGGCCTACAACAAAGATATGCAGGAAGACAAAGAGGGCGTATTCGATGCGCTCGATACCTGGATGGACTGCTTGCATATGGCGGCGCTGGTGCTGGACGGTATTCAGGTGAAGCGTCCGCGTTGCCAGGAAGCGGCGCAGCAGGGCTATGCGAACGCCACCGAGCTGGCGGATTATCTGGTGGCGAAAGGCGTTCCGTTCCGTGAAGCGCACCATATCGTGGGCGAAGCGGTGGTCGAAGCCATTGCTCAGGGCAAACCGCTGGAAGATCTGGCGCTGGCCGACCTGCAAAAATTTAGTGCGGTAATTGGTGAAGATGTCTACCCAATTCTGTCACTGCAATCCTGCCTTGATAAGCGTGCAGCAAAAGGCGGCGTGTCGCCGAAGCAGGTGGCGCAGGCCATTAGCGACGCGAAGGCGCGCCTCGCGTAACCTTCGTCTTTGTAGGCCTGATAAGCGTAGCGCCATCAGGCAAATCGGCGCACATTGCCGGATGGCGGCTTCGCCTTATCCGGCCTACGCGTGATGTAGCCCGGCCAAGCGCAGCGACGCCGGGTTTTTTGTGCACAGAAAACCCCCAGCTAGGCTGGGGGTTCCGGAAAGCTTTCAGCTTTAAGCCAGTTATTAAAACCCCTTTTGATTTGTTAAA